>JAYTMG010000247.1:0-5722 GCA_043728745.1 Verrucomicrobiaceae bacterium
TGCGAGGTTTACAGGTGCTGGTGTTTTTTTGGGAGTCCCCTCGGTCTGGGACTCATTCGTTTCGTCTGCCATAATATCGTGTGTGTAAAATTGGGGGCGCGTATAAAGGGCGGGGTTTTCTCTGGTGGCGAGGAAATTCCTCTTACCGCCCCGCAACCATCAGTCCTTCGAATCCAAAAAACTCCCCGCACACAGCCGCGCGTACACCCCGCCCATCGCCAGTAAATCATCATGCCGCCCCCGCTCCACGATGCGTCCGCGCTCCAAAACGAGGATCTGGTCCGCATGCCGCACCGTGCTCAGCCGATGCGCAATCACGAACGACGTCCGCTTCTCCATCAGCCGGTCCAGCGCTTGTTGAATCAGCCGCTCCGTCTGCGTGTCCACCGACGCCGTCGCCTCATCCAGCACCAAAATCGGCGGATCTTTCAGCAGCGCCCGTGCGATCGACACCCGCTGCTTTTCTCCCACACTCAGCTTCACCCCGCGCTCGCCCACCACCGTATCGAGCCCAGTCGGCAACCGCTCCACAAACGACGACGCATTTGCATCCCGCAGGCACTGCCACATCTGCTCATCCGTTGCATCCGCTCGGCCCAGCCGCAGATTGTCGCGCACCGTTCCATTAAAAAGAAAACTCTCCTGCGTCACCATGCCCACCGCCGAGCGCAATGCCGCACGCGGCAGGTCCCGGATCGGCGTCCCGTCCACCCGGATCTCCCCATCGTCGTATTCATAAAAACGCGTGATCAAATTCACCAGCGTGCTCTTCCCCGCGCCCGTCGGCCCCACCAGCGCCACCGTCTCACCCGGCTTTGCGCGCAGCGTGATATGACGCAGCGTCGGCCTGTCCTCGTCATACGAAAACGACACATCCTCAAACTCCACATCCCCCTTCACCGACACCGCCGCCGCGTGCTCCATCTCATCCGGCTCCGGCTTTTCATCGAGGATTTCAAACACCCGCTCCCCCGCAGTCCGCCCGCTCTGGATGAGCTGATTCAGCGAATGCAGCTTCGCAATCGGATCGTAAAGCAGCCCTGTCAAAAACAACAACCCCGCCAACTGCCCGTGCGACATCCGCCCCGCCAACACTTCGTGCCCGCCAAAGCCCAGCATCAACACCCCGCCCACCGCCCCGAAGAACGACATCGACGGACTATAAATCGCCCACACTTTCATAATCTTCAGCGCCGCATCCCGCAGCGCCCCGCTCACCCCGTCGAACCGCGCATGTTCCTCCGCCTCCCGCGTAAAAGTTTTGATCTGCCGAATCCCCGCCAGATTATCGTGCAACAGCGAATTCATCGCCGACGACGCCTTGCGCTGCACCCGATACCGCTTCGGCGCCGTCAGCGTATAACTCAGCGCCCCCGCCACCAAAAACGGCACCGGCAACATCGACAACCACGCCAGCTTCGCATTTGCCGAAAACAAAAACGCCAGCGCGATCGCAATCTGCAACACCGCCACCACGCCCTGCTCGATCCCATCGATCAGCATCCGCTCCACCGAAGTCACATCTTCGAGCAACCGCGTCATAATATCCCCCGTCGCCCGGTCATCGAACCACTTCAGCGGCAGCTTCTGGATATGCCCGTAAAGATCGCTGCGCAAATCGAAGATCACCCGCTGCTCAAACGTGTTATTCAAAATCACCCGCAGCGCATTAAACCCATCGCGCCCCAAATACGCCGCCGCCGCCACCGCCACCAGCGACCAAAGCCGCTCCCCGCGCCCCGCGATAATGTCATCCATCACGAGCTGCGTCACCTTTGGAAAAACAAACGCCAGCAGCGTAGAAGCCACCGCACAAAGCATCGTCCCCGAAGCCATCCCCGGATACCGGCGCAAATAAGCAAACACCCGCACCACCACCCTCATCGAAAACCCGCGCCTCGCATAAAATGAATCATCCCCCAGCCATAGCACCGAACCCGATCCCGCGCAAAGAACAGAAAGAACCGCGTCCCTTCCGTCCCTTCCGTCCCTTCCGTCCCTTTCGTCCCTTGGGTCCCGTGAGTCCCATATCTTCCAAGCAGCCAAGAAAGCACCTCGCGGATTGCCAGCACTCGCCGCCCCACGCACCATGCGCACGATATTCCCATGAAGAAACGCATCCAAACCATAGCCATCATCGGCGGCGGGCCCGCAGGCTCGGCGCTCGCGTGTCATCTGCTCAAGCGCGGACTCACGGTGGTGCTGTTTGATGACGGAGCGCGCCCCGAGTTGATCGTCGGCGAATCGCTCATCCCCGTCATCCTCCCCATGCTCGATCGACTCGGCGTCCGCGAACGCGTCGCCGCCATCGGGCAACGCAAGCCCGGCGTCACCTTCACGTTTGGAGCGCACGAAACCATCACGTTTAATTTCCAAGCCGTCAGCCGCTGCAAACTCCCCACCTTTGCCTACAACGTCCCGCGCCCCGCGTTCGATCAAGTGATTCAGGACCGCGCGACAGAACTCGGCGTCGTGCGCATTCCCATCCGCGCCAAGCTGGAGCGCGTGGAGGGAGACGGCGTGCGGCTTTCCGCAGAAACGCTCGCCGCAGCCCCGACGCTCAACGGCACCCAGCCCGACCTCATCGTCGATTCCAGCGGACGCGCACGAGCACTCGCGCATTTGCTCGAAATCCCCGCGCGAGTCGGCCCGCGAAAAGACGTCGCGTATTTCGCCCACTACCACGGATTCGAGGAAGAAAAGCCGCGCGGCATCGTCACCATCACGCGCCTCGCTGCCGGCTGGAGCTGGCGCATTCCGCTGCCCGACAAGCTTTCCGTCGGCGTCGTTTTAAACCGCGACGAAGCCGCGCGTCTCGGCGCAACTCCCGAGGAACGGCTCGAAGCCGTCATCGCACGCGACCCCGTCCTCGCACCCGCCGGAGTGAACCGCGAGCGCGTGAGCAAAGTGATGACCTACACAAACTACCAGCTCATCTCCGAGCGCGGCTACGGCCCCGGCTGGGCGATGCTGGGCGACGCATTCGGCTTTGTGGACCCGATGCTTTCGCCCGGCCTCATGCTCGCACTCCGCTCCGCAGAACTCCTCGCCGAGCACCTCGACGAGCCGGAGAAATACGCGCAGAAAATGGAAGAATGGCTGGAGGCATGGCAGGAGCTCATCGGCTATTTTTACAACGGCCAGATGTTCGCGATGTATCAAACCGGGATGTCCTTCGAGCGGAAGTATCCCGGCAAGCTCACCCGGTTCATGCACACCCACATGGAGCGCAACATCGCGTGCATGGCATCCGGCGCATCCACGCTCTCGCGCTACAGCCGCGGCCTTGTGCGGTTCATGTCGCGCCACGGCGTGAGAGACGTGGACCCCGCCGATCTCGCCATCGCATAAAGGCCGCGCCCGCCATCAAAACTTTCCACACCAATGTCTGATTCACCGCGCACTGTCGCCATCGCCCTCGGCTCATCATTTCTCGGCTTCCCCACGCATCACGGATTCCTCCGCCAGATGGTCGCCGACGGCTGGGCTCCCGATGAACTTGCGGGCTCATCCGCCGGAGCAATCGTCGCCAGCCTTTACGCTGCGGGCATCGATTTGGAAGACATCGAAGCCCTCTTCAAACGCCGCACATTAAAAGCCTGCTTCCACGAACTCTTCATGACCCCGCGCGCCCTCGGCACCTTGATTGGGTGGCCCGGATGCGCCGCAATTTTCGTCGGGGAAAAACTCGGCAACGTCCTCCGCGAATTCCTCGGCGAGCGCCGGATCGAAGACTGCATCAAAGCGAAGCTGCACCTCGCCGTGACCAACCTGCGCACGAGCCGCGTGGAGCTGCGCACGCACGGCCCGCTCGTGGAAACCATCCTCGCGAGTTGCGCGCTGCCGGGCGTCATCGCGCCCCGCCGAATCGACGGCGAATTGCTGTGGGACGGCGGCCTCGGCAGCTCCGTCCCCGTCGAGCCGTTCCTCGGAAAAAGCACCGTCACGCACATCGCGGCGCACAGCATTCTCCACGAGCCGCAACTGCGCGCCCGCGAGCGCAGTCATCGCTACAGCTTCACCGGCGCCATGCTCGCCGGACACCAACTCACCGCCGACGAACTACTTCACTGGAAAGCCGAACTCGCCCGCAGCGAAGGTCGCATCGTCGCCACCGCAGAGACCATCACGCCGCGCCCGCGCCTCGGATTCCCGCTCACGCTCCCGCCGCCAAAACCCTGGCCCGACCACGCCCACGACCTCATGGAAATGGGCGCCGCATCAGCACGCAAAGTCGTCGCCGAATTCGCGGACACCACGAGCCGCAAGTTGCCGTAGTGGCGCAGGCGCCCCGCCTGTATCAGTCCCCCGGGCGACCCGCCCGAATCCTACCGCCGCAATTTCCCACTAGCCGTCCGCAGCAGTCCCGCAACCATCGCAAACCGCACCGGAACTTTATAGCTCGCAAGACTCTCGCGACAGTGCCGCGCAAGCGCAGGCGGCTTAGGCGGACTCGCCGGATCAAGCGGCACAATCTCCGCCACCGCAATCGCACCCCAGCGCTCATGCGGCTCCGCAGACACCCGACTTTCCCGCACGGCAGGATGCGCATTAAGAACCGACTCCACTTCCTCCGGGAAAAATTTCATCCCGCCAAAATTGATGACCGACTTTTTCCGGCCTCGCAGAAATACAAATCCCTCCGCATCGCAACTCGCAAGATCACCCGTGGCGAACCAACCGTCACTCGTAGCCTCCGCGCGCTCGCACCAAGGCGAAAGATACGCATCAAACATCCCCGGACCGCGAAGCCACAATTCGCCGAGCTCTCCCGGCGCGGGCTGAACTCCAGCCTCATCGAGAAGCCGGATTTCCACATCATCCGCCCGCCCCACGCTCTCCGGCTTTTCGCACGCTGCGGCCGTGTTTAACAACGGAAGCCCCACCTCGATAATCCCAAGCCCCTGCGCCGGAGCGACGCCATATCGCGCCCGGAAATTCGCCGAGATTTCCGCAGAAACCGACGCCGCAGTCCCCACCGCGAGCCGCAGCGCTGGCCAGTCACGCCCGGAATCCTCTGCGGCCAAAACCGCGAGATGAAACGGCGAGCCGTAAAATACCGTTGCGCCACGCTCCCTCGCCGTCGTGAGCACATCGGCGGCGAGATGCGAATCCTCCAGCACGGTCGTCGCACCTTCAATCAAATAGAGCATGATCGAAACCGCAAAATGATGAGCCATCGGCAGCGTCCAAAGCACGCGGTCGGCGCTCGAGATTTCGAGCCGCCGATTTGCAGACCGCACCCGCTCCATGAGCGACGCATGACTGATGACGACGCCCTTACTCGCGCCCGTAGTCCCCGAGCTAAAGCGCACAAACGCGGGATTCAGCGCATCGAATCGAGCTTCAGAAAAAGCCGGCTCGCCATCGCTGCGGCACCATTGAAACGAGATCCCGCCGCATTCCTCCATCACCCCGGATTGCGGCAACCACGGCCCCGGACCGGCAGCCAGAACCACCTGCGGCGCAGTGATCGAAATCACCGCCGCGCGTTCGACCGTCGCAAGCTCCGACGGAACCGGAACGAAGCACGCGCCAGCACGCAAAATTCCCAACGCCAGCGCGACATAGTCAGGCCCGTTCGGGGCGAAGAGCGCCACACGCGGCGAACTGCCGGAGGTCGCCGAGCGGATGAACCCGGCGATTGCGTCGGCCCTTTCAAGCAGCTCGCGATAGGTCCACGATTGCCCGGAAGAAACAATCGCGGGATGATTCGGATTCA
>JAYTMG010000248.1:0-1130 GCA_043728745.1 Verrucomicrobiaceae bacterium
AATGTGCGCGGATTTGCATATCGCCTCGTGGGTGTGCAAGATGGGACGGGCGACGGCGGGATGCTCGCTGGCAAAGTGCTGTGGGAGGCGGATGAGGTGGACGCGGAGGGGCGCACGCTCCGGCATCACACGGGCAATGGTGTGCAGAGCATCGCGACGTTTGACCCAGGGGAAAGGGGGTCAGGCGATAAAAAAGAAATGGAAATGAGTGTCGTCCGCAATTCATTTCCTTTTTTTCGCCTGACCCCATTTCCCCTTTGGGTGGGAGCGTGGTAGGCGGAGTCGGCGGCGAAGGCTTTCTCGAGGGAACGGGGTCAGGCGAGAAAAAAGAACACGCGACGTGAGTGTTGAGAGAAGATAGAAGGAGGAAATGGCATGCGAAGCGATAAAGAACCACACTCAAAGTAACGTTACGGCGGCGATTAAAAAGAAAAAACCAACCGATAATGTGATGGCGTGACGCAGCGGACGGCAGCTTACTCCACCGTCACCGCGATGCTCGCAGTCTTTTTCGACAAGGGGATCGTGCTGTCGGTCACTTTGATACTGAGTTGCTACGACGCTGCGGTCGGCGCTTTTGCGAGCTTCACGATGCCGGTTCGCTTTTCGATTTCGAAAATGCCGCCGTCGTTTCCGCTCGCGATGCTGCAGGTGAAACGCGTGCCTTTATCGGCATCGGTGGCCTTGCAGGTTATCCGCCTTAGGAGCCTTGGCGACGAAAGAGGACCATCAAGCAGCTCGCTGAAAACCTGCCGGCACAGTAGGCAAACTGACTCCGTCATCTTTACCTGCCGCTAACGATTCTCTGCTGGCATTCGATGGGGCTCACATGGTTCTGTGGGTGGATTGTTGTATGAAAATGCGCGACTTTATCTATCGAGTATCCGGTGCCCTCAGAGTTCAAATCTGGATGGCTCTTGGGGCGTTGGTCAGTCCATGTTTTGCGGCGGACCATGTGTTGCAATTTCAACATCTTTGGAAAGGAAAACCGCTGGTGTTTGACGAGTGGATGGAGCGGGATAATGGCGGGAAAAAACGAAAAGTGCGCCCGATTTTACATCCTCCGCGAGCCGCTCGGACACAAGCCCGAAGAGCCCATCGAACCCCTTGCGCATATCGCACGGCTCCAC
>JAYTMG010000249.1:0-6527 GCA_043728745.1 Verrucomicrobiaceae bacterium
ACACCCAGCGCCCGACACTATTGTAGTGAACTTCCAACAAGGCAGCGATTGCGCGCCGATTGTAACCCTTTTTCCAAAGCGCGACAGCTCTCGAACGTACTTCATCAAGCTGGGACGGTGAAAGGTTTCGTGCATCTCTCTTCGACATTCTCAAATCATAGCTTGTTCCAAGTCTATGTCACTACTTTTAATCGCCGATGTAATATCAAGGATACGCGCAGGCGAATAAATTCATCGCCATTCTTCAAGCGCGGGCGCGGTGCATCCTGTCTCGGTAGATGGACCAACTCACTCGAGCGAATGCCGCTTCCATCCAGCGACGTAGTGAAACAGCAGACATCGGACGCCTCGACATTTCGTATTTCGTGCGCTAGAATCCACGCATGACTTGCAAACAAGACATTCACACATTGGTGGACACGCTTCCCGATGAATCGCCTGTTCTCGCAGAAGTCCACGAAACGTTGCGGCTCAATCGTGCTCTCGCTGAAGCGACGGCGGATATTGAAGCCGGACGCGTCTATAGCGCGGATGCGTTTTTGAAAAAGGTGGAAGAAAAATGGCCGACCAAGACCTCCGCGTAGTCTTCACGGAGAGCGCTCTGCGCGACCTCGAAGGCATCGTCGATTACTGGGCTGAGCAGGGCGAACCTGAACGCGGAACAAAATACGCCCACGACCTTCCAAGGGAAGCGATTCGCCAATTGAGTGATTCCCAGACCGCGAGCGACGGACGGCTCCTTAGAAAGCGAAACTTTCCGAATGTCCGAGAACTGCCGGTATTTAGCCGTACCTATCGCGTCCTTTATGTGCTAAACCAAACCGAGCGCATCGTGGAAGTCCTCCGTTTTTGGCACAGCCATCGCGACGAACCCGATTCACTGTGAGCATCACCCCGGCGGAGACCGATTTCTCCGCCGGGGATTTCTCATCACTCAATTTGCCGCGAATGCCGCTTCCATCCAGCGTTGCAGGAAACGGTCGAGCGCACTGGCGTCGCTCGCTGGCTCGGCGCGGGACAGTTGCGATTCCAGACGCGGGAGTTCGGCGGCGATGAATTCATTCAGCACCGGCACGGGAGCTTCCACGTCCAGCTCGTCGCTCGACATTTTGCGGGCCACGAGCGCGTCCACAGCGGCGCGCACTTCGGGCTCGTCGAGCATTTCGAGCATGTCGGAAAACAGCATCGGCGCAGGGCCGAGTCCGCGCGCGATCCAGCGGCACGCGAGCAGCGGACGGAAGACGTAGAGATACTTCTTCAGCCGCACGGCGTCGCGTCCGCGCAGATAATCGCGCCAATTTCCAAACGCCATGTGCAGATAGTGCGCAAAGCATCGCTCGCTCGAATAGTAGTCCGCAGCGAGCTCGGAAAACTCCGCGTGAAACCGCGAATCCTGCGCATACACGAGCGGCGATTTCAGCCATTCGAGCAGCGGCGGATTGCTCTTGCGGAGCAGGCGCAGCGCTTTGCGAAGCTCCCATCCGCCGAGGTCCAGCTCCGGCGAACCGGGGCCGAACGGCTCGTCGAGCATCTGCTCCACGACATCGCGGTGATTCTCCACACCGAGATACCACTCGCGTTTGTGGACGTAGAGAAAGCGCACGTCCCAATCGCTATCGCGCGAGGGAAAACCCCACGCGCGGCTTCCCGACTCGCACGCAAAAAGCACGCGAACCCCGCGCTCAGCCTCGACGCGGGAAAGCTCCGCACGAACGCGCGGAGAAACGACCTGGTCGTTCATTGGATGTCTCCTTTCTGTTGATTGGTTGGTGATGTTTTTTGTGGAGGAAAAAGGGCATTCAAGTAAGCTCTCACCATGAGCACGCTCGAAAAAATCAAAGCCGACGCAGCGACACTGCCGCCTGACGAATTGTATGAACTGGCGAAATGGATCGAACAGTCCGATGCGGTGCGAACCATGCAGCGCGCAGCGCTTGTGAGGGACATTGAAGTCGGGATCGCCGACATCGAAAACGGACGCTTCACCGAGTGCAAAAATGACGAAGAACTCCGTGCGTTCATGGAAGGGATCAAGGCCCGAGGACGCGCCAAACTGGGAATCACGGACGCATCCGCAGCGTGAAGAGTTACGCGATCGCGGACGCGGCTCGAAGCGATCTCGATGAAATCTGGTGCTACTTCGGTTCGTTTTCGCTGCGGACCGCAAATCGATGGCTCGACGGAATCACGAGCCACTTTCACCTTCTCGCGAAATTCCCGGAAGCAGGAACTGCAAGGTCGGACATTCGCGCCGATCTCCGATTCCTGCCTGTTGGCGATTTCTTGATTTTCTATCGAGTAGTCGCCGAGGACATTGAAATCTTACGCGTTTTTCACGGCTCACGGAATTACGGGTCCGCAGACTTCGACTAGACCGCCGCTCCACGGAAGACGCAGAGTTTCACGGAAGTTTTCGCGGATGTTTCGGATGGAAAAAATTGGGTACTGGGTAATATCCACGCATGAGCACGCTTGAAAAAATCAAAGATGACGCAGGGAAATTGCCCCCACTCGAACGCTACGAACTCGCCCGCTGGATCGAGCAAACAGAAGATGTTCGCGAGTTGCAGAGAGCCGCGTTGATTCGAGATATTCAGGAGGGCCTTGACGCCGCTGACCGGGGCGAACTTCTCGAAGCCGATGAAGTCTTCAGTTCCCTCCGAAAAATCGTCCAAGCTTAAAGTGGCACGGCCCGTTTTCACAACACCTGCGAGCCGAGATTTGCACGGTATCGTGCGGTATATCGGATCAAAAACCCGCCAGCGGCATTGCGATTAATCAGTCGGATTGAGACGGCGTGTCAGCGGCTAGCGGACGACCCGTTTGTCGGGCAGGCTCGACCAGACCTTCTTCCCGAAATCCGATTTCTGCCCATCGGAAACTATCTCGTTTTCTACACCCCATCCAAAGAAGGCATCCGAGTCATCCGAGTCATGCACGGTGCGCAAGACTATGACTCAGACGACTTCCGTTGAACCGCCGCTCCACGGAAGACGCTGAATTTCACGGAAACTTTCCGTGCCCTTCCGCGCCTTCCGTGGATGATTTCATCAATGATGATTCAGTGAATGATACGTGAGCAAGTCGCGCAGCACCGCTCCGGGGCCGCATGGATCGTCGAGCAATCTGCGCAACGGCACACCTGCGAGTTTCGCGCTGTCTGGCAGTGGTTTCGCGGGCGGACGTCGATGTCGCCGCACGGCGAGTATCGCGAGCGCTGCGAGCGAACCGGCTTGTCCTAGGATGGATAGAATGGTCATGGAATGTTGGTTTTTTGGAGAAACGGAAAACGCCCCGGCAGCACACTGGCCGCCGGGGCGCTTCTCCCTTCTCCGATTTACCCGCGCTCCGATGACGGAATGCGGGCGTGATTATTTCGCAGCGAAGCCGATGCTCCGCCGCTCTGTCTTTGTCTCCACCGGCGACGGCTGGAGCACTTGCGCGAGCGTGAATTCCTCCACGTCCGCCGTTGGCGAAAACGCCACGCTTTGCAGCGCAGCCAGCGACACCGCACGGTCGCGCGGCATCGGCGCAAACTGACGGTAATTCATCAGCCGCCCCGGACGCTGGATCGCCGGGTCCAGCGACTCAAAGCGCGCGTTCACCGAGCAGAGCAGATGCAGTTTCAGCATCCGCCCGAGCAGACCGTCGGCGATATTCAGCACCGAGGCCACGGCATCGCGTTCTGTCGAACTGCCCCCGAGCAAAATGCGCTCGGCATCCTCCAGCACCACGACTTTTACACGGTCCGCGTGCTGACGATTTTGCCCCTGCCAAAACGACACCCAGTCGGGCGAAGTCAGCGTGCCATCGCTGCTCACGGGCAGCACATAAAACATGTGCGTCTCGCGCAGACGCCGGATCAACTCCGACACCAGGCTCGTCTTCCCCGTGCCCGGCGGCCCTTCGAGAATCGTCAGACCGCCCGTGCGCTCCTGCGTGCGGCGGGTGAATAAATCCATCCACCCGCGAGCATCGTCGCCGTAAGCGAGGTCGATGAATTTATCGCCCAACGCCGCCGGCACATTGCGAATCGCGTCCGTGGTGATGTCGCCGCCATCGCGCCGCAGCATGTAAAATGCAGGCTCCTCGGGCTTCGGCACATCGCCAAGCACTGAGAGAACTTCCGCGAGGATCGCCTCAGCCTTCGCCGCGCTGCCCGCGTAAATGTAGCCCACGCCCCAGCTTTTCGCGACGAGGAATGCATCGTGCGCAAAGCGCAAAACGAGCCGGTTCCAGACCAACTTCCCATCTTCGTGCGAACGAAACGCGCGCAAAATCCGGTATCCATAAACCTCCGCGAGCGTGCCGAGCGCAGTCTCCGCATCGAGGTCGAAACAGACCTCATGCAGCGGCCCGCGAACGAACGCATCGCCGAGATCGGCGAGATCGTTATCGAGCTTAAACTCGCTGTGGAGATGGACGTGATTTTCAGTGGCAATCTTCGCAGGAGCCTTGCGGCCCCGCTCGCGGATGTCCGGCGCGAATTGTGTAAGGGTACGTGTTTTCATAAATTGAATGAGTGTTTGAGTCGTGACGAGATTGATGACGGCCGCGTGCCGCGCTTGCGAAAGTAGTCAGCGGCTTCAGCCGTAGAACCTCGTGATTCGGTCTGGGAACGCTTCGCAAAAATCGTGTCCTTCGAAGCTCCAGAACGCCCGCAAAGCCAAGCGGCGACGGCTAAAGCCGCTGAATACTTTCGCAAGCGAGCCGCGCCCGAGCCGCCCCCCGGCAAGCCCGCTGAATGCCGCCACTTCCGCCTCTGCATGGGGCACCGGAGAATGACAGTCGCGCAACGAGGAATCGCATAAATTGGTGAACCCGTACGGACTTGCACCGTCCTCGACCGATTAAAAGCCGGTTGCTTCGCTATCAAAGCTTCGAGTTCATTCGCCGCGAAATGCGGCGGGAAATTGGTAGTCGCGCGTGAGCGCATAACGTCACTTTTGGTTTTGTATCATTCAGCGCTCTCGCTAAATTCAGCGACATGATCGCCCGCTCATTTCTAGCAGCACTCGCACTCAGCATAACGATTCACGCGCAGGAACTCGCGCCGCTTTCTGCGAAATACAAAACAGACTCGGATGCGGTCGCAGCGCGACGCGATGCGTCGATAGCGCGAATCGTACGGACATACACAGCAGCACTCGATGCGGCGGAGAAATCCGCCACGACCGCAGGTGACGTAAATGCGTTATCCGCAATTAGCTCGGAGCGAGACAGCATCAACGCGAAACGCTTACTGCCGACAGCCGCAGCTACACTTCCGAAGAGCGTGCTTCCTGCTCGTAAGACTTACCTCGTCGAGTTCGCGAAAGTGGACACAGAGAGCGGCCAACAGAATAAGCTGGTTTCGACAAGCTACTTGCAGGCCCTTGCCTCGCTTCAGTCACGCTCGGCGGGAAATCCTTCATTGCTAGCCGAGATCGCTGCCGAAAAGAAGCGCGTCATCGAGGCCATCCCGGTCGATGTGCCGAGCTTGGCAAAGAAAATCGGGGGTACGGAATGGGCGAACGATCCCGGCTCCCACGCATTCACACTAAATACAGACGGATCGGCAAAATCCAGTTCAGGCTCCAAAGGAAAATGGAGTCTAGGTTCGCCCACCGAACTCATCTTGCAATGGAGCGGAAACCCCAAGGAGTCATGGACACTAGACGCTGCCGCAGGCACGTTAAAAAAATCTGGGCACTCATATTCACGGAAGAACTAATCGGCGGAAAAACGCGAAACGCAGCAACAAATTGGTGAACCCGTACAGAGTGCGCTCCGCGACTTCATGGAAAGGCGCTACGCGCCACGCATTGCACCGTCCTCAACCGATTAAAAACCGGTTTCGCTATCAAAGCTTCGAGTTCATTTGCCGCAAAACGCAGCGGGAAATTGGTAGTCGCGAAAGGAGTTGCACCTTCACTGGCGGCGTTCTCAACGCCGTGCCTCTTCTGTTGGGCTACGCGACTGTTTTCATCCACGGAAGACGCGGAAGTTCACGGAAAGCTTCCGTGTCATTCCGCGTCTTCCGTGGATGAAATAAATTGGCATCTGCAGCCGGGCTTGCACCGGCTAGGACACGCTTGAAAGGCGTGGCGCTCGAACTCCTTTGCATTTGCAGACGTTTAGAAAACTGGCGGAACGCGGAGGGCATGCTCCCCTTGCGTCAATGACGCACGATGTCTTTAGCAAAGACTCCCGGCTCGCTCGTCCGGTTCACGTTCCGTTTGATACTCCCGGTCGGGCTCGCACCGACACTGAGCGGGGTTTAAGTCCGCTGCCTCTGCTTTGGGCTACGGGAGTTTTTCGAAATGACGAAGTGCGCGCATTCGTCATTTCAAAGTCGGTCCCGACGGTAGGACTCGCACCCACACTCTCCGAGGTCTGAGCTCGGTGCCTCTGCATTGGGCTACGTCGGGGAAATGGTGCTCGCGGCAGCTAAGCATTACCCACAAGTCAGCGAGCGTCCGTAAGGATTTGCCAAGTCGAGGCGATGTCGTGGAGGCGATGAAGGCCCCGCCAGAGCGTAATCATCC
>JAYTMG010000250.1:0-1128 GCA_043728745.1 Verrucomicrobiaceae bacterium
CCTGATCGAGAGCGAAAACGATCAAGGCCAGGATCGCGATGCGGAGGTTAAAGTTTTGCTTCAAGCGCGCGGTGTGTAACGGGCGCACGCCATGAAGACTACCTTTCCCGGCGCTCGAAGCGGTTACGGGGCGCAACTGGACACCCGCATCGCTCAAATCTGGGACAGGATATGGACTGCGGTGGCAAGCGGAGCGCGACACCGCTTTCGCACGCACCGGACAGTTCCAAAGCGGTGTCGCGCTCCGCTTGCCACCGCAGTCCAAATAGGTCCGGCCCCGGGCCAGGTTGCGGGCACTCAGACGCGCTCGCTCGCAGAGCACGCCGGGAAAAGAAAAACCGCCGTCATCACGACGGCGGCTTCGCAAAAAAATCTCGAACTGAAAACTTACTTCGCGCCCTGCTCGATCCAGGCGCGCACGAGACCGGCTTCTTCCTTCGTGAGCTGCGCAATCTTGGCCTTGTTGTCTTTGGGCGGCATGTACATTTCCTCGTCTTCGGTGGCCCACGCGATCATCGCCATGATCGGACTCTTGGCCAGATCGCCCGCCGTGACCGCCGCGCCTTCGCCGCCGCCTTTGATGACGTTTGCGGCGGAGTCGGAGCGGAACTTGCCCTTCGGCTTCTCCACATCCGCGCCGTGGCATTTCGCGCAGCTCTTTTCGAAGAGCGGCTTGATGTCCGTGGCGAAGGTCACGCCCTTTTTCGCCGCCGCCGGAGGCAGCTTGCTGACATCCACTTTGATTTCCGCGTGCAGCGCAAGCGCGCTCACGGCGAGACTGAGACTGATGGCAATCGTTTTCATGTTCATAAAGTTGGGGTGTTGACGCGGTTCAATGGAAAGTCATTCAGCGGTCACTTCACCTGCTTAACCTTCTCCCAGCGTTTGGTCTTCGCGGACTTGAGCACGGCATCAGTCACGTAGTCGGTAGCGAGTCCGTCCTTGAAAGTCGGCGCGGCCATCTTCCCGGTCGAAAGACCTTGGATGAAGTCAGCGACCTGATGCACGAAGGTCTCGGCGTAACCAATCGCCAGGCCGGGCACCCACCAGTTCTTCATGTAAGGATGATCGCCGTCGGTGATGTGGACGGATTTCCAGCCGCGAATCTTGCTCTCGTCCTTGTAATCA
>JAYTMG010000251.1:0-1170 GCA_043728745.1 Verrucomicrobiaceae bacterium
CCGGCTTCCAGCTTCGAAGCTCCGCCCCGCTGGCTCCTCCGTTCAAACTGCCGTAACTCCTCCCGCAGTAAGTCCGATTGCGGTATCTGGCTCGACACCTTCAGTAAGTTCTGTTGGAAAAGATACTCCACGCTCCCAATTAACTTCTCCTTCGGCACAAACCGCTCCGATCCGCGCACGATCATCTGCTTCCCGCTCGTCGTCGTCACCGGTATGTAAGTCACCGGCAGGTTCGCCCGCTTAATCATCTCGTCCACCACCTGCCCCGGACTGTTCTTCTCCATCAATAACGTTGCATTCCCCGCTATGTGCGGATGATGGCACAACCGGCTCAGCCGCGCGACTAAGTCATGATAGTCCGTGCCAATGCGAAATCGCTCCGCCAGCACCACGCGTAACTCCCGCCGGTAGAGCGGCGAGTAAGTCGCCGGGTCTCGCTTACCCGTCGGAATCACGCGATATTCGAGTAGCACCAAGGCCGCATGGTCGCGATACTTACCCAGATCCAATCCGATATAAAACATCGGCCGATGCTTGGCATATCGTAAGTCCACCCGGCTGCACTCATCGAACACCGGAATATCTCCCACAAAACTCCGTACCAGCCACTCCTCTTCAAATACATTGCGGTGCGGCGAGGCAAAGGTGCACTCGAACTCGTTCGCAAACTGCTCGGCTGTCTTGCGCTTTCGCTCGCCATTCAGAAAGCTCGCCGTCACCCGTCCACTGCTCTCCGCCGTCGCCGAAATCTTTAGCCAGTCGCGCGTCGTCGACGATTGCTTGGCCACCCATTCATCATAGAAAAAGCCCCTCGGCCCCTGCGGCGTCGACAGTAGCCACAAACTCCCATTCGTTGCCGCCAGCATCGGCGTTGCCGCCGAATACACCTCGTCCGAGATACACGCTGCCTCATCCAGTATCAGGAAATCGGCCGTAAAGCCGCGTACGCGGTCGCGATGCGCCGGCAAGGGCCGGATGACCGAGCGATTGGGAAATACAATTGATCCCTTATTCGCCGCCTCCGTCCGCAGCGTCAAATGTAACTGATGCGCAAACTCCCGGCATTTGTTCGCCAACGCCATCGACTGCCGCAACGATGCGGACACCACGGCAATTTGCTGCCCCGGCTTCGACATCGCCCAGTGTACCGCCCGCATCGCCGTCATGGTC
>JAYTMG010000252.1:0-1071 GCA_043728745.1 Verrucomicrobiaceae bacterium
CTGCTGCGGAAGGTCTTCGAGCAGCAAGTCGAGGTGCTTGAAGAATGCCTGCTGGTCAAAAAGAAGACCGGCGGAGATGTCATTCAAAACCCCTCGGACCCAGACGCGACCTACGACGGCCACAAAGGCGCGGGCTATCAAATCCAGTTGAGCGAGACGTGCTCGGACGAGAACGAAGTGCAGCTCATCGTGGGAGCGATCCCTGAGACGGCGGTGGCTTACGACGGCGATGCGCTGGCTCCGATGTTAGAACAATTACAGGAGCAAGGCTGGCTGCCCGAGGAGTTGTTGGCAGACACGGCCTACGGCAGCGACGCCAATATGCAACTGGCGGATGCTCTGAAAGTCGATCTCATCGCACCGACATGCGGTCGAGCACCGCAAGCTTCCGCCGATGAAATGACTCTGGACGACTTTGCGCATCACGAGGAAACCGGAGCGGTCGAAGCGTGTCCTCAAAGCCATGAGCCGTTGCGAGTGACTCGCGAGGAAGTCGTTTCGACGACCGCCTCAGGTGATGTCATAACAACGACAACGACGACGGTGGAGATGTCCGCCGAGCACTGCGAAGGCTGCCCGCTGTTGAAGCTGTGCCCGATCAAGCCGCAGCGCGACGGCAGCTACGAGTTGGTGTTCACGGACAAGGAGCGGCGGTTGGCGGCGCGTCGTCGCGAAGAGTCAACGGAAGTGTTCGCCGAGCGTTACGCCCCGCGCTCCGGCATCGAATCGACGAACAGCGGCGTGAAGAACCGACTGGAAATGGACTGTCTGCCAGTGCGTGGCAAAGGCGCGGTCTTTCGAGTGATGATGAACAAAGTGACTGGTTGGAACATCTTGCGAGCATCAACGACGGCGAAGCTGCGCGCGTGGGTCGCAGCGGAGGTGAAAAAGCTGCTAGGAGCGGGCTGGTCGGGGAGTTGTGGGCGCTTTGGGCGCGTCGATATCGCATCACAACGAGCCTTGAGAGCCCTCCAAACGAGCAAAGTCGAGATCTGGCGTCTCAGCCCGCACCTCGCCGCCTAAACTCAAATCGCCAACCGCCTCAAAGCCGATGTTCTGTCGGAGACGTCC
>JAYTMG010000253.1:0-9441 GCA_043728745.1 Verrucomicrobiaceae bacterium
GATCCGCGCGCTCAGCATCTCGCTTCATTGCTGGCAGGGCGATGATGTTGGTGGATTTGAAACTGGCGGCAGCACGCTCGGCGGCGGGCTTGCAGTCACAGGCAATTTTCCCGGCAAAGCTCGCACGCCCGACGAGCTCCGCGCTGACCTCGATAAAGCGCTTTCGCTCATCCCCGGAAAACATCGCCTGAATCTCCACGCGATGTATGGCGAGTTCGGCGGCAAGCGCGTGGACCGTGATGCGATTGAGATGGAGCATTTTACTGGCTGGGTGGAATGGGCGCACACAAACGGAATGGGCCTCGACTTCAATCCAACATGCTTCGCGCACCCAAAAGCAGCGGACGGATTCACGCTCTCGCATCGCGATAAAGGCATCCGCAATTTCTGGATCGAGCACTGCCGCCGCTCGCGCGAAATCGGCGCGGCGATGGGCCAAGCGCTCGGCTCCCCGACGGTCACAAACGTGTGGGTTCCCGACGGCTACAAAGACACGCCCGCCGACCGCCTCGCACCCCGCGAACGGCTCGCAGCCTCGCTCGACGCCGTTTTCAAAAAGCCGCTGAAACACCATTTCGACGCCGTAGAGCCGAAACTTTTTGGCATCGGCAGCGAGAGCTACGTCGTCGGCTCGCACGAATTTCACCTCGGCTACGCCGCCTCGCGCCAAAAGGTTTTTTGCCTCGATGCCGGACACTTTCACCCCACGGAAAGCATCGCGGATAAAATCAGCAGCCTCTTCCAATACGTCCCGCGCGTCCTGCTCCACGTCAGCCGTGGCGTGCGTTGGGACAGCGATCACGTCGTCACGCTCACCGACGATCTCCACGCCATCGCGCAAGAACTCGTGCGCGGTGCATTCCTCCCGCGCACGCACCTTGGGCTAGATTATTTCGACGCCAGCATCAACCGCGTCGCCGCCTGGGTCATCGGCACGCGCAACTTCCTCAAAGCCCTGCTCATCGCCATGCTGGAGCCCATCGACAAACTCCGCGCCGCCGAAAATTCCGGCGATTTGACAACACGTCTCGCACTGCAAGAAGAAGCGAAAACGATGCCCTTCAGCGCAGTCTGGGACGCCTACTGCGAGCAGCAAAATGTGCCCGTTGGCGAGAAGTGGTTGCCGGAGGTGAAGGGGTACGAGGCGAAGGTGCTGAGCGAGCGGTAAACGCTAAAATGAAACCCGACGCACCAACTGCCTGAACAAATCCCGCGCCAACGCCCTATCTGTGTGATACAACTCGACGTATGCTGGTTCTTAACTACTTGCACATCTCTAAAGCCATCGGATCAAACCACCCACTAACAAACGGGAACTCACAATGACAGAGCGACGACCATTGGAAAAAATCTCGCTTGCTGGATATAAATCAATTCGTGAGCTGAACGAATTCCCGCTGAAGGGTGGCTTGAACGTGCTCATCGGTGCCAATGGCTCCGGGAAGACGAATTTCATTCGATTTTTCGAGCTGTTGAATCACATGTTTGATCCGAATAAGGGGCTTCAAAACTACGTGAGCGCGAGGGGCGGGGCCGATGCTTTCTTGTTTCGGGGCATGAAAGTGACGCCTGAACTCAAGGCGCATCTTAAATTGGGGCTGAACGAATACAAATTCACCCTTAAAGCGGCAGACGACCGCTCCCTGTTTTTTGCTCAGGAGTCGGCCCCTTTCGCTGGAATTTATTTTGGCTCGGTTCAAAACGATCAAGGCAGCGGTCACAAGGAAAGCTCGATTGTTCGCTGGCCGACCACCGCTGCCAAGCAGTGGGTGGTCAATGCGATCTCGGACTGGCGGGTTTACCATTTTCACGACACGTCTCCATCTGCTCCTGTCATGGGGCGGTGCAATGTGGTGGACAACGATGTGCTCCACGGCAACGCAGCCAACCTGTCTGCTTTCCTAATGAAGATGGCACGGACTCACCCGGAGCATTACGCACAAATCGAAGAGACCGTGCGTCAAGTGGCTCCCTTCTTTGGTTCGTTTGTCCTCAAAGAAATCGCTCCCGGCCAAACACAGCTTCTTTGGAAAGATCGCTACTGCGATCTCATCTATTATCCGCACCAGCTTTCCGATGGAACGCTGCGCTACATTTGTCTGGCGACGCTGCTTCTCCAGCCAAATCCGGCTTCGACGCTCATCATCGACGAACCCGAATTGGGGCTACATCCATACGCCATTAAGCTACTCGCGAGCCTACTTCACGAAGCGGCAGGGCGTGCTCAATTGGTGGTCTCCACACAAGCATCGCTCTTGTTAGACGAACTCACGCCAGAGCAAGTGATCGTCGCCAACCATCGCAATGGCGAGACGCTGCTAGAGCGGCAAGACCCGGCGCAACTTGCCGACTGGCTCAAGGAGTACACGCTCGGTCAGCTTTGGGAAAAAAACGAGCTAGGGGGACTGCCATAGTGAATTGGCTCCGGCTATACATCACAGTCGAAGGGCAGACGGAAAAGGACTTTGCCGATCGATTGCTCAAACCCCACCTCGCGAGTTATTGCATTGATGTCCGCCCCAAGGTGGTGGTGACCAATCGCAAATTGGGGAAGCGCGGCGGCATTTTCGATTTCGATAAAATTCGCGGCGATCTTGGGCGACTCATGAACCAAGATCGGCACCCGGAAGCGCGTTTTACGACGATGGTGGATTTTTATGCTCTTCCGGCAGAGTTCCCAGGTTGGGATGAGGCACGAAAGCAAAGCCGTGCGAGCGACAAAGTCGCGGTTTTGGAAGCTGCACTACAAAACGAAATTGGTGATTCGCGATTTCTGCCTTTCATCCAACTGCACGAATTTGAAGCGCTGCTCTATTGCGACCTCAGCGAACTGCAACACCGGATCGCGAACTCGCAGGCGGGGATTTCCGCGTTGCAGCGGGAAGTGCAGAATATCGCGCCGGAAGACATTAACGACGGAACGACCACTGCTCCCAGCAAGCGGATCGTCCGCCATATCCCCATCTACGAGCGAAACAAAGTTCGAGTGGGTGCTCCCGCTGCTGCTGCAATCGGACTACCAAAATTACGCATGAAATGTCCTCACTTTGGCGAATGGATCACAAAACTTGAACAGCTAAACGCCTCTCAGAATGCTGAATAATCGTATCAGTGCCGCTTTCTCAACAGCTAGACGAGCACCCCGCCGCTATCAGCCTCTTCACTGGGGCTGGCGGGTGCTCGCTTGGCTTTGTGTAGCTCGGGAGATCAGGTTGAAATGCTCACGCAAATCGGCGGTTCACTGGGCATTACTCTGCTGGTATTGTAGTCGAACGCCGCAAACTGTTAGTTGAAGAAGAAATGACTGCGCCGCTTCTGAAACTCTCCGACATCCGCAAATCCTTCGGCGCGGTCCGTGCGCTCAAGGGCGTTTCTTTCGATCTTCACGCGGGCGAAGTCCATGCGCTGCTCGGCGAAAATGGCGCGGGGAAATCTACGCTCATCAAAGTCATCACCGGTGCGCACCAGCCCGACGGCGGCACGCTCACGGTGGGCGGCGAGACGGTTTCCGGGCTCACGCCTTCAAAAACTCGCGAACTCGGAATCGCCTGCATTTATCAGCAGCCCGCGCTTTTTCCCGATCTCACCGTCGCCGAAAACATCGGGCTGAGGCTCAAAAAATCCGGTGCGTTTTCACGGGTGAAATGGGCGGAACAGCGGACGCTTGCGGCGGATTTGCTCAAGCGCATCGGCGCGGAAATTTCGCCGGATGCAGAAGTGCGTTCGCTCTCAATGCCCGAGCAACAACTCGTCGAAATCGCCTGCGCGCTCGGCACCGGCGCGCGCATCGTCATCATGGACGAACCCACAGCTTCGCTCACACAGAAGGAGCAGCATCTTCTTTTCGCCGTCGTGAAAAGTCTGCGCGAAAGCGGCGTCGGCGTGATCTACATTTCACACCGCATGGAGGAAATTTTCGCGCTCGCGGATCGCGTCACCGTCCTTCGCGATGGCGAGAGCGTGGGCACGCGCGAGATTCGCAGTAGTGGAGCAGGCGCCTCGCCTGCGCTAGTCTCCCCCGGCGCCCCGCCGGAAGTGAGACTCACCGAGGCCGAGCTGATCAAACTTATGGTCGGACGCGAAGTGTCCCACATTTACCCCATTGCGGAAGGCACACCGGGCGACGTCGTCCTCTCGCTGAAAAACATCGGCTCCCGCGCTGGCGGAGTTCGAGGCGTGAGCCTCGATGTTCGCGCTGGCGAAATCGTCGGGCTCGCCGGACTTGTCGGCGCAGGACGCACGGAACTCGCGCGCATCCTTTTCGGAATCACGCCCGCCGACTCCGGGGAAGTTGTACTCAACGGCAGGCGCATCACCATCGGCAGCCCGCGCGAAGCCATCGCGTATGGCATCGCGTACGTCCCGGAAGATCGCCGCCGCCACGGAGTCATCCTCGAAATGCCCATCGCGCACAACATGACGATGGCCATTCACCCGACGTTTTTCCCCGGCTCACTTTTGCGCACTGGCGTCGAGTCCGGGCTTGCGCAGCAATTCATCCGCGACCTTGGCATCAAAGCGTACGGCCCCGAAGCACCCGGCGGCTCACTCAGCGGCGGCAACCAGCAAAAAGTCAGCGTCGCCCGCTGGCTCGCGACAAAGCCGAAACTCCTCATCCTCGACGAGCCCACGCAAGGCGTCGATGTCGGTGCAAAAAGCGAGATTCACAAAATCATCCGAGCCCTCGCAAAAGACGGACTCGCCGTGCTCATGATTTCCAGCGACCTGCCAGAAGCACTCGGAATGAGCGACCGCATCGCCGTGATGCGCGGCGGCACCATCGCGGCGATTCTGCCCGGCGGCAGCGATGCGCAGACGGTGATGGAGACGGCGCTGGGAAAAGAAGCGGCGTAGTTCGCCTACGAAAGCTCGCGAATGCGACTGCGCCAGGCCGCACGAACAATCTCGCGGCCAATCCGCAAAGTCTGCGCAAAGGAAACGCCGGTGACTTTTTGCTCTCCGGCAATGCGGGGACGCTCGGTTACAGAAACTTCCACGGTCTGCGCGCCGAGCCGCGGCGCGACGACTTGAGGTTCGATGGTCCAGCCCCACATCGTTTCTTGCGGGGCGATTCGATGGAAAAGCGAAGCGTCGATCAAGCGAAAGGGACCGAGATCTCGATACAGAGCCCCGCCTAGCATTCCCGCGAAAATTCCCAACGCCACGTTGAATCCCGCGCGCGCAAAACCGAGCTGCGGCCAGTTCGACGGAATGGAGGTGCGTTGCCCCAGCACAAGTTGCGCGCCGTTCCGCCACGGCCCGATGAGCAGCGGGAGCTCCGCCGGATCATTCGCGCCGTCTGCCGCCATGAAAATGTAAACCGATGGCGCGAGGCCCGCAGCTCGCACAGCCTCAATGCCGGCAAGACAGCCCAGCCCGTAACCTCGCGTCTGCGTCTCGCCGATGATCACGCCGTGGGATTCCGCGATGGCTCGGGAGCGGTCGGTGCAATCGTTCAGCCCCACGACCACGGCAGCGCCGAGCCGTGCGGCGTGCGGGAGCAACTCATTGAGGACTGCACCGAGCGCGGCCTCTTCGTTGCAAACCGGCAAAATGATGGCGAACTCCGGCATCATTTCGCGCGCTCGCGCATCTTCACCGGCGAGGCGGCGAGCGTGTCGAGAATGGCGACACCTTCATCGTCAATTCGCCCAAACGACAACACGCCCGTAGGGCATTGTTGCACGCAGGCGGAACACCGCACGCACTGCGGGTCCTCCATCGCAGCGCCTTTGTTGGCGAAGTTCATCACGTCGATCCCTTGATGGCAAACGGACGTGCAAACGTTGCACGAGATGCACTTCTTTTTCTCGGCAAAAATCCGGAAGCGCCCGAACCGCGAGTAGATATTCATCAGCGCTGCCAACGGGCACGCAAAGCGGCACCAAACGCGGCCTGACAGGTGAAAGTAAAACGCCACACCCACGATACCGGACCACACGAGATCGACGAAGTACTCGTAGTTCAAAAGCGGCAGTCCGTTGCCGAGCGGCGCTCCTTTTTCGAGGAAATGAAAGATCGCGCCGGCGGGTGACTCGGGGAAAATCCATGACACAATCCGGAACAGCATCAGCACGATGGCAAAGGCGAGAAATGCCTGGCCGACCATGTTCCAGCGCGTTGCCTTTGGTCCGTGCGGCATCTTGTGTCGATGCGTGTCGCCGAGCGTTTCTGCCAGCGCGCCGCACGAGCAAATCCAGCCGCAATATGCGCCTTTTCCATAGCGACGAACGAGCCACGGGATGATGATGAAGGTCTGGATCGTGCCGACAATGAGCCAGCCCCACATGGGTTTATCGGTGAACCAATTCGCTACGAGCAGCGGCCACGCGAGAATGAAACCGATGACCCGCCAATACGATCGCTCCGCTCCGAAGACGACCGCAGCAGCACGCTCCGGCTCGGGCAGCTTCGCGATTTTCCAATCGGCGACTTCAAAAAACTGGTCGGCAAACCCGCGCAACGCCGCACCTTCCGCGAAGAATCCATTATGGCCCATCCACGGCAGAAGCAGCTCGGGAATGAGAAAGAGCGGGATAGCCGCGATGAGGACGAGCGTGATGGTTTGCCGTGTCACGTAAGGAGTCTTGCGTCGCTTTACACGACGGATGCCGAAGATGGCGACGACGGCAACGTAGGTCGCTGAATACCAAAAGCTGCGATAACTCGCGGCTTCTCGCAAGGTGTAGAGAAACGTCGTGGTGTCGCTGCCTTTCGGCGAGTGAAGCACCGTCGTGTTCACGTCGATTAGCGTGCCGACAAAAAACTCCTTCTTCCAATGATACAGCCACACGAACAGCACGAATGAGAGGGCGATCGTGATCCACCAGTTCCGCCCGCGATCGCCTGCAACTTCGAGTCCGCTTCGGCGGAAAAAATCGAGCGGTGCCTCACGACCGATCATCGCGAAAACGAAATCATTCGGCACCCGCTCCTCGACGCCGCCAATCCGGAGTGTGGCAGAGTCAGACTCGATTCGGACAGGCTCCGCGCGCAGGGCGATTCGGAGCGAACCCGGCGCAGCGTCGCCACGCATTGAGCTGTTCGCGGCGGTTGTCACGCGCTCGGAAGTCGGATGCTGCACGGCGACTTCGATTGATGGATTTGCGACGAGCGCCTGGAGCTTTTCCACGTTCTCGGGCTTGGGCCGGTTTAGCTCGGTGCCGCGATAGGCGAGCGTCACGCGACTGCCGCAGGCGACGAGTGCGATCGCAGCCTCCGCCGCGCTATCGCCGCCGCCGACCACCACAACATTCTTCCCCGCGAAATCCTTCGGGTCGTGGAGTCGGTTCATCACTTTATCCAGATCTTCGCCGGGCACGCCCAGCTTGCGAAAATTGCCACTGCGTCCGATTGCGACGATTACTCTTCGGGCACGCGTTGTCGTTTTGTCGCTATGATGAACGACGAGTTCAGCGCCGTTTTTTTCCACGCGTTCGATGTGTGCGGGCGTCACTTCGATCCCAGCTTCCTTGCGCTGACGCTCCATCGACTCCAGCAACGCTTCTTTTACCGAATCGGCGGCGGAATACTGAATACCGCCAACGGGAGTCATGTCGGTGGGATACGTGAAAATCGGTTTTCCTTTTGGGAAATTCGCAACGGTCGAAAACGTCTGCGTCGCCTCAAAAACGCGGTAGCTGAGCCCCGCCCGCACGGCCTCCAGCGCTGCCGAGATTCCCGACACACCAGCGCCAATGATCGCGACATCGAGCAAATCCGCCCCCCGTTTTCCCGCGAAATCCGGCTCCGCCAAAATCGCCTGCACCGCCCGCGCTCCTGTATCCGAGCTGAACTTCAGCAGCGGCACTCCGGACAAGTCGCCCACGATTCTCACGCCGGGAATGTTCGTCTCGCCGTCAGTCCCGACGACAGGAAATTTCTCCACGGACCCGGCGGGCCACCGTCCGTGGAGCCATTGATAATATCGGGAAAGCATTTTCATCAGTCGCATGAGAGTCGAACCAGCGACGGACGTTCCCCGAAATTCATCCCGTCATCAATGAATCACGCCGGAAAACTGTAGCCCGATCAAAATCGCCGCGAACGCGATTCGATACCATCCGAATCCTGTAAACGTGTGCGAGCGAACATAGCCGAGCAGCCACTTCACGGCGAAGATCGACGAAACAGCAGCAACGACACATGCAAGCACGAGCGGACCCCAAAGGACAGGCTCGGGATGTTTGAGCTGATCGAGCACTTTGATCGCGCCTGCTCCGAGCAATGTCGGGACGCCGAGGAGAAAGGAAAACTCCGTCGCCGGTCCGCGCCCGAGCCCGAGCATCAGCGCTGCGATAATCGTGATCCCCGAACGCGAAGTGCCGGGAAATGCCACCGCCCCGAGTTGCGCGGCACCAATCGCCAAAGCCATTGCCCACGAAATATCGACCACGCTTTTGCGATCCCGCAGCCACGTCTCAACGAAGATGAAAAGCAATCCGCCAACCGCCAGCGCTGCGGCGATCGGCGTGATTGTTTCCGGCAACCGAAGTCCGGCTTTTTTCAAAATCAGCCCGCCCACCGCCGTGACAAAAAACGCCGCGATGAGCTTCAAAAAATAGTCGCGATAGACAGGCTCGCGCCACCGCTTCAGCGTCGCCAGGCGTTCGCGAAAGAGCGGCAGCGCAGCAAGCACGGCACCGGATTGGATGACTACGTTGAAGAATTCCCCGCTGAAAAAAGAACCCTTCTGGACACCCATCAGATGCTCGACGATCAGCAGATGGCCCGTGGATGAAACGGGGATAAACTCAGTGATCCCCTCGATCAGGCCGAGGATGATTGCGATGAGCCAGTCGGACATTGAGCGTGCTATTAAACCGCCCGCTCGCCGTGCTCTTCCGTGCGAATGCGAATCGCATCCTCGACATGGAATACGAAGATTTTACCGTCCCCGATCTTTCCGGTCTTCGCGGTGGTGATGATGGTGCGCACGACTTCGTCCACGCGGTCATCAGCGACGACGATTTCAAATTTCGCCTTCGGCAAAAAATCCACCGTGTACTCGCTACCGCGGTAGATTTCGGTGTGGCCCTTTTGCCGTCCGAACCCTTTGACTTCAGTCACAGTCATTCCCTCAATGCCGATGGCGGCTAGTGCGTCCTTAACATCCTCTTGTTTGAACGGTTTAATGATGGCCTCGATTTTCTTCATGGTGCGGAGTGCTATTCGCTGCGGGCAGAATGGCAAGCGTGATGAGCTATTTAACACAAAATCGCCGCTCTTTTTCCACGAGGTGTGATTAAAAGTGGATGCGCAAAGTAAGACAGGTTTCCAACCTGTCTCCAGCGGGCATATCACGAATACCTCTCCCGCCCTTACGAGCCCGACAGGTTGGAGACCCATAAGCATATACCTAAGGAGTGATCTTGCTTCGGACCTTGCCGATTTGTCGTTTCCGATTGGGGCGCACTTCGCGAAAGCATTCTGCGAGTTCGT
>JAYTMG010000254.1:0-23795 GCA_043728745.1 Verrucomicrobiaceae bacterium
TTGCTGCGAGTCGTTCAAAAGATCGGGGCACAACGCAAAGGCCCGCAGCGCGACATCGCGGACTGCGGCGCGCTGGTGGCCCTTGTCCACGAAGTCGAGACGGTATCGGATGGAGCCCTCGGTGAAAGTCTCGAACAGCCGGCGCGAGGTCGGCGCAGTGATTATTTTCGCGAGGCTCTCGACGGGCTCGCCGCTCATCGTGCCGAGGACGAAGCCGATGGTGCCGAAGCAGCGGAACGCATACAAATCGCCGAGCGAAAATGGAGCGGTGGGCGCGAGAACGACGAGTCCGGTGCTGGTGCTGATGATCCGGAACTTTCCGCGGCGGAGGATGGATTCTTCGACCTCGGAGCGAAGGATGGACTCCAGCCCCGCACGTCCGCGGAGGTGAATGCGAAGCTGCGAAACCTGCGCGAGTTCGCGGTCGAGCCGGACGGTGCTGGGCTGCTCGCTGCGGGCGATGCTCGCCTTCACTTTCTGCGTCGTGCGTGGCGAGAGGTCGCGGATTTCTTTGAGCGTTGCCGCGCCGCCGATCTTCTCCAAGGTCTCGCCGAGGAACTTCTTTTCGCGATCACCGGATGCCTTTTTCATGAGCGCAAGCAGCTCGGTCTCTTCGCCTGCGCCTGCGCCAATCTTCGGCAGCGCGGCCATGGCGTAGCGGCGGATTTTTTCGCACGGATCCTTCAGCAAGGCGGTGAGCCACGGGCGGACGAGGTCTTTTTCGCCCTTCGTTCCAGATTCGGAAAAGACGACGCCGATTGCGCGAATCAAGGCGACGCGCTCGGAGCGCTCTTCGGCAGACGCTTTGTTAAAGCTCGGGACCTCTTCGTCCCAGAGTTCTTCGCACGAGAGTCTGCGTAGCTGAATGTATAGTTCCTTGGTCTTCTCTGCGCTTGTCATGCGTGAGTGTGGCTGGAGAAACGCGCGGGTGCAATTTTTCAATGCGCGGGATTTGTTGCGGCGCTAGCGTAGCACGGGCGTCCCGCCGGTGGGGCCATCGGGCGTCCCGCCGGATGAAGCAGGCGGGACGCCTACTTGCCCCACAGCCGAGACGGCTGTGCTACGGTCCGCAACGCTGATTGCGGCGCTCATCGTTTGACGGCGGTGACGCTGGACGGTAGTGAGCATCGGGTATGAGCTCTTTTGCATTTGGCTCGATTTCATGACTTTTCCCATCGCTCTCTCAACAACTCCGCCCGTGGACTGGTGGCCGCTACTTGTTCTAGTGGTTGCGTTGATCTTCATCGTGCTGGCGATTACGCGGTTTCGAATTCACGTCTTCATCGCGCTGGTGATGGCGGCGATCCTCACCGGCGGACTCGCCCGCACGCAACTCCCCGGCGAATACGGCACGCTCCCGAAGACTCCCGCGAAGGAAAAAGGACACTGGGTGCGTGCTGCTGAGCTGACAGCCGAGGGATTCGGCACGATGGCGTCGAAAATCGGCATAGTCGTGGCGCTCGCGGCGATCATCGGTGTGTGCCTCGTGGAAAGCGGTGCGGCGGAGAAAGTGGTGCGCCGTTTCCTTGCACTGCTCGGTGAAAAGCGGGCGGGCCACGCTCTGTTTGCGAGCGGCTACGTGCTGTCGATCCCGATTTTCTTCGAGACGTATTTTATGTTGCTGATGCCGATTGCGCAGGCGCTGCACGTCCGAACCGGGCGGAGCTATATGGCGTTCGTGCTGGCGATATGTTGCGGCGGGACGATTACGCATTCGCTCGTCGCGCCGCATCCCGGACCGCTGATCATGGCGGAGAATCTGCACCTTGATATTGGGCAAACCATCGTCGCCGGAATCGTGGCGGGAATCATCCCAGCGCTTGCAGCTTGGTGGTTGGCGCAGAGGATCGCGGCTCGTGTGGCGGCTCCGTTGCGAGATTCCGCAGGCGTGAGTCTTGCGGATTTGAAGGCGACGAACGCGCGTCCGGAATCGGAGTTGCCTTCGCTCGCGGCGTCGTTGGTTCCGATCCTTTTGCCGCTGGCGTTGATCGGGTCGGTTTCGATCCTCTCGTTGTTTCAGATGCGCGTGGAGTGGCTCGCGTTTCTCGGTGAGCGGCATGTCGCTTTGCTGCTGGGAGCGATTGCGGCGATTGCTCTGGTGATGCGCCAGCGCGGGTTGAGCATGATGAAAGTGAACTCGCTTCTCGGACCGCAGTTCGCCACGGCGGGCGTGATTATCCTGGTGGCGTGTGCGGGTGGTGCATTCGGCGCAATGCTGAAGCACGCGGGTGTCGCGAGTGTCGTGGAGTCGATTGCAGCGCGGTGGGATCTGAATCTCGTCTTTTTGGCGTGGCTGATCTCCGCTGTGATTCGAGTCGCGCAGGGTTCGGCGACCGTGGCGATGATGACGGCTTCGGCGATCATGTTTCCCATCATCAGCGGAGGAAGGCTTCCGTATCATCCGATGTACATTTTCCTCGCGATCGGGTTCGGCTCGAAAATGATCTCGTGGATGAACGACAGCGGGTTTTGGACGGTGAGCAAAATCAGCGGCTTCACCGAGCAGGAGACGCTCCGGAGTTGGACGCTTCTCGTTTCGTTCGCGAGTCTCGTCGGGCTGATTCAGTGCCTCGTTTGCTCGAAGCTGCTGCCTTTTGCGCCGTAGCGCTACTGCGTGAATTGCACGCGGTAAAACGCGGCGATGCCGGACGGAGGTGCCGTGTAAGTCGCTGTCGAGCCAGTCGCCGTGACGCTGGCGACCGACAGCCAATTCGGAGGCGAGAGCGTGGTGGCGCGTTCAACGGTGAACGTTATTCCTGCTGCGCTGGGCCACGTCAGCGTGATGTGGCTGCCGGAGGTCGTGGCGGTTGCGCGGAATGATTGCGTGCCGTTGCGAGGGGCGAGGCCGAGGTGGAACTCGGTGATATTGCTTGTGCCGTCGCCATCTGCGTCGGCGAGTGCGTCCGTGGCATTCCAGTAGGCAAACCCGTTTGCGATTTCCCATGAGTCGCGCATCCCGTCGCCGTCGGTATCCGGGTCGGGCGCGGTGCCGGGGCGCTCGGCGTTCAGCTCGAAATTAAATGAGATGTCGGAGCTGTCGGTGAGGACTTGATGAATCTCGACGGCAAGAATGTTGGAGCCTTCGACGAGATTTGCCGCACTGAGGGCTTTGGTAATTTGCACACTCTCGGTGGCGCCACTGATGCTGGACGAGGCGAGCGTTGTCGCGTCGGAAACAGCGGGCAGGTTGTCGCGCCAAATCTCCGTGCCATTGAGGTAAACCACGACGCCGTCATCGCGAATCATGCGGGCGGTCAGCGCGGAGATTTGTGCGGCGTTGGTGACGGTAAAAGTGCGGCGGAACCATGTCGTGATGTAATGCACGGCGGGGCCGGATTGCACGACGGTGGCTTCATCGCCATCGCCGTACCCGAGCTCGGCGGTGCCGGTGCTCCATGCTGAATCGTTGTAGGAAAGGGCTGTCCAATTTGCGGGCGGAGCAATTCCGGTGTCGCGGAACTTCCAAGTCGCGCCCCACGGACTGAGCGTGACCGGCACTCCGCCGAGTCCGGTTGTGAGGACAGGAATGGAGTCCACGCTGGCAAAGGCGTCGTCCATCGCGCGAGCCGTGAGATAGTGCCCGCCCGTGGCGAGATTCGTGACCGTGAGCGAGTACGGCGCAGTGGTGTCTTCGCCGAGTTTCACGGCTCCGTCGTAGAATTCGACGCGCACGATTTGGCCATCCGGGTCGGCGGCGTTCACGGTGATGGTGAACGAGCCGGGAGGGATAAATGTGGATAGATGTGACGGCGAAGTAATCGCCACATTCGGCGGTTGATTCGTCGCAGTCGGGAGGCCCGGTGTGAGTCCCTGACCCTGCCAATTTGTCGGCTCCAGAGCGAGGCGATAGATTCGAAGGGGAAAGCTCACGAGCTCCTGACCCTGCCAATTTGTCGGCTCCAGAGCGAGGCTGCTGGACGAGATTCGCTGAAGCGATGGGCCGCTGCCGTCTGCTGTTTCTGGCCACGGAGTCTTGTCGTTGTAGCGCACGGTTTCGAGCGAGACGAATGCGCCCACGGTCGCAGCGCTCGGGCGCTGAAGTGAAATGGGTTCGCCGCCGTCGTCGAGTGAACCGGTCGCGGGCCCGACGATGGGGACAGCCGCCGCAACGGAATGCCGCGTGCGGAATGCGGCGGGATCGTCGGCCACGGCGAGGAGTAGCCCATTTGCCGGAATGCTCGTGCCCGATGGGAATGTGACGCCGAAGCCATCGAGCCGCCAACCTGCGATCGATACCGGACTCGCACTCGTGTTGCGCAGCTCGATCATTTCAAAATATCCTGTCGGCGGATGATACCAGATTTCGTTGATGACGACCGGTCCGATTTGCGGAGTTGCAGCCGCATTCCCCGGCGTGGGTGCGGTGAGTGGGACGAGAAATTCCTCGCCCGTAGAATCAGTCACGCGGCCCAGCGCCATGCCGCCATCGGTCGGGCCGTAGATCCAGCCGTGGCTATAGCCCGTGTAGCCGCCGGGAGTCGTGGCGAAGAGGAACACCGCGCCGCCGGATTCGTTCAGCGGAAATGCGAGCGTGGAAAACGAAACTGCTCCGCCGGATGGGATGATCGTTCCGGTGGCGATGATCGTTTTTGCTGGAATGGTCGCGGTGTCGGAGAGGAACCAGCCGCTGACATCCACGGGTGCGGGAGTCGGGTTGTGCAGCTCGATGAAACCGGCAGCTCCGGCGCGGATCTCGCCGATGATAATCGCGGGCGTTGCGGGCGGCGGATCAGCCGCGCCGGGTGAGCCGTAAAGCGCGGAGCTTGCGCGCCAGCGTCGACCTTCATCGGGCGCGGGGAAGTTTGCAGGCGCAGTGTTTACAATGGAGAACCCGAGAGCCGAGGCAGTGGCGGGCCACGGCGGATTTATGCTGTAGGAGAGATGCCAGATGATTCCGCCGCCCGGCGCGACTAGCGTGAGTTGCTCGCCGTTGTTATCGAGCTTGCCGGTGAACGTGGCGGTGACCGGGACGCCGGGATAGCGCGTGGCGAAAACGGCGGGATTGCGCGCGAGCACGACGTAGCCACCGGGTGCGAGCGATGCGCCGCTCGCAAAGGTCGCGGCAATTCCCTCGGTGAACGAGATTCCGGCGAGGTCGATCGTCTTGTTTCCCGTATTCGTGAGTTCGATGAACTCGAACTCCGCGCCATCGGTGGCACCTGCTGCGGGTGGGTCGAACATCACTTCGCTGACCGCGAGTTTCGTGAGGTCTTGCGAAAGGAAAAAGTCGCCTTCGATGAGCGGACTCCACACTGCGCCGTCTTTCACGCGAGCCCGCAACCGCACGCTGTTCAAAAGCGTGAGCGAGCCCGGCCACACTTGCGCGGCGGGATTCAGCACGCCGCCAAACTTGCGAGGGTCCGAGCCGTCGAGCGTGTAATAAATGACGCCGACGACGGGCGATTGTGTGAGCGTGATTACTGTGCCCTGCGGGACCGTGCCGGGCGTCGGCGAGAGGACGGGCGCGGCGAGCGCGGGGAAGTATCCGCGATTGCGAAGCTGGGTGATGACGATTCCGGTGCGAGATGGAAACCACGAGTTTACGAAGTAGTTGATCCTCGGCAGCCAATGGTCGTCGCGGGTCAGCGGTGTTGCGCGGTTGGAATCGCCCCAGCGTGCGGATTCACCAATCACGGCGAGATCAATTTCCGCTGCGCGCGCCTGCCACACGGCGATCTGGCCAGCGGGCGTGAGTGTCCCGTTTGCGAAGCAGTGCCGCTGCACGCGGTCGGCGAAGAGCGACCGGAACTCGGCGTTGGTCATGCACTTGTCCCACATGCGTCGCATGTTCGATGATGCGAGTGTCGCGCCAACCGTGGTCGGCGGTCCGGTGATGTCGCTGTTCACATTGAACATGGAATACTCCGAATCGTGCGAGAGAAAGCGAAAGCCTGCGCGGCCATCGCGCGGGCGGACGGCGAAGAAATTGTTCGGCGCGTTGCCGTCGATGTAGGTGGGTCCGTCGCGATTATCGATGATGAGATTCATCAGCATGTAATCGCAAAGGCTCACTGCATCGAGGTGGATGGGAAGGGCGGGATTTCGCGTGCCGTCGGGATTGTTGCCGAGCAGGGCTTGCAGTGCGGCATCGCTGGATACACCGGCCTCGGTGAGCGACCAGAGTTGAGTCCACGCGTCGAAAGTTCCTGCGGCGAGGATTGTGGTCAGGCTATCCACTTTCACCACATCGTAGTCCGCCGCCGCGCCGCCGAAGTAAGCGGCGGAGTAGCTCGGGTTTACCCGTTCCTCCGTGTTGTAGAGGCCCCAGTACTGGCCGTTGATGAAGAGGTGATAGAAGTCGCCGCGTGTCGTTGGCTGGCCCATTCCGCCGAGCAGATCGCGGGCGAACGAATCGGTGACAAATGTGGCCTCGGTGCTCGCAAGATACGCCCATGAGAAATCCTGCGACGTGCGAAGATCGACGACGTCGTGTTTGTCCGCGCCGGTCGGGCCGAAGAGGGGATAGTTGAGTTTCCCAGCACCGTATCGCTCGCGAAAAAACATGCGGAACGAGTGCTTGGCGTTATCCGTTGCACGGGAAAAATTGCCGCGAATCCGCAGGCCGCCGTCTTCTTGAAAGCCGGGTAGTCCATCGGGCCGGAGCAGTTCCAGCGATGCAGGGCGTTCCCAATTGTCGCCGTTCTGGCCAGGGTTCGCGTAGATGCCGGTGCTGGAGTCGAAAAGGTCCGGCAGTTTTATGACGATGCTCAGCGCCGGGATGGCCTGCATCGCTGGAAGCGCGCGGCTGGCATACGGAGCGCCGGGGCCGATGACGTCGGGGTCCATGCCGTAGTCCACGCGGTTCGCGCCCCACGTCGCGGGCCAACCTGCGGGCGCGGCCCCGGTGGGCGATTGCGTGAGGACATCCGCAAGAAAGAGATACGTGCGAGTCGTGGCATCGCTGGGCGCAAAGCTCGCGAGAAAGGCGGTGGCGCGCAGCACCGTGGTGGAGGAAATCGTGAGGGGCGTGGAATAAAGCGGGCTCGTGGCGATGGGCGGCGTGCCATCGGTCGTGTAGCGGATGTTTGCGCCGGGAGTTGCGCTGCTGAGCGATACGGAAATGGGTGCGGTGAAATAGCCTGCGCCGACGCTCATCGTAGGCGCGGCGGCGATTGCGAGATACTCGGTGCCGGAGTTTGCGGTGGCTGGCGTGGCCGTGGCGAAGTAGCGTGTGTTACCGCTGGAATTGATTCCGTAGCTGAGGCCGGGTTGCTGCGAGGGCAGGGGATCAAAAGCGGAGATGAGTTCACGGGGCGTGCCTGCGTTGTAGAGCCGGAGGCGCCCCCCGCTGAGTTTCACGGAGAAGTTCGCGTGCATGTTTCCCGATGTCGGCGCGCGGTTTTTCTCCGACAAAAATACGGTGAGGAAACCGCCCGCAGGAATTGTTCGCGCGGGAAAAATCCATTTGCCCGGCAGCGCGGAGTCGTCCGTGAGCGACCATCCGTTCACGCTCACGGCGGTGCTGCCGGTGTTGTGGAGTTCCACCCAATCTTCGAAATCGCCGTCTTCATCGACGAGCCCGCCGGGCATTCCCGCTGCGACGACTTCGTTGATGCGGATGGGCTCCAGCGGCGCATTTGGATCCACGGTGTAGGACCATGAACCGCCAGCAAACGCGACCGGCGGAGTCTCGGTATCGACGATGCCGTGCCCCGCCGCGAACGCCACGGACACGGTCCCGTTCGGCTGCGCCGGAAATGAGAAGCGCCACGCATTTCCACCGAGCGATGTGAGCCCTGTGGCGGGTTGTCCGGCGATGAGTAAATCGGACGCATTTACGCCGACGACCGCCTCGCTAAAGAGGACATCAATTTGCGCGAGCGAGCGCACTGCTGCACCTTGCGCTGGCGTGGCGGAGAGGACGGTCGGAGCTGTCGGGGGCGAGACGAGCGCGGTGTTCTTTGCGGTGTTGATTTCGGTCGCGGTGAGGGCGCGATTGTAAACGCGCACTTCGTCGATGCGGCCTTGCCACCATTCGCTCCAGATCGAGTTCCCGCCGATCCGCAGCGGGCTTCCTGAAGTGTCGAACGCGCCACTGTAATTGAGCGTCGCGACTTCGATCCCGTTGCGGTAAACGCGGAAGATCGTTCCGTTGTAAGTCGTCGCAATGTGCGTCCAGGTATTAAGGGGAATCACCGCACCGCCGGAAGTTTCTTGGTAGCCGCCGCCGAAGCCGCCGCCGCCCATAGCGAGGTCGCCGGGGCCGGAATAGAGATAGTATGCCGCGCCCCCGCTGGTCTCCTTCATCGCGATGGTGCGGTATCCGCTCAGTGCGGTGGGATAGACCCAGGCCATGACGGTCGCCGCATTGGTCAGGTCGAGCGAAGGGTGGTCGGGGATCGTCACCCAATTGCTGCTTCCGTTGAAAACAAGCGCGCCGCCGTATTTCCCCGCCGCAGTCCAAGTCGCGCCATTGAGCGTGCCTACATGGCCGGTCGCAGCGGTGTCGGAAATTGTGGTGCCGCTGCCTTCGTCGCAGTGAAACCCGGCGATCAATCCCGATTGGGCTCGGGCGGAGATGCAAAATGAAAAAAGCGCCAGAACGGCAAAGAGTAGTGAAAGCAGATTCCGGCGCATATCGTTGATTCGGAGTCGAAAGTGGATGCGGCTTGCCTGCTAGTCAATCGGAGTTCACTACGCACATTTTTCGCCGAAAGTGGTGCGAAAATGCGTTTGTTTTCCCGCCGTTGTGTCCCAAGTTGCCGGGGTGGTGTTATATCTTTTGAATATGAAAATCCTATCGCTCATCATCGCAGCATCCATCGCACTGACGTCATCCTCTTTTGCCGGAAAAAAGGCTGGAGAAGGCAAGGGGCGTAAAGGGCAAAAGAGCCATCCGAAAATCGGGGCTATCCTCAAGCAGTATGATGCGAACAGCAATCGCACCCTTGACGGAGACGAGCTCGAAAAGCTGAAGGCTGACTACGCGAAATTGGCCCCGCTCGTGGGACTCGACAAAAACGGGGACGGCACGCTTGGGTCCGACGAGGTCGCTGCTATCAATGAAAAAGCCTCAAAGCGCGGCGGCAAAGCCGGCAAGGGTGGCAAAGCCCGCAAGGCTGGAAAAGCTGCGAAGCCAGGTAAGGCCGCCGGTAAAGGAAAGAAGAAAAAGGACCAGTAAATCAAATGCCCGATTCGCCCGCCGAAGATCGAACGAAAGAACTGGTGCTGCTAATGACGCAGAACCAGCGGCGGATTTTCGCGTATATTTATACGCTGGTGCCGGATCGGCATTCTGCGGAAGACATCTTGCAGGAGACGTCGCTGATTATATGCGAGAAGTTTCATACGTTCCGCCCCGGTTCGGATTTCGTGGCGTGGGCGAACCAAATCGCTTGGTGGCAGGCGCGTGCGGCGCGGACGAAGTTTGCGCGCTCGAAGGTGATTTTCGACGACGATGTGTTGGAGTCCGTGGCGCATACGCATTCGGAGTTGGCTCCGGAGATGGATGCGCGGCACGAGGCGCTCGCGGGCTGTTTGAAAAAGCTGCCGCCGAGGGATCGTGAGTTGGTGATGACCCGCTACGAGCCCGGCAACAGCGTGGAGGAGGCAGCGCAGCGTAGTGGGCGCTCGCTTGTCGCAGCTTACAAGGCGCTCACGCGGCTGCGCAAAGTCCTGCACGATTGCGTGCTCAACCAGATGGCCAAAACAACACCATGAATGATTCCGAGCGCGTAGAACTGAACGAGCTTTGCAGCGGATTGGTCGATGGCCAGCTCACCGATGCACAGCGTGGGCGTCTTCAGGAAATGCTGCGCGATGACGCGGAAGCGCGGCGTTTTTATGTCCGCTCGATGGAAATGTCGGCGAGCCTGTACAGCTACGCCAGCGAGATGCAGAGCGAGCCTGCGGAGCCGCGGAATGTCATTCGCCCCGCAGTGTGGCGGCGCTGGGCGATGGCGCTTACTGCTGCTGCGGTCGTGAGTATCGGTGTGTGGATTGGGCGTTCGTTGCTTCCAGACTCGCTGAACGCGGGTGATGAGGAACGGGAATTTGTCGCCCGTATTTCGGGCTCGAAAGATCCGCATTGGGTCGGGGCTGTCGCTTTTCAAAACGGCGACGAATTGCAGCGTGGTCAGCGGCTGGAACTCACGTCCGGCTTTGCGGAAATCACGTTCGATTCCGGCGCATTGATTGTTGTCGAGGGACCGGTGAGCTTGGACCTCGATTCTGCGTGGCAGGCGACTCTGCGGCGCGGGACGCTGAAGGCGAATATCCCGCAGGAGGCGATCGGTTTTAAGGTGGCGAATTCGTCCGTGGATGTCGTGGATCTCGGCACGGAGTTCAGCATGACGGCGGAGGAGGACGGCACCGCCGAGGTCTTCGTTTTGAACGGTCAGGTGGAAGTCGAGCCGCGTTCGACGGGTGCAGTGGTGCCGAAAAAAATCCTGATGAAAGAGAAGCAATCGCGCCGTTTTGCGAAGGGTGGCGTGAGTGATGTTCGCGACAGCGAGCAGAAGTTCGTGAAGCTCTCAAAGCGTGTCACTCTCGACCTGCCGAAGAAGGCCGCAGGCTACGCGCACTGGGCTTTTGACACGGAGGAAGGCGGTGCATTTGTCGGCGAGACGCTGGGGCCTGTGCGTGCGCCTGGCTCGATCCTGCTGCCGATCCGCGGGGCTACGACGGTGCCGGGGAAATTTAGCGAAGCGATCTCTTTCACAGCCGATACGGGCGCTCAGATGAATGTGCGTGAGTTCGGGATGCGCGCGGTGAAGACCATGGCATTTTGGGTGCGCCTGCCGGACGACGCGAGCGGGGCGGATGGTGGGACGTTTGCGCGTTTTGGGGCCTTGGAGCTGGGCTGGAACCGCAGCCCCGCCGATGGCTCGCAAGGTGCGCTCCGAATCTCGAATGCACGTGGCCATGCCGTCGCGAGCACGTCGTTGCGCGATGGACGCTGGCATCACATCGCCGCCGTGGTAAACACTGCTCCGGCCAATGCTGGAAAGCCGGGCGGAAAATGGCAGGCCCGGCTCTATGTGGACGGACGGCTCGACGCATGGACAGGCAGACATCCGGTGCGGAAAGGTGCGGCAGTTTCCGCGCTCTCGCCCGATCTGATGCTGATTGGCAGTGTCGGGGCGGAGGAAGGATTCCGCGGAAGCATGGACGAGCTTTATGTCTCGGACCGGGCGCTCACGCCGATGGAGATTCGCTCGCTCATGCGCACCAATCGTCCGTATTTCCCGGAGAGTCTGGCCGGGAACTAGCGGGCGGTCAGTCGTCGTGTGATGGTAAGCCAGCGTGTTTATCGGCGGTGATTTGTGAATGGTGAGAAGTGATTCGTCGCAAGCGGGGAAACCACGCCGACACGCTTGCGACCAGTCACCACTCACGAGTCACAAGTCACCGCCGGATTGCTCAAGCGGTTACCATCATCTCACGACTGACAGAGCACTAGCGGGCGGTCAGTCGTGACGCGATGGGCAACCAGAAGTGGCTGCTAATGTGGAATGACGAAATGCAAGCAAGCGAGTTGATTCCACCGCACGCTTGCGACTTCGTCATTCAAAGATCACCTCGTCTGACGATCGACAAGGCACTAGCCACCGCTAGGGGAATCTGCCACGGTTCGGCCCCAACGACATGATTCGCCCGCTGCTTTCCCTGCTGCTATTTCTGACCTTTGTGCTTTCTGCGCCAGGAGAATTGCTGGTGCGCGAGCCGGTTCTGGGATTTGGTGGCGTGTTTTTGCCGGACCGCTTTAACCTTGTTTCAGTCGAAGTCCAAAACACCGGCGCACAGCCGTTTGAGGGCCGCATTTCGCTGGAGGATGATGGGCGGGGCGGGGCGGTTCCTTACGAGCAGCCGTTGTTTCTTTCGCCGGGGGCTTCGCGGTGGGTGCAGTTTTATCCTTTCGTGAGCGGTTATCAGCGATGGTCGCTAACGTGGAAGGACAAGGATGGGCATGGAGATTCTGTGCCTTTGCGAAGCGATGAGAATGTGAAGATCGGAGCGCCTGTGACCGTGATTTTTAATGGGCCCGATTCTCCACGCAGCCAGCAGTCGCGGTTACGCCCATTTTTGGAGAATCTTTTTCCACCCGCTGTCGCGGTCACGGAGGGGCTGCATGGTGTGGTGTTGGATCATGTGCCGCGCTGGGACGCGCTTCGGCGGCAGGCGTTTCGCGATTGGGTGTATCGCGGCGGATTGCTGCATTTGTTGCCGGGCGTGGATGGAAAATATCCGGATTTTACCGATGAGCTTGCGCCTTTGAATATCTCGACTGAGAAGGGCACCTTTGGCGCGGGGCGCATCATCCGGCACGCGCAGACGCGCAGCGAATTCGAAGAGCGAATGTTGGAGTCGGACCCGGCACTTTTGAGCGATGGAAAAGGCCATATGCAGGGCGTGTCGGACTTGATCGTGAATCGACTCTCGGACATCACGAGACCGAATATCCCGTGGGGGCTCATCTACCTTCTCACGGTCGTTTACGTGGTCCTGATTGGCCCCGTCTTTTACTTGCAGCGGAAGCGTGACTACCGCGTGATGCTTGCGGCTTTTGCAGTCACCGTGGCGCTTTTCGCGTGGCTGTTTACTGCCGTGGGACGGCGCGGCTACGGGGAGAAACAGATCGTTCACTCGGTAGGGTTTGCGGAATCACTCGGCGGTGATCGGCACGTCGCCACGCAATGGATGCACGCCTTCGCGACGAGCAGCGACCGGTATCGCTTTCAGTTTCCGGGCTCTGGCAATGCGTATGCGGCGCTGGCCAGTTCCGGGACGGTGAAGGCCCGCGTGATGAATGGTGCGGATGCGGCAATGGAAGCGGACATCCCGCTTTTCTCCGGGCGTCCATTCGTGCATAGCGGAGTGCTCACGGGCGACGACACGAGCGTGGAAATCGTGGAGTGGAAGACCCGCACCGGGCAGTCGCCAAACGACATCGAGAGCGGGCGGCTGGAGAGTTTTCGCATCAAGCCGAACGCGAAGTTCCCGAAGGCTGTCGAGTCGATGGTCGTGCTCTACCGGGATCGCGTTTACACGATGACTGCGACGGACGGAATGTGGGTGGCGGAGAGCCCTTCTGCGTCGAAGGAATTGGCTGCTTCGTTTTCGGAGAAACAGCTCGAACATGTCGGATACTATAGAGGCTACAACGAGGAGGATGTCCTTGCGGTGCCGGAGTTGCGGCTGAATAAACGGCTCGGCGATCTCGACAATCTCTTTACGGGGCAACTCACGGGTGCCGTCGCATACACGCGCCAGCGCATCACCAAGCCCGCGATGGATGCGGATACTGCGCGGCTCTTCGTTTACACTCGCACGCCCGAGACTTTCGTAGTGCCGGGCAAGAACTTTCAATTTGGGGGCGGCTACATCCTTTACGCGCAGACTCTGCGCAGGCCGTGATCTTTTTTTCCAAACATCCATGAGCGATTCACCAGCGATAGAAATCACCGGACTCCGACACGCGTATAAAAGCCACATCGCCGTTGCGGATGTGACGTTCGCCGTCGCGCAAAAGAGCATCCACGGCTTCGTCGGGCCGAATGGTGCGGGCAAGACGACATCGCTAAAAGTCCTCGCCACTTTGCTCGCTCCGCAGACCGGGTCGGTGAAGGTGTTCGGCTGCGACATCGTCAAGCAACGCAACACCGTGCGGCGTCGCATCGGCTACATGCCCGACCATTTTTCCATGTATCGGCAAATGACCGTGTTCGAGTATCTCGACTTTTTCGGTGCGGCGTATGGGCTCAGTCAAAAACAGCGCGACCAGACCATCGGCGATGTGCTCGCGCTGACGGACATGGCGGGCCGGCGAAACGATTTCATCCAAGGACTCTCGCGCGGAATGCAGCAGCGCGTGAGCCTCGCACGCGTGCTCGTGCATGACCCGGATTTACTCCTGCTCGACGAGCCTGCGAGCGGCCTCGATCCACGCGCACGCATTGAGTTGATGGAGATCCTCCAGGAGCTTCGCGCGCTGGGAAAAACGATCTTCATTTCCAGCCACATCCTCAGCGAACTCGCAACGCTCTGCGATAGCGTGACGATCCTCGATCGCGGCAACGTGAAATACACTGGCGCGATGCGCGGCCTCATCTCGGCCACCGAGGGCGATATCACCGGCTATGTGCTGACTCTCGCGATTGAGCACGAAGCGCTACTGCCCGCGCTGAGCGCGCTGCCGGGCGTCACTGCTGCGCGGCAGATCGACGCGGGCCAGCCGCGCTATGGTGTGCAGTTTGACAAAACGAAGCTCGCGCCAAACGCCGTTCTCCACGCTGCGCTCGCCTGCCATGCGCCGATTGTCGCTTTCCAGGAAGACGTGAAACATTTGAACGATGCCTTCATGGACCTCACTGATCCCGGCGTTCGCACATGATCGGCCCGACCTTCGCACTCTTTATCCGATCCCTGCGTGAAGATGCGCGGGCGAAGTTCACGCCCATCTCGCGGGCGGCGCTGGTGCTTGTCATTCTGTTTTTCATCGCGGTGAATCAGCGCGATTTTGCGCGCCAGCCGGCACCGGGATTGACGGTCTTTTACATGGTGATGATGGTCAATCTTTTCGGGCTCGTGCTCGGAGGAATCACGGCATTTTGCTCCGCCATCACGGAGGAAAAAGAGGACGACACACTCGGCTTGCTGCGGATGACGAACCTCAGTCCGGTAGCGATTCTTTTTGGAAAAGGAATCAGCCGACTCGTGAGCGGGGCGCTCCTCATCGTGGCGCAGCTTCCGTTCACCATTCTGTGCGTGGCGCTCGGCGGTGTGTCTGCGGCGACGATTTGGAAAGGATACGAAGTGCTGCTCTGCACGTTGTTCTTTCTGTGCAACCTCGGGCTTCTCATGTCCGTCCTCGCAAGGCGCACCGGCATGGCCGTGGCGCTGGCTATTCTCATCGGCGCGGTGCTCTATGTTGGCGTGCCGATTTACTATTTCTCGGGCTTCGCGCGAAGCTTCGGTTCGCAGGGCACGGCGCCGGGGTTCGATCAAATTGCGGCGGCGTATGTCGTGTCGAACAACCCGCTCTACCAACTCACCATGCTGCTCCAAGGCGGCGGGCGAGGACTTTTTCCATCGGCAGGGAACCCGCTGCTTTTCAACGGGGTGCTCGGCACCGTCTGCTTTCTCCTCGCATGGGCTTTGTTTGGCCGCTTCTGCTCCGGCACCGCCGAGACCGTTCCGGACAAAAAGAAAGGAAAGCGTGGAGAGAAGTCGTTGCGTATTCCGCGTCCCGGTTCGTGGGCGATTGCGTGGAAGGATTTCTGGTTTTTGATCGGCGGGCGGCGCGGGCTCATTTACCGTTTTATCGGCTATGGAGTGCTCGTGTTTGGCTTTGCACAGATGATGGTATCGAACAACCCCTACATGCAGTCCAAGGACATCGCCGGGATGATGCTTTGGCTGGCGTTCTTCGGACTTGGAGTCGAGCTGCAACTCGGAGCCGCCCGCATCTTCGGCATCGAGAGGAAGGGGCTCACACTCTCATCGCTGGTCACTCTGCCCGTCCCGCTCGGGCGCGTCGTGCGGCAAAAAGTGATTGGCTGTCTCGCGTCGCTCATCCCTGGGGTGTGCTTCGTCGCGCTTGGTCTGGCGATGATTCCGGATTCCCTGAATGACTTTGGGGACATGATTGCGCGGGGAAATCATGACACATGGATGGTGATCTACATGCTATCCCACACCCTTGCGATGCCGCTGCTCATTTGCTGGCTCTCGCTGAAAATGCGGCGCGGTTCGGTAGCAGCGGGGATCGCGATCGGTGTCATCTGGAACGTGCTCTTCGGCGTGATCATGAATGAAGTGTCCCGATACAATTCGAGTGGTTACTTTATTCTTAACTCGGTCGTGCTTTTGGTCATCGCCTTCCTGCTGGCACGCGCTATCGCGAAAGCTCTCCCGCAGGTGGCGGCGGTGGAATAGTCATGCGCGGAATTCTGGCGCTTTTCATTCGCTCGCTCCGGGATCAAGTGCGGGGTGTTTCCTTTGCCTGGATGCGTGGCGGTCTTGCGTTGGTTGTGCTGATCACGCTCATGTTTTTCGAGAAGATGTTCAATCGCTCTGGCGCCGCGCCTGGTATGGTTTTCTTCGGGTTATTCGCGGGCTACAATGCGGTGATGATCGCCATCGCAGCGCTCAGCTATTTTGCGTCCTCGATCACCGAGGAGAAGGAAGAGCAAACGCTTGGACTTTTGCGAATGACGGACCTGAGCGTGCTCGCGATCCTTTTTGGAAAAAGCACCAGCCGCATGATGGGCGGGCTGTTCATGCTGCTCGTCCAATTGCCGTTCGCGCTGCTCGCGGTGACCCTCGGCGGGATGGCTTGGGAGCAGGTGCTCATCGTCTATGCGCTGCTCTGCGCATTCCTTTTTTTCGCCGCGAATCTTGGTCTGCTTGCTTCGGTATTCGCGAGAAGCAGCGGGATCGCAGGGTTGGTCACGGCGATTCTCGGCGCACTATATTTTGGGAGTGGCGAGCTTTTGCACGAGCTCGCCGATCTCGCCCGCGATTTCGGGGCCGACGTCTTGTCCGTGCAGTTTTCTGATGCCGCTGCGTTTGCCGACAGTCATTTCGGGTTGGAGGCATTCGAGGACTCGATTTCCATCAACTGGCCCACTGCGCCGTGGAAGGAGGAGATCCTCTCATTTCTCGTTTCCGGGGTGTTTGCGTTCTGTCTCGCGTGGGTGAGTTTTGAGCGATTCGCACGGGATGAAATCTCCGTCGGTCGTCGCGTCAGCATCCTCGGACGGCTCGCGTGGCTGCGCGGCCGCGCGGGGCGCTCGTGGCGGGACGGCGTCGCGTGGAAGGACTTTCATTTTATTCACTTCGGATGGCGAGGGTTCTGGCTCAAGTCTGTCGTCTATCTTGTCTGTGCGATTTGGTTGTACTGGGAAGAGTTTGCCGGACGCACATGGAGAGAGAATGGACTGGAAGAATACGGATGGGCGATTTTCGGAAGCTCCGTTTTTGTCATCCTCGTGGAAACGGCATTTGCTGCTTCGCGCATCTACCGGCTTGAGCAACGATGGCAGACGATGGGCGGGCTCTATCTTCTTCCGCACGAATTGACCGCACTCGCGCGCTCGAAGCGGAACGCGCTTCTCCTATCACTTGTCCCTGCTGGCTTCTTTTGTTCCCTCTCGCTCGTGTGTGGGTTGCCGCAGTTTTTGATGGAAATATTTCGCAGCGGGGAAGCGGTCATTATTTTCCTACAAACGATCATCATTCTCCCGCTGGAGATCGTCCTGCATTACCGGTTGATCATTTGGTTCTCGATGCGATTGCGCTGGGGCGGGCTTCCGGCGGCATTGATCACGAGCTTCTTTGCGCATCTCATTTCAGGAACCGTCCTCGTGGCCGGTGCCGAAAGTGCCGCCGGCATCCCACTTATCCTGATCCTCGTGGGCGTGATCAAAGCGCTCGGAATCCGCAACGAGAAGGCAATCGAGGAAGCGGCGTCGGTCGGGTGACCGCGTGGTGATGTGCAAGTGCGATAGGAGCGGGGCTTTCCTAAGCCCCGTGTGTGCCGCGTCAGCGGCATGGACGCTTGCCACTGACGTGGCAACGGGGCTTTTAGGAAAGCCCCGCTCCTTTCAGCGCTCAATCAAAGAGCGGTCACACCCGTGAGTCGGTAGGACAATCAGCGCTGTGGCGGAGTTGAGCCACCAAAGACCGCGCCGGTTCCAATACAGCGAGTGCATGTGACTTTCGCTCCGAATGTCTGATTTCCGATCTTCGACCGTCCAGACGGACTCCCCGAAGAAAGGCCGGTTGTGATCGCTCTCCGTTTGTCGATCATACTTCCCATTCCACGGCAGTCCGGACAAAGCATCTTTCCCGTCGGAATTTTCAGATCACGATATCCTTTTCCTGAACAAATCGGACACGCCTGCCGCATGTCGGCATTGTTGTTCCCATTGTTGCGGACCATAATGAATCTCTCCCCTTTGCATTCCACGCACACACGACGATCCGACTCCACCGCCGCCGCCGCAGCAGCTTTTTTTGCTTCAGGCTCAGGCTCGGACTCAGCGCGTTTCACTTCGGGTTCGCACCCGGTAAGTAACGTTAGTATGGCGAGAATAACGGGGATCAGTGTTTTCATAGTTTCGCTACTGTAAAAGCTCTAGGATGGCCGGAGTCAACGGCGGGATTTCGGAGAGTTCGATCCCGTAGGCAGTCGCTGTTGACTGAACGCCGCCGAATCGATCCACGATTTTCACCTTATCTAATGGTATCGAAATCCGCACATTTCGCAACGGCTCGCTCGGATGAAGATTCACCGCGACGACGAATTGCTGGCCGGACTTTGCATCCCTGCGCACGAAGGAATAGAGCCAGTGCCCGCTCGCTTGCTCGCCGTGCAGTCGGCCATAGTGCTCGTTGTGGACGTTCGCACCGTTGAGGGGCTGAAAGGACCCGTCGCGGAAAGCGGGCTCGCCGTAGATCTTCAGCAGTTTGCCGTAGTTCGTGCGGAGCGTGCGTTGCTCCGGGGAAAGTCGCCCGCCGTCAAATTTGCGACCGTTTACCCATTTCGTAAATTCCGGCATCGACCAATAGTCGAAGATGCTCGTGCGCCCATCGTCGCCGCTAAATCCCTCGCTGCCGCTCGCAGGCTCGCCGACTTCCTGGCCGCAATAGAGCAGCGCTGGCCCGCGGGACATTCCCCACAAAATCGCACTCACCGCCACCCCGACATTTGCGCCGTGCGAGCCCCAGTTGCCGCGACTCGCGATCCTCACTTCGTCGTGGTTTTCCGCGTAGCGCAAGCTGCCGTGAAAAAGGCGCTCTTCACCGTGGACGCCGTCGAGATCGTTCGCCCATGCGGGGCCGTCGTAGATGCGCTTGAGCACTTTGTAAGAAGGGTCATCATACACTGCATCGAAGCCTGCATCGAGCAGCTCCAGCATCACGTTCTTCCCGCCCTCGGCGCTCTCCACTTTCATCGGATCGTTGTTGTAAGCCTCGCCGATAAACATCACGCCCCGCTGCCGCTCCCGCGCACGAGCCACGGCCCAGCGCCAAAATTCCGGCGGCACCATGTGCGACATGTCGCAGCGAAATCCATCCACGCCGATGGACTGCCAATGAGCGAGAACCGCATCCATTTTGTGCCACGTATCGGGAATCGGGTCGTAGGCGCGGCGGCCCGTGGTGAAGTCGAAGCCGTAGTTCAGTTTCACCGTCTCGTACCAATCGTTCCGGCTCGGCGTCCACGTCGCAGCATTGTTGCCCGTCACGCGCGCAGTCTCGCGCTCGGGGGCAAACGGGCCGGGCGGCAGACGGAGCGGGGGACCGCCGCCGGGCGAGTCGTTTTGCAGCCAGAAAAAATTGTTGGTCGGCGAAAAAAATCTCGTGCGATCATCTTTCTCGCCGAAAGCCACGACGCTCGATGAATGGCTGCGGGCGACGTGATTCGGCACAAAATCGATCAGCACTTTCAGCGAAGCCGCGTGTGCGCGGGCGATGAGGAGTTGAAACTCGATCATCCTTTTTTCCGGATCGAGCGCATAGTCCGCACACACATCGCCGTAGTCTTTGATCGCATACGGCGACCCCGCGAGACCCTTTAGCAAAACCGGATCGTCCGCTGGTTTTCCGATCGCCGGATAGTCCGCCGAAGTCGCCTGCGCCAACACGCCCGTGAGCCAGAGATGCGTGATACCAAGCTCATCGCGCAAGGCTGCCAGAGCGCGCTCGTCGATGTCCGCAAATTTCCCCACGCCATTCTCCGACATGGTTCCGTTCGGCTTCCGCGTCTCATTGGTATTTCCGAAAAGGCGGGGCAGCAGTTGATAGATGCGTGTTCGAGGAGTCATAGGCGTGGCAGCTTGCGCCGCAATCGTGATGAAGAGCAGTAGAAATCGGAGCATCGCTTACGCGCCCACGATGTTCCCCAATTCGCCGATATGCTGCACCGCGATGCGGACATCGTCGCCGGGGAGGAGCGTGAAGTCACCACCCGGCACGAGGCCCGTCCCCGTGAGCAAATAGCAACCTGCTGGAAACCCGTTGTCGCGCCACAGCCAGCCCGCCAGTTCCGGAAATGTGCGCTTCATTTGCGACAGCGAAGTTGCCCCGGAAAATACCTCAATCCCCGCACGCATGATGCGAAGACCGATGCTCGTTTCCACCGGCAGCGGATCGCGAATCACCAGCCCCGGCCCAAGGGCGCAGCAGCCGAGATAGACTTTGGCCTGCGGCAAATAGAGCGGGTTCTCCCCCTCGATGTCGCGGGAACTGACATCGTTGCCCACGGTGTATCCGAAGATGCGCCCGTTGTGATTGATTGCCAGCGCCACCTCGGGCTCCGGCACATTCCACTTTGAGTCCGTGCGGATGCGGATTTCCCCGCCGTGCCCGACCACGCGATGCGGTGTCGCTTTGAAGAAAATTTCCGGACGCTCCGCCGCATAGACGCGATCATAAACCGAGCCGCCGTCCTTGCTTTCCTCCATCCGCGCATCGCGTGAGCGGAGATACGTGACGCCTGCGGCCCACACCTCCTGCGAGCCGATCGGCGGGAGGAGTTTCACCGGCACTTCCACCGGGCGACCTTTGCTCAGCATCGGCTCCAACCAGGCGTGTGGATCGTCCAGTCGGAAGATGTCGTCCATCGTCACACCGGCCAAAAGAAACGCATCTTCGCCGCGCCGCGCCAGAATTCCGTCGAGGGTATTATAAATCGTAGTCGGTTGCATCGCCGCCAGTTGCCGCTTGGCGCGCGCATTGGCAATCTGCATTTTCGCGCGAACGGCATCGCGCTGCGGTTCGTGTGCGCAGACTCATACCATCTGCCGGAAATAAAGAGGCGGATCGTGGGGCGAAAGAACGTGCGCGGGGTAGGGTGTCCCGACACGTCGGGACTGCCCGCCGCGCCGGGTATCCTACCCGGTGCTCACAGAGTAGGACGGAGGTTCCTTCGCGAACGAACCCTTCTTCGACTCAGAATGTGCCGGGTGGAACACCCGCCACGGCGGGTAGAATACCCGCCCTACCCGCCGCTCCGTCGCTCGGCTTGGGAACGTCTTTCTATTTGGGGAAGATCGTTTCATGCAGGCGGGGCGCCTGCGCCACTACGAATGGTTCGCGTGCGTCTTTGAACTAGCCCGACTCGCCGGTCGTCGATTTCATCAACTTCATCGTGACGCAAAGTCCGGCGGGTTCGCGGTTTTCGGCAGACACCGTGCCGCGGCAGGCTTCCACGCAGCTTTTCACGATGGTGAGTCCGAGCCCAGTGCCCCCGGTGCTCGCGGTGCGGGCCTCGTCGATGCGGAAGAACGGATTGAAGATTTTCGGAAGCGCTGCGGCAGGAATTCCGGGTCCGTTGTCGGCGATGCTGAGGAAGACCTCATCGCCTTTCTCCGTCGCTGAAATGACGATCGTCCCTGCGTGGCCAGCGTAGCGGATCGCATTGCGCACGACGTTAGCGATTGCGCGTTGAAGCAGCTCCGGGACGGCCTGCACGTGGAGATCCGGGTCCAGCGAAATCGAGACCTGCGAGGTATCTCCCGCTTCGCGATAAACGGCACGTCCGGTGATTTCACCGAGCTTCACATCGGTCAGCGTAGGCGCTTCACCGATCAACCCGGTGCGGGAGAATTGCAGGAGATCATTCACCAACGCAGCCATGTGCTCGATTTCCTCACGCACATCCGCGACGCGAGTTCCTTCCGTGGAAGCGATGCGGCGTTCCAGGATTTCGATCGCTACTTGCAGCCGCGCAATAGGCGCACTGAGCTCGTGCGCGACATCGCCGAGGAAACGCTTCTGGCCGGCCACATACCCGGCGAGGCGAGCGGCCATCCGATTGATCTCGCTGCCGAGCGCGCCGACTTCGTCGCGTCGATGATCCTCGCTCCTCGCGCTGAAATCGCCCTCCGCCAATTGCTTCGTTGCGGCCTGCATCCGCGACAGGCTCCGCGTGAGTCCGCTCACGAATGGCAGCCATACTAAAACCGATAAAACGAGAACGCCTACGCCGCCCCACACATAGGGACGCATATCGAAAAAGAATCCGTGGCCCGTCGCCGAATCCGACGAGGCCAGAAGTATTGCGCCGCCAATGGGGTCGAGATGCGTGCCCCTCACACGGGTCGCCGCCCAGTAACGGTCCGGGCTCGTGCTGTGAATGAATTCATCCAGAGTGCCATCCGGGCGTCGCGATCTTTCGAACTCTCGATCCCTCGGCGGCCCACCATCATCTTCCGGCGGTCCTTCCCGGCGGCCCGGCGGTGGCGCGTCGCGGCGATCGGGCGGCGGGCGGTCGAACGGTGGTCGCGGACGCGGCTCCCCGCGAGGCGCGTAAAACCACCTCGAGTGAACCACCGGAGGAAGAGCGCCGCGCGTCCCGGCAATTGAGCGGCCTTCGCTGTCGCAAAGGCGGAAATCCACTCCATATTTGCTCCCCGCCTTGCTCAGAATCGCATCCCACGCGCGGAGCGGGACATTCGCGGCATCGCCGAGAATCTCCGCAGCGGCCCTCTCCATATTTGCGGAGGCCGCACGCGCAGGCAGCGCGGAAAAGCGGAACTGCTCCCGCAAAAGCAGCCAGCCCGCGATGCCCACCACGGCAAGGTTCACGAAGAACCACGCGAGGATTTTTGCATACAGTGGGAAGCGCGTCTTCATTCCGCGTTCGGCTCCGTGAGCATGTAGCCGGCAGATCGCACGGTGCGGATAAATCGTGGATGCTTGGCATCGTCGCGCAACTTCCGCCGCAGCGCGGAAACGTGAACATCGATCGAGCGGTCGAACACCTCGTAGCTCCGGTCGCGCACATGCTCCATGAGCGTGTCTCGCGTGCGAATCCGGCCCTTCGCCTTCGCGAGCGAGAGAAGGATGTCATACTCCACGGGCGTCAAAATCAGCGGCTCCGCGCCCAGCGTCGCAGAGCGTCGATTGGGATCGATGCGCAGCGGCCCCACGATGATCTCCGGCTCCGGCGCATCGTCGTCCTCCACCGTCCTCGACGCCCTTCGCGTGATTGCCCTCAATCGCGCGAGCAACTCCCGCGTGGAAAATGTTTTCGGGATATAATCATCGGCTCCAATCTCCAGACCGACGATCCGATCCGCATCATCCCCTCGGCCCGTGAACATGAGCACCGGAAGCGCGGATTTCACTGCGCGGATTCGCTTCAGCACCTCCAGTCCGTCACAACCCGGCAGCATGAAATCGAGCAGGACGACGGTCCAATCCTCCGCGAGAGCGCGCGCAGCGCCGTCCGGCCCCGTGTGCTCCGCGCGCACGTCGTAGCCCAGCGGCGTGAGGTAGTCGGTGATAAGCCGGCACAGCTTCTGGTCGTCGTCGATGACCAGCAGTCGTTGGCCGGAGAAATTCTCGGTGCTCATGGGCGGAGAGTGCCGAAGGCGGCGGACGGACGGAACGAAAAAATGTCAGGCGCGCGAGTGCCGTCTCGATAAACGGTGCCCACCGCAGCTCGACGGCAAATGAACCAATGCCCGCCGCAACGTAGAATTCGACAAATTGACCAAGGCTTGCGCAAAGCCGCCCGCCGATTCCTCCCGTATGGGCCGCAAGGTTCTGGCGACCGGGGGACGGGGCCGTAGGCTCGCCGCACTCATCCGTCGCAGGTAGAAAGGGGCAAGCAATAAAATGCCCCCTCGCTCCATCAGGCATCGTTTTTCTTTTTCAAATCGCCTGCCCGTTTCGGACGTGATTGAAAACCGGGCCAACGCTGACAATCAGAAGGAATGGGCGCAGGGTAGGGCGGGTAACATACCCATAAGCATATACCTAAGGAGTGATCTTGCTTCGGACCTTGCCGATTTGTCGTTTCCGATTGGGGCGCACTTCGCGAAAGCATTCTGCGAGTTCGT
>JAYTMG010000255.1:0-12824 GCA_043728745.1 Verrucomicrobiaceae bacterium
ACGAACTCGCAGAATGCTTTCGCGAAGTGCGCCCCAATCGGAAACGACAAATCGGCAAGGTCCGAAGCAAGATCACTCCTTAGGTATATGCTTATGGGCTTTAGCCCTCTTGGGTGCCGCCTCCGCTCCGGCGAAGCCGCTCTTTGATTGGACGCTTCGCGCGCTACAAGGCGGCACCCACAGGGCTGAAGGCCCTATCGGTGCCGATCCCATCGCTCGTCGCAACGGTCGAAGCCGGCACGTCACCCGCCACACTCGCCGTCGCAACTGTCGAGCCCGTGCAAACGAGCACGCTGAGCGGAATGATCATCACGACCGTGCGAGTGCGCCCGCCTGCCAGCTCGACGACATTTTTCGCGAGAGTCCGGTATTCGTATCCGTAGCGAAATTTCAGACTCCCTGCGGCGCTTACACGGAAACGGAAATACGCTTGAAAAATGTGCGGCGGCCTCTTCCCTAGGATCCTCAAATGGCCTTCATCATCCAGACACCGCAAACCTCGAGGCATGGCTGCATCATCCGTCGGCTTGGGTTGGACGACGCAACTCACTATCATGAGATTCGCCTGCGGATGTTGAGTGAACATCCGTCTTCATTCGTGACGAGTCTCGAAGACGTGGCCGGCAAACCGGTGGAAAGTGTGCTCCCTTCGCTGGGCCTTGCGCCGGGCGCGGTTGAGAACGCGATGCTCGGCGCATTTGACGAGCAGAACATGCTCATCGGAGTGGCTGGTTTGCGTGTCTCCCTGCGGCGGCAGGAGCGGCACCGGGGCACGGTGGTCAGCATGTTTGTGGACTCCGTACACGCGGGTCGAGGGGTCGGTACGGCCTTGATGCAGACGCTCATCTGCGAGGCGGAGAGCATTCCCTTTCTGGAGCAACTGCATCTTCGAGTGACCGTCGGCAACGAAGCCGCCATCCGGCTCTACGTGCGCGCCGGTTTCATTCCCGCAGGCATTGAGGTTCGTGCGACGAAATCTGGAGGTGCTTACTACGATGCACTTCACATGCACCGGCCATTGCGGACGAGTGTTGGCTTAGTCAGCACTTGAAATTCTGAGGGAATGGGACCTTCCCTCGGTCAAAGCGAATGACGCGGATACCGCGCCCGCTACTGCGACGGAAGGCCATCGGCGACTGGCGGTGTGCTCGACAGCCACGCCATTGATTTAGTAAATACACACGTCACCAGTATCGCTCAAACTAATGAAAAACCCATTCTTCGTAATCATCGCGCTGCTCTCAATGTTCGTGCCAATCGCTTCTGCGCAATCAGTCGTCGGTGAAGTCACACAACTCGATCCCGTTACCGGCACTTTCACCCTCACGGCAGCGAAAGGTGCCGTCCACACGTATAAAACGAAAATCACGACCGAAGTTCGGATCGACCAAAAGCTTTCCAAGCTTCAAGCCCTCACGCTGGGAACCAAGGCCGTAGTCACGCCGGGAGAGCCCGGTTTTGCAGCGAAAATCGTGACCCCGCCACCGGGCGCAGAAGTCAAACCAGCCGCGGGTCAGTCGCTAATAAAAGTCCCTGCAAGCGCACTCAAAGAAAACCCAGTTGTAGTTGGCAGCGTCACCGCCGGACAAAAAGTGACGGTCACTCCGAAGAAAGTCTGGTGGAGCGGCGGTGGCTCAAAGAAAGGGGTATTTTGCGACTGGCGTGGTTACACCCCGAACCAACCCAAAGGAATTCCATGGATGGCACTCGTGGCGGCAGTTGGAACTGACGAGCATTGGGCCAAAGACAACACACTTTCGTTTACGGTTCCTGCCAACGGGATGTTGGTTCTCTACGCGAGCGACGGAAAAGGTGGCATCGAAGGCGGCGGGGAAGTCATCGTAAAGATCGACCCGAAATGAAGTCGTAACACGAGGGGCAGTGCTCGACGCGCGAGCCGCAGTTCTGTTTTATCGCAATATGAAAACAAGCCCATTTGTTGCCTTCCTATTTGCTGTTTCCCTTTATGCTGCGGGGGACGTTCAGGAACTCGCCCAATATGCCGCGAAGTACAAGGCTGACTGCGAAGCTGTTTCCGGAAAACAATCGACTGCAATTGAAAGAGCCGCCCGCTCCTATGGACTGGCGCTCGATACTGCCGAGCGATCTGCGACGGCAGCGGGTGATATAAAAACGGTGGGTATCGTCACCGCCGAACGCGACGCAATCAAAGCCAGAAGCCTGGCCGCGAGAGAGCCGAAATACTTTCCTCAAAATCTCCTTCCCGCACGCAAGGCGTATCTCGAAACACTTGCGAAACTCGATGCTGAAAAGCGACCGCAGATGCAAAAAGCGGCAGCCGATTACCTCCGCGCGCTTGCCTCGCTCCAATCCCGAGCGCAGGGAAATCCCGAATTGATTACGCAAATCGAAGCAGCCAAGAAATCGGTCGTCCAAGGTGCGGTGCCATTGAACGCTGCGAAAATTGCGGGCTCGAAATGGACGCTGGGTGGTGAGCGGATGGTTTTCACGTTAAACGCTGACGGGACCAGCACGAGCAAATGGACGCCGCGCAAAGGCTGGTGGAAAATCACGGGAGAGAACGAGGTGACGATGGACGTTTTCAATACTCCCCTTACGGTCAAGGGGACAATCAATGGCGACGCGACGGAGATTCGTCTATCCAACGGAGAGAAGGCGACGCGCATCGCGCAGTAGGATGAACCCGACTGCGAAGCGCCGGGGCGCGAAAGTAGTCCACGACTTTAGTCGGCGCGACGCCGCCCGCAGATGCCGTGGGGAAGTTCACGGATAGCGTCTTTCTGCGAAGCGTTCCGGGCTTCCCTGCTTCATGGTTCTGCTGACTAAAGTCGGGGACTACTTTCGCGGCCCGACGCTCGTTCGGTCTGGCGTTCATTTGCGGCTTGTTGCACCCGCTGGCGATTCCCCCTACGGTCCCCGAGCGCATGAAAATCATCATTCCAGGAGGGTCGGGGCAGGTCGGGACTGTGCTTGCGCGGCACTTTCAGGCGGCGGGGCATGAGGTCGTGGTTGTTGGCAGAAGGTTGTATTCCGCGCCTTGGAAAGTCGTGCTGTGGGATGGTCAATCGCTGGGGCCGTGGGTGGATGAATTGAACGGGGCGGATGTGCTCATCAATCTCGCAGGGCGCATTGTGAATTGCCGTTACACTTACAAAAACCGGTGCGAAATATGGGCGTCGCGGTCGCGCTCGGTGCGTGTTCTCGGCAGGGCGCTGGAGCAACTCGCGGTGCCGCCGCGCTTGTGGTTGCAGGCGGGGACGGCGACGATTTATGCGCATCGGCTCGATGCGCCGAACGATGAATACACGGGCATCATCGGCGGCACGGAGGACAATTCGCCGGACAAGTGGCGCTTTAGCATCGACGTCGCGCGGGCTTGGGAAGGTGAGTTTGAGCTGATCGATGCGCCGAAGACGCGGAAGGTGATGCTCCGCTCGGCGATGACAATGAGCCCGGATCGCGGCGGCGTTTTCGACTATTTGCTTTGGCTTGTGCGTTTGGGGCTGGGCGGCGCGGCGGGCTCGGGAGAGCAGTTCATCTCATGGATTCACGATGTGGATTTCATCAACGCGATCGACTTCATCATCAAGAACGAATCGCTCTCCGGCGCGGTGAATGTGGCGTCACCGAATCCGCTACCGAATGCTGAATTCATGCAGGCGCTGCGCGATGTGTGGGGCCGACGATTTGGGCTACCAGCGAGCGAGTGGATGATCGAACTCGGCGCGATCTTTCTCCGCACGGAAAGTGAACTCGTTTTGAAAAGCCGCCGCGTGGTTCCTGCGAGACTCGTGGATGCGGGGTTCCAGTTCGAATTCGCGAACTGGCCCGACGCCGCGCGTAATCTTTGCGAGCGACGGAAACGCCGCGCGCAAATACTCGGAAAATAATCACAGAATGAACCCGCGGTGAGGACGGCGACGGCGCACCATCACCCTATCATTTTGTGCCCATCATTTTGTGCCCATCATTTTGAAAATTCCCGCGCTGCATGAAAACAAAATGATGGGCACAGAATGATGGTCTGTCTCGAACTGCCAATCATTTATCCTGGCCCTTCGGAACGCCTTCTCCTGCTCCCTGTTGATCCACTTTTAATCTACCGCGAGCGCGTCTCCTCGAAACAGCGTATTGCAGGGAGGCCCTTCTTTCGGCACAGTCGGACCATGAATGAGTCGATCGATCCAAAGCTTCTCAACGATTCCGTCTTCCAACGGGTGCTCGCGGATTCTTTGTCGATTTAGGATCGCTTCGCCGCCGTATCTGACTCTCACATGGGTGCTCCACCGGCTCCTGTTGCTCGCTTATTTGCTGATTCCGCGATCCACGGTGCAGTGACTGCGACGAAGGCGAGCTTGCGAGGAAACGCGGGTTCTGCAAAATGCTCGGCACCATGCAACTGCTCATTTCTCCGTTGTTCGTTTTGACTCTCGGATTTTCAACCGTCTGCGCGCAGACACCTACTGCTCCTGCCGCTCCTGCTGCACCGCCTGCACCGGCACCTGCGGCACCGGCGGTGATGTTGCCTTTTTCACCGCAAGAGCAGGCGTTTGCGCGGACGACTTCGACGTATTTGCAAAATCTCATGCAGGCGACTCAAGCTGGGCGGCGGGCCAGAGTGACGGACCCGGATATTTCAAACTACAGCACGAAACTGAATCGCGGACTTGTGAGTCAGTGGACGCCGTTTGTGAATGTGTGTCAGGCGCATAAGTTTAATCAGATCGCGATCGATGTGAGTAAGAATACCGCCGAGGCGATTGCGAAAATGGGCAAGCTGAAGGGCGCGGAATTTCGCGCGGAGTTTTTCAAAATGACGAAGCCTGAAGCGCAAAGGGCGCTGGCTTACGTGCAGTCGTTCGTGCCGCAGATTCGCAACGCCGAGCTGAAGAAAAACGCGGAGGCTATTGCGGCGACTTTCAAGACGACGGTGGAATCGTTGGATGCAAAATCGAAAGAACCATTCACACCGAAGGCACCTGTGAAGGGGAAGTAGGCGGCAATGACGCTCTGCAAACCGACGGGCATCCTTTAGGCATGATTCCCGGCTCCCGATACGAATCGCTTCGCTCGCGGCTTGTCGCCCGCGAGGCGTCGGACTTTGCGCGCACGCTGCCGGAGCATGAGCTGCAATCGCTTTGGTTCTCCGGTGCGTTTGGGCGGGAGTTTCTCGCGACGGATGGGCGGAGCGTGCGTGTGGTGCAGTTTGGGATTTGGAACCACGAGGCAGGCCCCGATTTCGCCGAAGCTGCGGTCTCTATCGCGGGCGGCCCGGTGGAGCGCGGGCATATCGAGCTCGACCCGGATGTCCGCGATTGGGAACGCCACGGCCATGCGACGAACCCGGCTTACGACGGCGTGGTGCTCCACGTTTTTTTTGAGCGCGGCGAGGCGGAGTCGTTCGTCCGCACCAGCCAGCATCGGCTAGTCCCGCAAGTGCGACTGAGCCTCGCGATGATCGACGAGCCGCCGGTGCAACAACCCGAGGCCAAACCGGGACGCTGCGTCGGCCCGCTGCGCAATCTGCCCGAGGCGAAAGTGCGCGATGTGCTGCGCGATGCGGCGCTTTTCCGGATGCGGCGAAAAGGCGCGGCGCTCATGCGTGTGGAGGAGATTCACGGTGCAGACGAGATGCTCTTCCAAGCGCTCGCCGGCACTCTCGGCTACAAATCGAACAAGCTACCATTCACGCTCCTCGCGCAGCGACTCCCGCTCAAAGCGCTTCGAGCGGCGAAGGAGCAAGCGGCGGCTTTGCTCTTTGGTGTCGCGGGTTTTCTGGACCAAAAAGATCTCGCCCCGTTCGACTCTCCGACGCGCGTTTATCTCCGCGGCCTGTGGGAGCAGTGGTGGCCGCGCCGGGCGGAATTCGAGCGTCTCACCGTCCCTCGCCCGCTGTGGAAAATGAGCGGTCAGCGCCCGATGAACCATCCTCAACGCCGCCTCGCAGCGCTCGCGCAACTCATCGCGCAATGGCCGCGGGTTCGCGCTCTGCGGGTCGCGTGTCTGTCGGATGCGATCTACGATTTTTGCGCGGAGCTGTCCGATGAATACTGGGACGTCCACTACACGGTGACATCCAAGCCGTCTGCAAAACGCATGGCCCTCATCGGCGAAACTCGGGTGACGGAAATGCTCTCGAATGTCTTCTTCCCGCTTGCGCTCGTGAACCATCCGGAGCGATGGGCGGAGTTCAGCCAACTACCCGCAGCGCTGAGTAATTCCCGCGTGGAAATCGCGGCGCTGCGTCTCTTCGGCGATAACCCGCTCGGCCAGGAGTTGCTGAAAAAAGCGGCCTTTCAGCAAGGGCTGTTGCAAGTTTACGAGGACTTTTGCCAGCGCGATGCGAGCGACTGCCAGCGCTGCCTTTTCCCCGAACAGGTCGCCGGGTGGTGACTACGCTTCTAGGTAAAGAATCCGCGCGCAGTTCAGGCAGGTCGTGACGACTTTCGCGGCCTTCACCGAGTTCACGATGTGGGTCTGCGATTTGACGTGGCAGCCTTGGCAGACTTCGTTGACGAGCGCGGCCACGGCCAGCGCATCTTTGCGATCAAAGAGACGCTGATAATCGTCGAGTAGTTCCTCATCTACGGCAGCGGCAAGCTTATCGCGGTCGGCTTGAATTTCAGCAACCTGCGCATCGATCGCGATGACCTTGGCTTCGATATCGGCGACCTGCCGCTGGACGAGAGCGCGCGTGTCAGCCGCGTCTTTTTCAGCGGCGGCGATGATGGGTTTTTGCGCCTCGGCAGCCTCCATCAGCTCCATCTCTTTGTCTTCGATTCTGGCGATTTCCTTGCGCAGGCTTTCGATCGCGTGGTCGTACGCTTGATATTCGTCGTTCTTTTTGGTCGCGAGTTTCTGCTGTTCGTATTTGCCGATGCGGTCTTCGCGCGCACGCACTTCGTTTTCCAATTCCTTGCGCTTTACCTCGATCTCTTTGGCCTTGAGTTTGGAGGCATCGAGAGTCGCGGATGCCGTGGCAAGACGGGTGTCCATCGCCTTCTTTTCGAGCGGTGCGTTTTTGAGTTCGATCTTGAGCTGGCGGAGCTTGCGATCGCGGTCTTGGATGACGAGGAGTTGAGTTACAGCGGGCAGAATCATTTCACCCGAACTTGCGCAGACCGGCGCGTGGCGTCAACGCCCAAGGCTCAAAGGGTGATGCCCAACCGCTTGTAAGCGGAGCGAATCTCTTTCAACAACTGCTCCACGGTGCGCCCATCGAGCAAGATATTCAGCGTCTTGGTCTGGAACGCTTTTTGGGCTTCCGGGCTGCTGTTATCGTCGGGCTTCACGGGATGTTTCAAATTTCCAGGCCACGAATAGCGACCGCCGCCGAGATCTTTCACCTCGGGATTCTTCCGGAATTCCCCGACGGCTTTCCGGTAGTTTTCCATCCCGTTTTTGACGACGCCCACTTCACGAAAATAGCGGATGAACCTTTGCCCGTCGCCCTTTCCGTCCATGTGCATGAAGTAATAAACGAGGAGATATGCCGTGAAGTACGCGCGCCGGGCGACGTCCGGGCTGGAAGCCAGCGTGTAGTTCCATTCCTCGTTGGAAATCGTGAAGAGTTTCTCCAAAGGGTATGGAGTTGGTACGCCGCCGACGGCGCGCTTTTTGAGGAAATCGATGTAGTCTTTCAGTCCGGATTTTGCACTGGAGACGCGGAATTTCCCGGTCTTCAGCGGGAGATTGCTGGTGTATTCCGCAGTGCCCTCGACCACCCATTGCGGCAGCGGATCGAGCCAGAAGTGCATCATCTGGTGGGTAAGTTCGTGGACCAGCGTGCCGCTATCGAAGTCTTCGTCTTTCGTGTACGATTTACCGGATTCCTTGATCCCGATACTTTCGAATGGAACGTAGAAACACTCATCAGCGGACTTATACACGCCGCCACTATTTTGCGGCCCGCCAGCCGCCGTGTATTCCGCTTTGCTCTTGAGCAGTCGGGCCTTGAAATGTGTTCCCGATGGCGGACGTGGCTCGATATTCCATGGGAGCACCTTGAGCAATTCGTATGTCGCCTCGAAGTTTCGGGCGACCTCGCGCAAGAGCGATTGAGTGAATTTGCCTTGAGACTCGAACTCGAAATTCTGCGTGCGATAGACGAACTTCTCGCCCGCCGCATCCTCGCTCACCACTTCCGTTTTTATCGCCGCCGTTTCCACGCCTGCAACGTCGGGCATTATGAATTTGATGGGCTGCTTTTTCACCCAGTCTGCGAGATACGCCCGATCTTCCGCGCTTAGCTTGTCTGCTGGCGCAGGCGCGCGTTGCCCGTTGGGCATTTTGAAAATGGCGGTCGTTCCGTCAAACGAGATCAGGGTGGCTTGAAAAGCTGCGCCGGAAGCTGTCTTCCACGCGCGGGGCGGATCGAGGACTGGAAGCTGCCCAAGTGCGGGGGCTACAAACGAGACAAGGATCAGAATGGAAAACAATCTGTGGAGCATCGCTGGGCGATAGCCGGAAGCAGGTGTGCGGAAAAGGAAAAAGCGGCCCGCCTCACGCCCATTCCCGTGCGAGAGCTTCCATCGGCAGTCCAATCACGTTTGTGTAACTGCCCTCAACGCGGGCAATCATTCCGCCATTATCGTCCTGTGCTGCGTAGGCACCCGCTTTATCGAGAGGGCCGATGCGCGCGAGATAGGCCCGCATTTCGTCGTCCGTCCGCCGGTGAAAATGGACGCGGGTGATTTCGACAAAGCCTCGCTCTTTTCCAGCCTCCACGAGCCAGCATCCAGAATACACTTCGTGCGTGCGCCCGTTGAGCCGAGAGAGCATGGCGAACGCGTCGTCCATGTCGCGCGGCTTGCCGAGGACGCGGCCCTCGAAGAACACCTCCGTATCCACGCCGAGCACGGCGGCATCAGGCCGGATCACCGCGCGGGCTTTTGCTCGTGCGTTGGCAAGAACGGTATCGCCGGGCGAAAGATCGGGCGGTGCGATTTCCTCGACGCCGTGCGGCGCGACGACTTCAAACCGATAGCCGTGCTCCGCGAGCAGCGACCGGCGGCGAGGTGAAGTGGAGGCCAGTACAAGCAAAGGCCGGGCATCCGGCCCGGCCTCGCTGTGATTTTTTTGTTCCGCCACTTTCTACTTCGGAAGCGCAGGCATCGTCACTTCTTTGTAGTCCTTGGGCACTTCAAATTCAGCAGCGTCAACCGCTTGTTCGACGGCCTTGGTCATCGTCATCGTCATCTTGCCGACGGCGGTGTTGACTTCGGTTTTCACGGGCATCCCGGGAAGGTCCATCGTCGCTGTGTCCATCGCGCCCTGGCCCATGGCCTTGGACATCTTCATCATTTCCGCCTTCATCTTGGCGGCATTTGGGAAGTCTTTGGCGACCCAAATTTTTGCGCTTTGTCCACCCATCTTGGTTTCAAAAATTTCGGTATCCCACTCGCCGACTTTCTCCTTGGTTCCGGTGGCCTTCGGTTTCTCCACGGCTGCATCGCCGGCTGCTTTCTTGGCTTGCTCGACGGCGGACTTGAGCTGTGCGCCGCCCATTTTCATGACCATTTTCTGGCCGTGCATGACGGTGGAAACATCGCCGGTGGCACCGTCGATGATCATCGACATCGCTCCAGCCGGGCCGGTGGGCATGTCCACGCGACCTTTCTCGCCTTTGATTTTCATGGTCATTTCGCCGTTCATCATGGCGCTTTCCATTTTCTGGGTGATGATGATGTCCGCACGCACTGCGAAAGCGGTGAGCAGGACTGTCGTGGTAAGTAGGAGCTTTTTCATTGCGGCGCAAAGCGTGTCCGCAGTTCCGGGAATAGCAATGCCATTTCTTACTGGAAAATCCCGCTCGTCTTTTCCCCGGCGCTTTCTGTATGGGTAGGGATATGTCCATGCCACTCGTCCTCGCTATCGATCTTGGCACTTCATCGACTCGCACCGCGTTTTTCGATTCCGAGGGGCGACGCCTCATCCACACTACCGCGCAGCAAAGCTATCCATTGCTCACTTCGGCGGACGGGATGGCGGAGCTGGAGCCCGGCGCGCTTTTGGGAGCAGTGAAGATGTGTATCGCCGAGTCGCTGTGTCTCCGCCGCTCGGACGCTTCGCTAAAGAGCCTGACGATCGCGGGCATTGGAGTCTCCTGTTTCTGGCACAGCATGATCGGCTGTTCGGCAAAGGGCGAGGCCATCACGCGAATCATCACCTGGGCCGACTCCCGCTGCCGCGAGGACGCCGCGGCTTTGCGTAAGCAATTCGATGAAAAGGAAACCCACGCGCGAACCGGGTGCATGATGCGCGCGAGCTTTTGGCCTGCGAAATTGCGGTGGTTCAAGCGCGTGGAAGAACGCCTCAACAGCCGCGTCGCGCAGTGGATGTCTCCTGCGGAATGGCTTCAACTCCAGCTCACCGGTGGTGCCAATTGCGCCATCGGCATGGCGACGGGCACGGGGCTTTTTAATCCCACGACACTCACGTGGGACGCGCCATTGCTCAAAACATCGGGCATTTCGGAAAAGCACCTCCGCCCACTCAGCGACACGCCCACAATCGTCGCCGGGACACTCGCGCAGGAGCAGCCCGAACTCAAGGGCGTGCCTTGGTTTCCGGGCATCGGCGATGGAGCTGCGAGCAACCTCGGCAGCGGAGCGACACGGCCCGGACTCGCGGCGATCAACGTCGGCACGAGCGCCGCTATTCGCGTCATGCGTGAAGGCAAGGAAGCCCGTGCGCCGTTCGGGCTTTTTTGCTACCGCGTCGATGCGAACCGCACACTCGTCGGTGGAGCTGTCAGCAATGCCGGCAACCTCCGCGCTTGGTGCATGCGCGAGCTGAAGCTCACCGACGGACCCGAAATCGAGACAGCCATGACCGCCCGCCCGGAGCCGCTCCACGGTCTCGTCGTCCTTCCGTTTTGGACCGCTGAACGTGCGCCGACGTGGAATGAGGACGCCACCGGCGCAATTCACGGTATCCGCCAGAGCACCACCGCACTCGACATTCTGCAAGCCGTCACCGAGGCGACTTATCACCGCATCGCCCGCATCGCCGACCTTCTTTTAGCAAACGAGAAAACGCCGCCAAAACTCATCGTCAGCGGCGGAATACAAAAGTCGCCCGCAGCTCTTCAACGCCTTTCCAATGTCCTCGGCCAGACGCTGCACCCAAACGACGAACCGGAAGCATCGCTCCGCGGGGCCGCGATCTACGCCCTCGAAAAACTTGGCTACCCCATCCCGACATCCAAGCTCGTCCACGGCGTCCGCCCGTCGCCGAAATGCATGCGCCTTTACGCCGCCGAGCGCGAGAAACAGAAGCGCATGGAAGAGGCGTTGAAATGAGAATGCGCGCTGTCGCACGAGCGCTTGGCTTTATCGTTTTCTCGCTCCTCGCCGTGACGACTCACGCGGCTCCGCAAAAATTTGTGTTCGAGAAAGCGGAGATGGGCATCCGTTTTACGATCACTCTTTTTGCAGAGAGCGAAGAGACTGCAAAGGCAGCATCCGACAGCGCATTCGTCCGCATCGCCGAGCTCAACCGCGTCTTCAGCGACTACGAAGACGACAGCGAACTCAGTCTGCTCTCCCGCACTTCCGGCACCGGCAAAAAAGTCCCCGTTTCTCCCGAACTTTGGATCGTCCTCAGTCGCGCTCGCGAAATTGCGGAGCGGACCGGCGGCGCGTTCGACCCTACGTGTGGGCCGCTCACCGCTGCGTGGCGACGCGCCCGCCGGAAGAACGAAATCCCCTCCCCGGCTCTCGTCGAGGAGATGCGCGCACGCTGCGGATGGCAAAAACTCCGGCTCGATCCCGAGACGAAAACCGCCGAGCTACTCGCGCCGGAAATGAGGCTCGACCTCGGCGCAATCGCAAAGGGCTACGCGTGCGACCAAGCGCTGAAGCTACTCCGCGAACGCGGCCACCCGGCCGCACTGGTCGCGGGAGCAGGCGACATGGCTGTCGGCGATCCGCCCCCTGGAAAGAAAGGGTGGCGCATCGCGATCGATCCGCTCGATGCCGAGGACGGCGTGCCGTCTCCCGCCACCGTCATCGTGGAACTCGCGCACTGCGGAATCGCCACGAGCGGCGACCGTTATCAACGGCTCCAAATCGGCGGCAAACGCTACTCCCACATCCTCGATCTTCGCACCGGACAACCGCTGACCGATCACAGCCTCGTCACCGTCATCGCCTCCGACTGCATGACCGCAGACTCACTCTCCACGGCCCTCAGCGCCATTGGCCCGAAAGACGGCCCAGCACTCGCTGCGGAAAAAAACGCTGTCGCCCGCTGGCAACGTCAGCCATCCAAAACGGTAGAAATCACCGCGACGCCCGGCTGGGAAAAGTGGGAGGTTAATCCTTGATTACGTCCTGGATCATTTGGAAATAGCCGAGGTAGGAACGGAGGACGATCCACCCGACATAAACCGCCACGCCGATAAGGATAAAACGCGGCAGCCATTCGGAGATTGCTTCGAGACGACGCAGCGCACTTTCCCGATACTCCCGCGCCAGCCGCGAGAGTTCCTGATCCAGGCTCCCCGTTTTTTCCCCGACAAAAAATGCGCGCACCACCGGTTCCGGGAACGCGCCTGTGGGAGCGATTCCGTCCGCCACACTCTTCCCGTCGCTCACCACTCGCGAAGCATGGGCCGAAGCCGCTGCGACCACCGCGCTACCACTCGCGCGGCCCGAGGCATCGAGACTTGAATAGACGTTTATCCCCGCATCGAGCTGCATATTATACGCAGCGCAGAAGCGGCTCATGGAAAATGCCCGACGCAAGCTCCCACAGACCGGAAGGCCGCGAAGGAACGAGTCGAACAACTGACTGCCGCGCGCAGCGGCGAGTAGCATTTTCGAGCCGACAATGACCGC
>JAYTMG010000256.1:0-1505 GCA_043728745.1 Verrucomicrobiaceae bacterium
CGCCGCAGCCAGTCGTGCCGGCAAAAAAGTTTTCGCCGCCAAATCAAATCACCTTCCGCCTTACCTCGCCGCATGTGCGCGGGTGACGCACAACGAAGCTCCCTTTTGGCAGGCTCCCACCTCGTCCTCTTCAATGCCGAAGCCGCGCACATATTCAGGAACGGCTATAAATTTCGGAGAAGTTAGGGAGCAACCTAAGCAAGCTGATCAACGAGACTCTGGAGCGTACGGCGGGAAGGCTCATTGAAGCGAAACCCAAAAGCTCCGTGAAGCTCTGAGCGTTCCGATTCCGTGAGAACGTGGGGAGCAACGGTGGAAGAAACTTGGTAGGGCTGGTCCCGGAGAACTGGAGCCAGTGGTCGGGATTGAACCGACGACCTACGGTTTACGAAACCGTTGCTCTACCACTGAGCTACACTGGCTGCCGACAGGCGGCGAAAATTCCCACATCTCGCCGCGATGGCAAGAATTTTATGGGCGCAGATGGCTGATGTTTCCCGGCGCTATCGAGGAGGAACGCCGTGTCGTCCGCCCGTCCACTGACAGAGGACACACCGCGCCTTCCCGGCCCTGAACTTCCGTAGTTCCTCCTAGGCGTGCGCCGTCCTGCCCCCGATTTTTTTCGTAATTGTGACGCGCTAGCCTGTCCCTGCTTCTATGAAAATCGTGCTTCGTCACAAAACCACCGGGCGTTATTACCGATCGCCGGGCCGATGGGTCCGGCGCGCGGACAATGCGCTGTCGTTCGACGCGCTGGAGTCCGCGCAACAGTATCAACGCCAGCATCACATCCACGAAACCCAGCCCGTGCTCCGGCTCGCGCCGTATCTCATGCCCCTGCTTCACGGCGCCCGCGCCGCTGAGTGGGAGCAGTGGCTTCAGTCCCGCGCCAGCGGGTGGTACGGGGACCAGGCCGGGCGCCTGGGTGACAATTGAATTCACCGGGGAAAAATCTGAGCCGTCGCCCCCGCTTGCGTGGACACGATGCGCCGTCGGTCGAGCGGTTTCTTTTTTCGGACCGGCCGGGCCTGGAGGAATTTCTCCGCGCAGAACCAACGGTGGCGGAGGGCCGTGAAACATTTTCTTTCGTAGAAACTTCCCTTCACCACCACGGAAACTCACGAATGAAATATGTGCTGCGGGTGAGAGGTTTCAAACGTCGGTCCGATTCCGGCGCGGCGGGGTGAGGACACCGCAGCCTGTCTCCAAAACGACATCGCCAACCCTCTTCGCTGCTACAACTAACAGCTTCCCGCCCGAACCAACGCACGAGGTGCGGCGTCCGAAGACGCACTCATGAACTCTCTGATTGCTCCGCGATTTTCGCACCGATACGTTCGCGGCATGTCGTCATCCAAATCACTCCGCGCCACGCTTTACTTCGCCCTCATCGCTGGTGCACTGGCCCTCCGCGCCGCTGAATCCGACGGCGTGAAAATGATCCAGACCAACGACCGCGTGCGCGTCGAGATCAACGGCGAGTTCTTCACCGACTACTTCTTCCG
>JAYTMG010000257.1:0-1036 GCA_043728745.1 Verrucomicrobiaceae bacterium
AGCAGGTTCTGCCAGAGTTCCTCCATGCGCCCGAGAGGCGAGACGACGCCAAGGCCGGTGATGACGACTCTGCGCTCTGAGTAGTTTGCGGACATAGAAAGCAAAGGGGCAGCCCCGCGTTTGGACGAAGCTGCCCCGGCAAAGCTTGCGGATTATTTCTGGTTCTCTTCGACGAATTTGATCACGTCGCCGACGGTTTGGAGCTTCTCGGCTTCCTCGTCGGGTATTTCGTTGCCGAACTCTTCCTCCAGCGCCATGACCAGCTCGACCGTGTCGAGCGAGTCCGCGCCGAGATCCTCGATGAACTTGGCGTCGGGCGTGACTTGATCCGCGTTGACGCCGAGCTGCTCGACGATGATTTCCTTTACTCGCTGTTCGATACTTTTTTCAGACATGGTTTTCTCCGTTAATTGTGCGCGTTCTCTAGGCCACGCTCAGAAGGGCGTCAAGCCCGGATTCCAAAAGCGCGCGGGGACAGACCGTGCTTCAGCGCGCCGACGTCTTCTTCCGGCAAGGCTGCGTCATGCGCGGCCTCATCTCAAACTCAATGCCGGTGCGTCAACGAACGAAGAAGGGTGAGAAATGAGGGCGCGCGCCACGCGGTCTTGCTCCGAAAAAATCCGCTGCCACGTCTTCTGGCGCCCGTGGAGTGGAAAGCTGTTCGACCGCTCAGGCCCGCACCGACCAGCGCAACTTCGCCGCCGCCGCCCGTGGGTTGGCCCGAAGCTCTTCGGCAGCAGCGCGTGTGACTTCCTCGGCCACGGCCGAATAAACACCATCGCGTTCGCCAGTTTGAAACGCTTTCTTCACGCGCCGATCTTCGCCGGAATGAAACGTGAGCACTGCCACGCGTCCGCCGGATTTGAGGCACGACGGCAAATTCCGCAGAAACGTGTCGAGCGCGGAGAACTCATCATTCACCGCGATCCGCAACGCCTGAAACACGCGGCGGATGGACGTTTCAATTTCGCCCGCCGGCAGAATGGTGAAGGAGGCCTGGAGCGTGTCATGGATGATTCGCGCCAGCGCCTGCGTC
>JAYTMG010000258.1:0-47173 GCA_043728745.1 Verrucomicrobiaceae bacterium
CTTTCGCGAAGTGCGCCCCAATCGGAAACGACAAATCGGCAAGGTCCGAAGCAAGATCACTCCTTAGGTATATGCTTATGGGATGCCCACCCTACCCGCCGCCCATCGTCTCGCTTGGAGGTCATCTTTATATTTGTGGAAGCTGCTGTTACTTCGCCTCAACGCCCGCTTCCACGATGGAGAAAACCGCAGCGGCGACATCTGCGGCTTCGATTGCTTTCATGCAGCGGAAATCGAGCGGGCAATTTCGGAGGAAGCACGGGCTGCATTCGACTTGTTGCCGCAAAACGATGTGGCCAGGGCCGAGCGGACCGGTGAGCAGCGGCTCTGTGCTGCCAAATATCGAGACGGTGCGAAGTCCGATAAGCGTGGCGAGGTGCATGGTGCCGGTGTCGTTGGTGACGAGGACGTGGCAGGTTTTTAGGAGCTCAATCAGCTCCTGCAACGTCGTCGTCCCACAGACGTTGTTCACGCTGGGGAGCTGGGCGAATTGCTCAATCTCTTCAGCGACGGGCCGGTCTTTCGCGGTGCCGACGAGATACCAATCTGCCTCGTATTTTTTAGTCACCGACCGCATCACTTCCGCGAAACGTTCGGGCAGCCAGCGCTTGGCAGGGCCGTATTCTGCTCCTGGGCAGACGGCGATGCGAACGCGATGCACGACGGGCTTCTCGTGATCGACGTCTTGCGGAGCGAGCTCGCTCCCATACTCGTCCGGTGCCAATCCCATTTCGGCGCGTCCGCCGATGAATTGGGCGAGTCGCAGATAGTGGTTCACTTGATGAACCGGCGGCGGTGCGGGTCCGTCTTTTTGTTTCCGCTTTTTGTCCTTGAGAACCTGATTCAGCAGCGATGCGCGCGGCGAGTGACCGGGGAAACCGACGCGACGGGGGACGCCGGAGAGCCATGCCTCCACGGCGGTGCGGATGCTGTTTGGGAAAATGACTGCGGCATCAAATGGAGCACGCTTTTTGACCAGCCCGGCGACCGTGAAAACATGGAAGATGCCGCGTATCGTTTTGAGCAGCCCTTTGCCCGCAGGTGGATCAAAGGGGATGATGTCATCGACCTCCGGGACCATCCGATAGATGTCGGCCAGTTTTGCCGGGGTGAGGACGGTGATGTGCGCATCGGGCCGCCCACGCTTGATTGCACGAAGCGCGGGGACCGTCATCACGGCGTCGCCGAGCCAATTCGAAGAACGGATGAGAATTCGAAACGGACGGAGCGGCGGCGGTTCAGCGACCTTGCGTGCGGCGTAGGCGAAGAGTTCGCCTGCTGCGGCCTCGGGCACTTTTTCTGTGCAGACGATGCGCCGGTAAGCGATTCCGCGTTTGTAGTTCGCGAGGAGAAATTCCGGCTTTGGCGTTTTCCAGCGATTGTGAACCCAGAACCAGTCGGCGGGCAGGTCGCGGATTTGTTTCTCGAGTGCGAGATTGAGTTGTGCAGTGACAGCGCCCGCTTCTTTTTCGTCGGGCACAACGGGCTGCTCGATGACGAGCCGCCATTTGCCGACGCCGTCCGTGTGCATGGCGAGCGGAACGAGCGCGGCCTTGGTGCGCAGCGCGAGCATGGCGGGCAGCGAGGTCGTGCTGGCGAGGCGTCCGAAGAGCGGGCACCACACGCCCGCGTCGCCCGCGTGTTGATCGAAAAGCACGCCGACGCACCCGCCTTTGCGCAGCATTTCCATCGCTTGCGTGAAGCCTTCCTTTCGCTCGAAGAGCGCCAGCCCAAGCCGGCTGCGAGTCTTGCGGACTTGTGCGTCGATGTAGCGATTGCCGAGCTGTTGATAGACGGAGCCGCTCGGGCATTGAAATACGACGGGCCATATTTGGGAGAGCAATTCCCAGTTTCCGATGTGGCTCACCAGCGCGACAATTCCGCGATTTTTCGCGAGCAGCGCTTCGATGATTTCGCGGCCTTCGATCTCCACGATGGCAAGGATTTCCTCTCGCGCGAGACGCCCGATTTTCTCCGCCGCGAATAGGTTGCCGGTGAGTGTGGCGAAATGGGCGCGACCGATGGAGCGTAGTTCGCCGGGGGATTTTTCGGGGAAAGCGATGCCGAGGTTGCGCAGCGCGATGCGACGGTATTTGGGGACGAGAAAATAGCCGCCGAGCCCGATGAGACGGCCCACGCGGATGACAAAGCCGAGAGGCAGCAGGGCGATGGCGAAACTGAGGGCGCGATAAAGGAGATAGACGAAGAAGTTCATCAAGGCTTCTTCCAATGCAAAGTGCGGAACGGGTGTTCGTCCGTGATATTTCCGTGGACGCCGCCGAGCCGTTTGTCGTCGTAAAACATGATGACGACGTAGGTGAACAGCGGGCAGACGACGGCTTCGTTGAGCAACCTGCTCTCAGCCTCGCGAAAGAAACCGAAACGCTTTTCGCGGTCGGGCTCGCGTCCGGCGGAGGCGATGAGGTCGTCGTATTGTTTGTCGTTCCAGCCCGTTTCATTGTTGCCGCTGCTGCCGAGCCACATGTCGAGGAATGTGTTGGGGTCCTTGTAGTCGCCGATCCACGACGACCGCGCGAAGTCGTAGTCGAGCTTCTTGAGGGAGTCTTGATAGACGCTCCATTCCTGCTTCGTGAGGTCGATGGAAATGCCGAGTTCCTTCTTAAACATCGACTGGAGTTCCACAGCGATTTTGTCATCCACGTCGCTCCGATTTGTGTAGAGATAATGGACCTGCGGAAAATCCTTCCCGCCCGGAAACCCAGCTTCGGCGAGCAGCTTCCGCGCACCTTCTACGTCCCGCGCCAGACCTTTCGGTGAGACGTATCCGGCGGTTCCAGCGGGGACGAATTCGTTTGTGGCAACCTCACCGGCTTGCGTGATCTTTTCCGTGAGCAACGGCTTGTCCACGAGCATGGAAAACGCCCGCCGAACACGCGCATCGGTGAACGGCTTTTTCGTTACGTTGAACCGCATGAAGTAAGTTCCGAGGATCGGCGTTGAATGAAAATCGGGCCGCTTTTTCAACTCGGCGATGAGCGATGTCGGGACGAGCGATTTGTCGAGAATGAGGTCCGCAACGCCGCTGTGGTAGAAGTTAAACGCGGTGTTCGGATTGTTCACGGGAAGAATGTCGAGCGTCTGCACGCGCACGTTTGCGGCATCCCAATAGCGCGGATTTTTTGCGACGCGGATGCGGTCATTCAGCCGCCATTCTTTCAAAACAAACGCCCCGTTTCCAACGATCCGACCGGGACGGAGCCAGGACTGGCCGTCTTTTTCCGCAGCCTCGATGCAGCCGCGATGGACAGGGAAGAACGTGTAAAATGCGCAGAGGTCGATGAAGTATGGCGTCGGGTTGTTGAGCTCGACGACGAGTGTGTTGTCGTCCACAGCACGCAGGCCGACGGTGGTTTCGTCGGGCTTTTTTTGATCATCCAGCGCTTTCGCGAAATCCTCACCGCCCCGCAGGTAATACATCTGGTAGCGATACTCCGCGCTCGGCTCCTTCAGCACCCGGAGCCAAGACCAGACAAAGTCCTTTGCTGTCAACGGGTCGCCATTGCTCCACAGCGCCTTGCGCAGGTGAAATGTGTAAGTCCTGCCGTCCGGTGAGAGCTCCCAGCGCTCCGCCACACCGGGCTCGGACTCGCCATTCTCATTGTAGCGGGTGAGCCCCTCGAACACGCAGCTCGCGACGCGACCCTCAGGCTGGCCGGAAATTTTTGCCGGGTCGATGGATGCGGGTTCCGCGCCGTTGATTACAACAATTTCCCCACGATCCGGCGCCCGTCCGCACGCGGAAAATAGCGCGACAAAAACAACACAGGTGAATTGGGCAATGCGGGTGAGCATTTCGCGCAGTTTTCAGAAGCGCCCGCCGGATGCAATGCTGTTCACACGATCAACTGTGGATGATGAGCTGGATGTTGTCCGGCAGATGTGACGCGACGCGTTCGACGACGTTCCCTTTTAGCAGCCGCGCCATAGCATTTCGGTGCGGCGATCCGAGCATGAGGTAGTCCGCGCCGAGGGTCGCGGCGAGGTCGAGGATCGTCGCCGCCGGGTCCATGCTTACGCAATAGACGGGCTGCACGGGAACTCCGACTTCTTCGCCGAGCTTTAGCACGAGCGACATGACTGCGGCGGCCTGCGGGTCGTCCTGCCAGCGCTGTTGTTTGCGCACGCCGCTGGTCTGCGCGGCACCGAGGAACACTGCGATTTCTTTCACGTAGAGGACGCAAAGTGTGGCGTTGCGCAGCTTGGCTTCATCGAGCGCAAAGCGGAGCACCGGTGTCGGGCCGCGCGCGGCGACCATGATTTTTTGCCCTTCTTTGAGCTGCGGGCGAAGGCGCTCGATGGCTTCGGGGCTGACCATGTCGGCGACTTCTTTCGCGACGGTGAGGGTCTTGATTCCCGTAAGTTTGTGCGAGTAGGCGCGAAGTCCGAGCCCGCCTCCGATGACGACGACTGCGAAGAAAAGGGCGGTCGGCTTTGTATAAGCGATCGTCAGTTCCGCGCCCATGAGGACGAAGAACGTGAGGCCCATCAGCACTCGCTCTACGATGTGCATGTCGAGTTTCCGATTCGTGAAGCACGCCCCGAGATTTACGGCGATGGCTCCGACGACGCTGATTTCATAGAGCTCCGCGAGCGCTTCGAGATTGCTGGTGAAACTGAGGATCAACACGGGCAGTCCCGCGCCGAGAAGAAGCGGGAGGTAGGGGACGCCGTGGACGTTCAGCTTCGTGAGGCTGCGCGGCATTTCGCCGTCCTGGGCGAGCATGTAAAAGACGCCGACAACGGCGTTGATGGCGGTGTTTACAGCACTGAGGAGCAGAACGCCAAAGACGATACCGACGATCCATCCGAATGTTTTCCCCATGATCGGACCCCACAAGAGTGAGCCGTAGTGCTCACCGAGAAAACGAAGCATGTAGTCTTTATGCTCTTCCAAGTGCGCGGCGTTTTCGGGCGTATCGCGGAGGGAAAGCATCGCCCAGCCGAGAATAATCGTGGCCACGATGACTTCGACGGCGACGATGAACAGCGCCTTGCTCGCCGTTTTTCCCACACGGGGTTTTTCGGGATCGCTTCCGGGATCGAGCTTCATCACGCCCGTCATACTTGCGACCGCTTCGACTCCGCTGAGCGCGAGAATCGCCCCGGTGAACCAGACCCAAGTCTGCGCAAGCGGGCCGTGGGTCGCCTTCGGGTGTGTGGCGAGAAAGTTCGGATCGGCGAGCGCTTCAGACGGCCATCGGAGCGAGCCGGTGGTGAGGAAAGGAATGGTGATGCCGAGAAGCAGCACTACGATGATCACAGTTGGCACCGCCATGACTATGGACATCGTCCCACTATGCTTCGGGCCGAACCAATTCACGGCACCCAGCAAAACGATCGAGCTCATCGTCGCGATGGGTATCCATTTCTCCGGCACGCCAAAATAGCTCATCGCCGCCCATCCGCTCAGTGCGGCGGTGACGAGGAAATTTGCGATCAAAAGCAACGCACCTACTGCCGCGAGAAGGCGGCTCGTCTGCCGCGCCGCAGAGTAAACGCCACCGCCATCCGGGAAATTCCGGCAAACGATGGAGTAGTTGTAGCCCACGATGGCCGTGAGTACGCAGACGGCGATGATGACGGGTAGCGATGCAAACCCGGCGGCGACGAAAGCGAGGCCGATGACGTAGGCTTTCGACGTGCCCCAGTCTCCGTAGAGCAGCGCGGCGGCTCGTTTCCAATCAACGTTACGGGGGCGATTTACTTCAAGGGATGGACCCATAGGTGTGGTGTATTATTTAAAGCGCCCGCCGAGTGGCAGGCTCTGCGTCTCAGTCGATTTCCGCTCGAAACGCGGGCGTGTCCTGAGGGTCGAGTGCAAATGGAGCAAGGGAAAGGAGAGCTGGCTCAAGACCGGGGCCAGCCGATGGCTGGTCGATGTGAGAATTAGTATTCAAATTTTGCGTATAATGGAGCCCGCCTCGGTGAAGTGTCAAGCGAACCGGAATTGTCCGCCCGCGCATCTCAGGCAAAGGAGCCATATTGATCGCGCAGAATTTGCATCGTGTGACGCACCTCGATGCCGTGCCCGGCGAGGTGCGCGCGCAGTTGCGTCATGCAGCCGATGTTTCCCGTGGCCACAATTTTTGCGCCGGAATCGATCACGGCTTTCGCTTTCGCTGCGCCGAGACGGGCGGCGATTTCCGGCTGGTCGATATTGTAAGTCCCGGCGCTGCCGCAGCAAAGATGGGCGTCGGGCAGTTCGATAAGTTCCAGCCCCGGCACAGCTCGCAGGAGTTCACGCGGTTCGTCGCGCACGCCTTGGGCGTTGGCAAGATGGCAGGCGTCTTGGTAGGCGACGCGGCACTTTTTCCCGACTGGAAATTCCGCGACCAGTCCGACGTTTGCTAGAAATGCGGACACGTCTTTTACCCGATGGCGGAATTGCTCTGCCTGCTCCGCTTCCGGCTCGCCCGCGAGCATGAGATGGTATTCGTGCAGCCCACTGCCGCAACCTGCGGCGTTCGTGACGATGGCATCCACATCCGCAGGAAAAGCGCGCAAATTTTGCCGCGCAAACATCCGCGCGCTCTCGATGTCTCCGACGTGCCACGATAGCGCGCCGCAGCAGCCTTGCGCGGCGGGAACGAGGACTTCGATGCCGTTGCGGCAAAGCACCTCGATGGTCGCGAAATTGATGTCCGGCTCCAGCACTTGTTGCGCGCAACCGGCGAGCAGCGCGACGCGTCCGCGACGGCTGCCGATTGCGGGATAAATCCCGGCGAGCGGCTGCGCTGGCGGTAGTTTTTGCGGGAGCAAATCGAGCATCGGACGCATTGAGTTCGGCATCAGCGGGGAGAACTCCTTGCCCAATTTCCCCAGCCACGCCGCCAACCGAAAACGGCGGGGATACGGCAACGTCGCGGAGATCATCCACCGTCGCACACGCTCCAGCAGCGGGCGGCGGCGGTCCTTTTCCGTGATGGCGCGGAATGGCGAAATGAGGTCGCGATACTGCACACCGCTCGGGCACACAGGCTCGCAGGCGAGACAGCCGAGGCACGCATCGACGTGCGGGAGCGCCTCCGCGACGGGCAGCGTCCCTTCGAGCACTTGCTTCATCAGCACGATGCGACCGCGCGGCGAATCCATCTCCTGGCCGAGCTCTTTATAAGTAGGGCACGCGGCGAGGCAGAAACCACAATGCACGCACGCTTGCACGGCGGCCGCCATGGGCTTTCCGAGGGGACCGTGCGTTTCGGGCTGTATCGTGTGGAGCATTGTCGCGCCGCATTCGGGCAGCTTGTCGGCAAAAAGACCAGCCCTCACTCGCGCGGATTCTCTTCCCATTCGAGGGCCGTTGCGCTCTTCTCTCGCGCCATGCCGAAAAAGACTGCCAAAGCAAAATACAAACGCATTCTGCTGAAGCTCAGCGGAGAAGCCCTGCGCTCGAAAAATTCCGTCGAGACCATCTCGCCAGAGATCGTCCAGCGACTCGCCCAAGACATCCTCGGGATTTACGAACTCGGCGTGGAAATCGGCATCGTCATCGGCGGGGGAAATATCTGGCGCGGACTGACCGCGAGCCATCGCGGCATGGAACGCACCACTGCGGACTATATGGGGATGCTCGCGACGGTGATCAACGGCCTCGCCATCCAGTCCACACTGGAAGAACTTGGCGTCCAGACCCGCGTGCAAACCGCGATCCGCATGGACATGGTCGCCGAGCCTTTTATCCGCAGGAAAGCAGTGCGCCATCTGGAGCAGGGGCGCGTCGTGATTTTCGTCGCAGGCACCGGCAATCCCTTCTTCTCCACCGACACCGGTGCCGCGTTGCGGGCCAATGAAATCGGCGCAGATATTGTTCTCAAAGCGACGAAGGTAAACGGCATCTACACCGCCGACCCCAACAAAGATCCCAAGGCAACAAAGATCGATCAACTCACCCACGGTGAAGCGCTCGCAAAACGCTACGGCGTCATGGATGCGACCGCATTTTCGCTCTGCCAGGAGAACCGGCTGCCGATCATCGTATTCGACCTTTTCGCCCCGAATGCGCTGAGGGATGTCGTGCTCGGAAAAAAAGTGGGCACGCTCGTCATCCCCGAGTAAATTTCCAACAACCTACACACTACTATGGACCCTGATGAAATCTTGATGAATGCCGAAGAGGGCATGGAAAAAGCCGCCGAATACATGAAGCACGAGTTCTCCGCGATCCGCACGGGCAAAGCTTCGCCGGCTCTCGTGGAGAATATAGACGTGGAATGCTACGGCACGATGATGAAGCTCAAACAGTGCGCCGCTATCAGCTCGCCCGAGCCCCGGATGCTCGTCGTCGATGCGTTCGATCCCGGCACCGTGCAGGCCATCGAAAAAGCCATCCGCGAAAGCAATATCGGCATCAATCCCGTCGTCGCCGGAAAGGTCATCCGCCTTCCCATTCCGCCGCTCAACGAAGAGCGCCGCCGCGACCTCGTGAAGACCTGCAAAAACATCGCCGAGGAAACCCGCGTCCGCATTCGCTCCTGCCGTCGCGAGGCGATGGACGCGCTGAAAAAAGCGGAAAAAGACGGAGGAATCACCGAGGACGATTTGAAGGGATTTGAAAAGGATGTGCAGAAGTTCACCGACGATTTCGTGAAAAAAGTGGACGAAACATTCGCCCATAAAGACGCCGAAATCATGAAGGTCTGATGCCGATGAAAACGCTCACCGCTCTACTCGTATTCGCATTCGCCACCGCCAACGCGGCGAGCCCGGTCGTGCGTCCCGCGCCCGATTTTTCCTTTTCCGGCATCGGCGGAATGAAATCATCGCGTAGCCTGCGCGGCCAGCCCGTCGTAGTCATCGTCGCGAAGAGCCCAAAGACCCGCGCATTTCGCAAGCAGGTGCAAAATATCGAAGACAACTACCGCGAACTCGCCAGCCGCGGAACGGTCTTCGTCGTGGCCTTCAGCGAAGGCGGCGAAAGCGTGGCGAGCAATGTGCCCTTCGTCGTCGCAAACAACGGCCCCGCGGTAGCCGCAGCGTACGGACTGACCAGCGACATGGTCCTCGGAGTCGTCGGGCCGGACGGAAACCTCGACCTTTTCACCAGCGAAATCACCCGCGGACTGCGCATCCGCGAGATCATCCAAAACAGCTTCCCTGCGCAAAACACCACGCGGCGCGACCAGCCCAAAGGCCCGCCGCCGCTTTCGGCAAGGTAGGCTCTGCGGAGCAGGGCGAGGGGAAAGGGATATGGGTTGCGGAGCCAGTCATTGTGGTTCCGCACCCAGTTTCTCCAGGTCTGGGTCAGCATTGTTTGCAAAGTAAGGAGCTTCCCTTCGGGTTGCTTCCGTGACCTTGTTGACTTTCATCTCGACGGAATCAGTCATGAAGGTCAGATCCCCCAAAGCCGCGACTCGAATCCCTATTGAGCGAACCATGACTCTCACCGACTACCACGCTAAATTCTACGCGCATGAGCTGAGCCGTGTTGGCGGCACTGGAGTGGACCGCCTTGGGCGGGCTTTGTTTGATGCGTGCGTGGAACTGAACCCGCACCAAATCGAAGCCGCGCTTTTTGCACTCCGTTCACCGTTAGCGAAAGGCGTTTTGCTGGCCGATGAAGTAGGGCTGGGCAAAACAGTCGAAGCCGGGTTGGTGCTTTGCCAGTATTGGGCGGAGCGGAAGAGGAAGCTGCTGATTATCTGCCCTGCATCATTGCGAAAGCAGTGGGGGTTGGAGTTGTCTGAGAAGTTCAATCTTCCATCTGTCATTCTCGACGCGAAAACGTATCGGGAATCACAGAAAGCGGGTATTCCAAATCCGTTTCGTCAGGCATCCGTAATTATCACTTCGCTCCACTACGCGGCTTCTTGTGCTGACATGATTGGCCCGGTCGAATGGGACCTCGTTGTCATTGATGAAGCTCACAAGCTCCGCAACGCTTACCGCGAGAGCAGTCGTCTTGGACAGGCCATCCGTAAAGCAACGGCGGACCGGCGAAAGATTCTTCTCACGGCAACACCGCTGCAAAACTCACTCGTCGAACTCTACGGACTTTCGACACTCATTGATGAAAAGCTCTTCGGCGATTTGCCATCGTTTCGCACCCGGTATGCAAATGCTGGCGGCGACCTTGTTGGGCTGCGTGAGCGATTGCGTTCTTTCTGTTGGCGGACGTTGCGCAAAGACGTGCTGGAATACGTCAAATACACGCAGCGCAGACTCATCACGCGGCCATTCACACCGAGCGACGATGAGCACAAGCTTTACGAAGCGGTATCGGCATTTCTTCAGCGAGAGGAAAACTATGCGCTTCCAAGTGGGCAGCGGCATTTGCTCATTCTTATCGTGCGTAAGGTGCTCGCATCTTCTCCCAGTGCGCTCGCTGGCACTTTGGAAATCATGCTTGAACGGCTACGGCGAGTGCGTGAAGAAGCACGGCAAAATGCCAGCGCAGTCGAGCAGCTCATCGCGGGCGATGACATCGACCCGGATTTGCTCGATGAGCTTTTCGAAGATTACGACGATGAAGTTGCTGAGCTCGATTCACCGCAGGCCGATGTTCAGAGTGGTCCTGTTCCGATCGACTTTGGACGAATGGACCGCGAAATTCGTGAACTCGAAGATTACATCCGTTGGGCGCGTAGCATGGGCGTCGATACCAAGACTCGTGCTCTGTTGAAGGCCCTCGAAATCGGCTTCTCGCAAATGGAGTCGATGAACCCACCGGGACCAAGAAAGGTCGTCGTCTTTACTGAATCCCGGCGCACACAGGCTTATTTGCGGCAGTTTCTGGAAGCGAATGGCTACGCGGGGAAAGTGCTCACTTTCAACGGCACCAATACCGACCCTGATTCCGTGTCAGTGTATCAAGGATGGCTCGCTGAAAATCAGACCAGCGGTCGCGCAACTGGTTCACGCGCTGTGGACCTCCGCACCGCGATTATTGACCGATTTCGTGACTCTGCGGAGATACTGATTGCCACGGAAGCAGCAGCGGAGGGAATCAATCTTCAGTTCTGTGCAATGATTGTGAATCACGATCTTCCGTGGAATCCTCAGCGTATCGAGCAACGGATTGGGCGGTGCCATCGCTACGGCCAGAAACACGATGTCGTCGTTATCAATTTCCTCAATGAACGCAATGAAGCCGATCAACGTGTTCATCAGCTTTTGGAGAGCAAATTCCATCTCTTTACAGGCGTGTTTGGCGCGTCAGATGAGGTCTTGGGAACGATTGAATCCGGCGTCGATTTCGAGCGCCGTGTGCTTGAGATTTGTCAGCAATGTCGCAGCCAGACGGAAATTACAGACGCGTTTGACGCGCTGCAATTAGAGCTGGATGTGCAAATCAAAGCGCGGCTTACCGAGACTCGCAGGCAGTTGCTTGAGAACTTCGATGAAGATGTCCACGAGCGTCTGAAAATGAATCTCGCAGGCGCACGCGACCAGCTCGACCGGATTGGCCGCATGTTTTGGGCGCTCACATGCTTTGAGCTTCGCGAGCGGGCGGCGTTTGATGATGAGGCTCTCGGCTTCACGCTCAGTTCGTCTCCCATTGATACAACACGCCCCGGCGATTACGTGATGATCTCAAAGGGCCGCGCAAACATCCCCGGCGAGTTCCTTTATCGGCTCAATCATCCGCTCGGGGAGTTTGTCGTTTCGCAGGGGCGAGCTCATGAGTGCCCTGTGGCAACTATCACGTTCGATGTCGGCAATCACCCAACGAAGATTTCCATCATCGAGGCCATAAATGGAAAGTCGGGATGGCTTCATCTCCAGCATCTCCGCATTGATTCATTCGAACGCGAAGAGTGTCTTCTTTTCTCGGCGTTTGACGATGAAGGGGGCGATTTAGATCAGGAAACTTGCATCCGGCTTTTCACCGTAGGCGGCTCATCGGAGCCGGGCAGCGAGCCCGATGCAAAAACTGCCAAGCGGCTAAAGGCAGAAGCCCAGCGCCATGTCGGGGCAACCGTCGCTCGCTCACTCGAAGCAAACAACCAGCACTTTGCAGAAGCTCGGGACCAACTCGACCAGTGGGCCGAAGACATGGAACTCGCAGCGCAACGCGAACTCGAAGATGCCAAGCGGCAGATTCGGGAACTTCAGCGCCGTAGCCGGCAAGCACCGACCCTCGCAGAGCAACACGAGATGCAGGAGCAAATCGCCACGCTTGAAAAATCGAAGCGCAGACTTCGCCAGGGGATATTCGACATTGAGGACGAGATAGCTGCGAAACGCGATTCCCTCGTTGCTGCCTTGGAGAAACGGATGCAGCAAAAGACAGAAATCTCGCCATTGTTCACGATTCGTTGGATGGTCGTGTAGATTCGCAACGCACAATGACTATTTCGCCGAAAGAATTGAGAAAGGAATCCATTGAGATTCGCGCAGCATGTAAAACGATTCGGCGCTCGAAAAAAACTGCTGCCGCATTCCTCGTGAAGCACGGCTTTATTACGAAGTCTGGGAAATTGACCAAGCGCTACGGCGGATGAACGTGCGTGTGATTAAAAGTGAAATTGCAGAAAGTGACACAGCCCGTCCCGGCTGTGCGAACGGTGATTCGCACGGGAAGCACTCAACTCCATAGGCCCCTCTTTGGAAGGATACCCAATCACAGCCGGGACGGACTGTGTCACTTTCTTGTCGGCTCAACCGCGTTTCTACTTTTATCGCACTAGCCTTCACGAATAACCGCCCTACGCGCTTCCCAAACCCTGAAGTTTCTAGTTTCCTCCGCGCACTCCATCCATGTCCGCCACTTTCCAAAAACTCCGCGCCAAGCTCGCCGAACTCTTCCAGCTCGACGCTGCCGCCGAGTTGGACTTCGGCATCTACCGCATCCTGAATGCACGGCGCATCGAGGTGGAGCGGTTTCTTGACGGGCTCCAGACCGAAGTCGAGGCGATCATCAAGGCACTCCTCGCCGACAAATCCTCCACAGCGCACGGCGAGGCCGGGAAGCTGAAGGCGCAGCTCGAAAGCGCCGGTGTGGACCCGGCCACCAGTCCGAAATACCTCAAGCTGCAGGAGGAGGCTGCGCGTGCCGGCGGGAGCACCTTCGAGCTGGAGAATGAAATCTTCTCCCACCTCGCCACCTTCTTCTCCCGCTACTACAAGGACGGCGACTTCCTCTCGCTGCGCCGCTACAAGCGCGACACCTACGCCATCCCCTACGAGGGGGAGGAGGTGAAGCTGCATTGGGCGAATGCCGACCAGTTCTACATCAAAAGCGCCGAGAACTTCCGCGACTACACCTTCCGCCTCGGCCCCGCGCCGAAAGACGGCACGCCTGACACGCGGCCGTCCGTCACCTTCAAGCTCATCGAGGCCGACACCGAGCGCGACAACAACAAAGCCGTCGCGGGCAAAGAGCGCCGCTTCATCCACACCGGCGTCGTCTCCCACACGCCCGAGTCCCTGGCCCTGGGGTTTGAATATCGCGCCCTCACCGAGAGCGACGCCGCCCCCGCCGACCATCGTGCGCCGGGTAGGGCGGGTATCCTACCCGCCGATTCGGGTATCCTACCCGAATCCCCCGACGCACGACAGACGCCCCCCTCGCAAACGACGCCCACAGACGCCCCCGCCGACGGCAAAAAGCCCAAGCCCAAGGACCAAGCCACGCTCAATCGCGAGGCCGTGCAGAAGATTCTCGCCGAGTGCGCCCGCGGCCCCTTCGCGGAAATCGCCGCACTGCGCCCCACCGAGAAAAACAAGCAGCGCAGCTTGCTGGAGAAGCACCTCGCCGACTACACCGCCCGTAACACCTTCGACTACTTCATCCACAAGGACCTCGGCGGCTTCCTCCGGCGCGAATTGGATTTCTTCATCAAGAACGAAGTCCTCCACCTCGACGACCTCGAAGCCGCGCCCGAGGCGGACTGGCGGCAGCAGCAGGCCCGGCTCCGCGCCATCCGCGCCATCGCCCACCGCGTCATCCGCTTCCTCGCGCAGGTCGAGGACTTCCAGAAAAAGCTCTGGCTCAAAAAGAAATTCGTCACCCGCTGCGACTACCTCATCACCCTTGACCGCCTGCCCGCCGCGCTCCTCCCGGAGGTCGCCGCCAGCGCCGCACAGCGCGAGGAATGGGTGCGCCTGCTGGCCATTGATGAAATCGTAGGCGACCTCGGCCGCACCGGCTACAGCGTGCCACTCACCGTCGAGTTTTTGAAAGAGAACCTCTTCCTCGTTCTGGACACGCGACACTTCGACGAAGAGTTCCGGCGGAACGTGATGGCGGGGATTGAGGATGAAGGTGCGGCTTTAAGTGGGACAGTGGTCAACGGAGAAAATTCGCAGTCGATTCAGTTGATTGCTTCAAAACGTGGCGGTCTGGCGAAGTGCGTTTATCTCGATCCGCCATACAACACCGGAGGCGATGGCTTCCTCTACAAGGATGCGTTCCAGCACGCATCGTGGCTTGCGATGATGGATGCGCGGCTTCGAGCCGTATCGCGAATCTGCGCGAACAACGGCGTGGTATTCGTCAGCATTGATGACATCGAACATCCAAGGCTGCGGATACTTCTTGAATCGACATTTTCCGAGGCCAACCGCTTGGGCACCGTCATTTGGAAAGGTGCGACTGACAACAATCCGACGCGCATCGCCACGGAGCACGAGTATGTCGTGTGCTACGCGAAGGATGCGGCAAGCGTCGCCCCAGTCTGGGAGAACAAGACTGACGCGACGAAAGCACTGATGCTGGAAACCTACGAGCAAATCAGCCGCTCAGTTACAGATGTTCAGGTCATCCAAAGGCAATTCCGGGATTGGATTCGAGAACACAAGGAGTCGTTGTCACCGCTCACACATTACGACCGTGTAGATGAAGATGGGCCATACACAGGAAGCAGGAAAGTTCACAATCCTGGCAAAGAAGGATACCGCTATGACGTAATTCACCCGCGCACCGGTAAGGCGTGCAAGCAGCCAGCCCGTGGTTATCGCTATCCTGAAAATCGGATGAAGGAACTGCTCAAGGCTGAGAAAATCTTGTTCGGTGACGACCACACGCAGATTGTCCAAATCAAAGAATATCTGAAGGAATACAGCGGCAGCATGAAGAGTTGGTTCGAGTTGGACAGCAGAACTGCCGCCAATGCGTTGGAGGCGCTTTTTGGGTCTCGCGAGGTTTTCAAGAATCCGAAACCGGTCGGACTTGTAGAGCATCTGCTCAGTTTCATTACTTCAGGAAACGATGTTGTAGCTGACCCTTTCGCCGGAAGCGGCACGACCGGCCATGCCGTCCTCAATTTGAACCGCGAAGACAACGGCACGCGGAAATACGTGCTGGTGGAAATGGGCGAGCATTTCGACACCGTGCTGGTGCCGCGGCTGAAGAAAGTGATTTACGCGAAGGATTGGAAGGAGGGCAAACCGCAGGGCCGCAACACCGGCGTGAGCCATGCCTGCAAAGTGCTGCGGCTGGAGAGCTACGAAGACACTCTGAACAACCTGCGCCTCCCCGCCCGCCGGCCCGAGGCGCAAGAGCTGGCCCTGCAAGCCGCCAGCCCCGCCGTGCGCGACGAATACACGCTCGGCTACATGCTGGAGCTGGAGACGCAGGGCAGCCCGAGCCTGCTGAACGTGAGCGCCTTCACCGACCCGTTTTCCTACACGCTGCAAACCGCCACCGGCACCGCCGGGGAGACACGCCCGGTGAATGTGGATCTCGTCGAGACCTTCAACTGGCTACTCGGCCTCACCGTGCGCCACACCGATTTCATCCGCGAAGTCTGCGTGGTGGACGGCACAAACCCGCAAGGCGAGCGCGTCCTCGTCCTCTGGCGCAACACGGCGAAGGTGGATGCAGAGGCACTGAACGAGTGGTTCACGAAACAAGGTTACAGCACCCGCGACCTCGAATACGCCCTCATCTACGTGAACGGCGACCACCACCTCGAAAACCTCCGCCGCGAAGACCAGACGTGGAAGGTGCGGATGATTGACGAGGAGTTTCCTCGCCTGATGTGGGAGGGGTGCGAGTGAGGCTTTGCCAGAAACCCATAAATATGGAACGCTCGCCGCACGTATGAAAACGACACTCGAAATCCCGGACGACATCTATCGGCAGGCGAAAGTCTTCGCCGCGCAAGAGAACCGGAAGATGAAAGACCTCGTGAGCGAGGGACTGCGCCTCGTGCTCGGTCTCGCCCAGCCCGCCCCGCGCTCGCCGCGCCGGATGAGCAAAGCGCCCGTGAGCATCCGCAAAGGCAACGAAATCCCCGTGCTCTCGAATGACGACATGGCCGCGCTGCTGGAAGGGCAGGGAGAGCGGCTGCCGTGAAATTCCTCGCGGATGTGAACGTGATTTTCCCCCTGCTCCTGAGCCGCCACGCCCAGCGCCCGGCGGCCCTGGAGTGGTGGGACTCCGCCGACCCCGCCGAAGTGGTGCTCTGCCGCCTCGCCCGCCTCGGCATCCTGCGCCTGCTCTGCAATGCCAAGGTGATGGGACCAGACGTGCTGCCCGCCTCCGCCGCCCTCGCCGCGCTGGAGACGCTGGAAGCCGACGAACGAGTCGTGCTGCTCCACGAGCCAGACGGTCTCGACGCGACGCTGAAAACCCTCGCTGCCCCCTGCGCGACGACGCCGAATCTGTGGACAGACGCTTACCTCGCCGCCTTCGCCAGTGTGGCCGGTCTGCGGCTGGTGTCGTTCGACCGGGGGTTTCAAAAATTCACCGACCTCGACTTCCTGCTGCTCGCCTCCTGACGATGCCTCGCCCACGCCGCACAACCACCGCCGCTCCACAGCTCCGCTTTGACGAAAAGCTGGTGCTGCAACAGTGGCTCTTCCGCCAGCTCGGCGCGAAGGACCTGCACACGCTGTGCGACCGGGAATTTCGCCGCCCGGAGGCCGAGGGCCGCGACGCGGAGAATGTCTCCACTTTCCACCACCTGCTCGCCGCCCGCTGCGCGATGGCCCCGCTGCCGGGCCTGCCCGTGGCCCTGCTGCGGGCGTATGATGAAAACATCCACCGCCACACCGCCTTCATCAATCGCCGCCGCGCCGCGCCGCTGCGGTGGAAGTATTTTCAATACATAGCGCTGCTCTTCACGGAGATTTACCTCGACCACTACTTCCGCGACCCGGACAAGCTGCTGACCGACCTGAATGCGCACGTCGCGGAGTTCAACGACGGCAAGCTGGAGCTGGATCGCCTGCCATCCTACCGCCGCGACGATTTGCGGAAGCTGGCGCTGTGGCAGGCGACGGGCAGCGGCAAGACGCTGCTGATGCACCTGCACATCCTCCAATACCTGCACTACCTCGACCGCGCCGGGCGTCGCCGCGACCTGAACAAAATCATCCTGCTCACGCCGAAGGAAGGGCTGTCGCGGCAGCATCTCGCGGAGTTCGCGCTGTCCGGAATCGACGCGGAGCTTTTCGACAAAGACGGCGGCGGCCAGCGCACGATGTTCTCCGGGCAGGTGGTGGAAATCATTGATGTGAGCAAGCTGGCCGATGAATCGAAGGAGAAGACGGTGGCGGTGGAGAGCTTCGAGGGAAACAACCTCGTGCTCGTGGATGAGGGGCATCGCGGCTCCTCCGGCGAGGAGTGGATGCGCCGCCGCGATGCGCTGTGCGCGGGGGGATTTTCGTTCGAGTATTCCGCGACGTTCGGCCAGGCGGTGAAGGCGGCGAAGGACTCCAAGATGGAGCAAAATTACGCACGCTGGGTGCTATTCGATTACAGCTACCGGCACTTCCACGGCGACGGCTATGGGAAGCACTACCGCATCTATAATCTGAGGCGGGAATTTACCGAGGAGCAGCGTGCGCTTTACCTCACGGCTGCACTGCTTTCGTTTTACCAGCAGCTCCGCGTTTTCAACGACCACGCGAAGGAGTTCACGCAGTTCAATGTGGAGAGGCCGCTGTGGGTGTTCTTCGGCGGGAGCGTGAATGAGGTGCGGCTGGAGGCGGGCCGCGAGGTCTCGGACATCGTGAGCGTGCTGCTCTTCCTCGCGGAGTTCGTGAAGCGCCGGGCCGACTCGATCCGCAGACTGGATGCGCTGCTGACGGCGCAGGACGGACTGCTGGGGCGCTCCAATGAAAAGCTCTTCGCCCGCGCATTCGATTATCTGGCCGCGACGCTCAAGATGAGCGGAGCCGCGGTCTTCGACGACATCCTGCGCACGCTTTTCAACGCGCCAACCGGCGGGATGCTGCATGTGCGCAACCTCAAGGGAGCCGATGGCGAACTCAGTCTGTGCCTCGGGGAAAATGAGCCGTTTGGTGTCATCAACGTGGGTGACGAAGGGAAACTCTACAAATTGTGCGAGAAGCACCGCGAGAGCATCGCCACTTCGGAACACGAGTTTGCCCGCTCACTTTTCGATGTTTTGTCGCGGCCCGACTCGCGCATCCACCTGCTGCTCGGCTCGAAGAAATTCACCGAGGGCTGGAATAGCTGGCGCGTGACGAGCATCGGCCTGATGAACCTCGGCAAATCAGAAGGCTCGGAAATCATCCAGCTCTTCGGGCGCGGCGTCCGGCTCAAGGGCTGGAACATGACGCTCAAGCGCAGCGACAAGCTGGATAATTTGAACCCTCCGCGCTTCCTCAAGCTGGTCGAGACGCTCGACGTGTTCGGCGTGAAGGCGGACTACATGGAGAAATTCCGTGAGTACCTCGAAACCGAGGGCGTGCAGACGGAATTGGAATGGGTGGAAATCCCTGTGCCCGCATTGCCGACGCTCAAAGACATCGCGGCCAAGAAGCTGAAAACCATCCGCGTGCCGGAGAATCTCGACTACAAGCGCGATGCGCCACGCCCGACGCTGAACCCCGAGCGGGAGTATTTCGAGCGCCATCCGGTGCGTGTGAATTGGTATCCGCGCATTGAAGCCATGAAGGCGAGTGGTCTGCGCGAGAGCGACCTCACCGGCGATTTACACGAAGGGCGGCTGGGCAAAACACAGCTCGCCTTTCTCGACCGCGAACGGCTCTGGAAACACTTGCAGCAGTTCAAAGCGGAGCGCGGGTATTTCAATCTCCGCATCGAGCGCGGTGAAATTGATGCGCTGCTTGCGGACCCGTATTGGTATCGCCTGGAGATTCCGAAAACGGAGCTGGAATTCACGCATTTCGACCGAACGCGCAACTGGCAGCAGATCGCTGGAGCCCTGCTCACCGGCTACTGCGAGCGGCTCTACAAACACCGCAAGCAGGAGTGGGAATCGCAGCACGCCGAGGTGGCGCTGCTGGATGAAAACGACGCGAATTTCATCGGCGAATATATTTTCCAAGTCGAGAAATCCGAGCAGGCGCTCATCGAGCAAATCGAAGACCTCGCCGCGAAGGTGAAAGACGGGGCACTCGGCTCCGTGACATTCCACGCGATCAAAGCCATGCGCTGGGATGCGCACCTTTACCAGCCGCTCATCCACATCTCCGGGAATACGGTGGTGGAGCTTTCGCCCATCGGGCTAAATCCCGGCGAGTGGAGTTTCATTGAGGACCTAAAGAAGCACCATGAGCGCGAGGCGACGTTCTTTGCGAACAAGGAATTTTACCTCCTCCGCAACCGCAGCAAGGCAGGAATGGGCTTCTTTGAGGCGGGAAACTTCTATCCCGATTTCATCGTCTGGCTGCTCTACGCAGGCCGGCAATACGTCAGCTTCGTCGATCCAAAGGGCCTGCTGCACACCCAGGGCTTTGATGATCCAAAAATCGCTTTTCACAAGCGAATCAAGGAACTCGAAACGCGTCTGCGCGTATCCGCGCCGGACCTTGTGCTGAATTCATTCATCCTCTCGACGACGTCTTTCCGACAGATTCACTGGTGGGACAAACTCAAGACTCCCGAGGATTTTGCAAAGGCGCATGTCCTCCTGCAAAAAGATGAACCGGAGACGTATATCGGGAAGATGTTCAGCCTGATCACCAGCAGCAAAGGGACGTAACGGACGCGTGATGAAAACGCTCGAATAGGCCGCAGACTGCTCGTGAACCGGGTCCGCCTCCTGAATAAATACCCGCACTTTATTTGATTTTATCCTCGGCTACCGACCATCCTCGACGACAAATCCGTCGGTGCCCGATTGCCATTCCTGCTGTGCATTTTTTATTTTCTATTACTGACCTCAAAAAATCCGTGCCGGGCGCGGCGGTGCTCGCCGATTTGTCCGGGGAAGCGCTTGTGGCCGGATTGCGTGAGGTCCTCGGCCAGGCTGCGGCCAATGCCGATGTGTCTGTGGAGGGTGACATCGTAACCGTGCGTCCACATCCGGCGCCCCCGGCTGCTGCGGAAGAGGCGGAGAGGCTGACAAAGAAGGCGGCGGCGCGTGCCCGCCAGGGTGAATACGAGAAAGCTGCGAACATCTACCGGCGGGTGCTGGAACTCGATCCGCATCGGCAGGATTCACGCCGTGAGCTTGCGATGGTGTTGGTGGAAATGGGGAAATCTTCGGAATCGGTGGACACGCTTTTGGACGTTTTGAAAGTGGACCCTCGCGATCACCAGGCGTTGATCGTTCTCGGCAACCACTACGCCCGGGCTGGACGCGATATCGAGGCTGCCGAGCGTTTTCTCGCAAGGGCAGCCGAAATCGCACCAGGAGACGCGATCGTCCAAAACAGTCTCGGTGCTATTTTCTTCGAGCAAAAGCAGCCCGCGAAAGCACTGTCCCACTTTGACCGGGCGCTGGAACTTGATCCGACGTTCGCCAACGCCCTCTACGGAAAATCAATCCTCCTTACGCACGAAGGCCGGTTTGTTGAGGCGCTGGAGTGTCTGCGGGGACTGTTCGAACGCGGGGATCGCCGGGACGCGCGACTGGGGTCGATGCTGAACGCCGCCCGCGAGAATTACCTGAAGATTTCAAACATCGTAGCCAACGACAGGGCCGACGAAACATTCAAAATCAGCGAGGATCTGAAAGCACAAGCCGCCGGAGAATCGGGCTGCGAAATTGCCGTGGAACCGAAGAAACTTCACGGCACTCTCTGCGCAGTCACGCAGATGGCGTGGAAACATCGTAGGGACTATCATCTCATTTCACTCCGGGATGACCTGCCCGCAGAAATGCTGAAGCATCACATTCCCGCTCACGAGTCCTGGCACATCCTGCTGGAAAGCCGCGCTCGCAGTGCAGGAATGAACCGCTGGTTCACGACAGATGACACGCGACTCGACGCGGCGCTGGATTCGATGCGTCCGGATATTCGCAGGATTTCACGGTCGTCCGGCCACGATGAAAACGGACTGCTAAAACTCGGGGGTGAATTGCTGCGGGACGCCCTCAGCCTTCTCTACAACGCACCGATTGATATGATGATTGAGCGGCGTATCGCGGAAATCCCGGCGATGAGGGAGGCGCAGTATTGCAGCCTCTACCTCCAACTCCATAACGCAACACGCATGGGACTCAGCAAGAAAACGCGGTCCGTGGTTCCGGGGCCACTCCTGCGATTGAACGACGCAGTAAATGGCGCGATGGCTCTCTTCATGGACGGGCTCTCCGGCGGAGCGGCAGAATTCTTCCCTGAATATGAGACGACCGGCTGTGCGGGACTCGCCCGACAGATACACTCGCTTTACTCATCGGTCGCAGACGGGCCGGGGAAAGAGTATGAACTTGTCGATGCAGTTGCGAAATTGCTCGGCATTGAGTCGTGGTTCGCGTGGCGGCCGGATCCCGGATCGTTTACGGTCGTCGAAAGGATGACGGACAGCAACCTTGGCGGCGTCACCAATCCCGGTCTGCTACGGCGCAAATCCCGCGAAGCAGTCCCGTTTCTTCTCGCGGCGTTGCGCCGGTTCGACCGGATGGACGAGGAGGCGATCAAGAAGCTGACGCTTGAGGCCGCATTGCTGGGACAGGAGGGAATCGACTACGGCAACAGTTCCGCGAGACATCACTTGAAATCAGTCCCCGTTGAGGAATTCACAGGCATGGAAATCATGTGCCTCCTGTATGCCGGATTGAAACGGACGGCACCGGGCGAGACAAATCTCGGCTTTGATTTAAACGACGAATTTGCAATGGCTCTGGAACTCTACCATGCCGAAAAGGAACGCTAAAATGAATCCAAAAGACCCGCTGTGGTTGGTGTTGCCAAGACCTGAGATTGAAGTGCTGGATCTCGGCCCATTCTTGCGGCGCTTTGGAACAGACGCATTACCGGACGGTGCCGAACTCGGCTCGCTGATGGGGCGCTTTAATTTCATGGTACACGGCTACGACGACGAACCGGTCGAAGTTTACGCCATCGGGGAAGTCCGTGCATTTTACCGCGAGCTTTGGAAAGCGTGGCCCTACTGGCTGTTTTTCTGTGACTTGAGAACCGAGAGCTTTCTGATGATGACGCTATGCTGCCTCGATGAACTGTCCGGCAGAAGCAAGCTCGGCGAGCCATCCTCGCAAGTCTTGCTCGATCCCGTGGAACTTCTCCGGTTCGTCTCGTCTGGATTTGTCCCGATGAACGAAATGTTCGAGCGGGCGGGAGCTTCGGAACGCGCAATATACGACCGCACGATGGAGATATTGGACTACTTCAATTTCCCCGGCGAGCGACCGCCGTTTGAGGAGTGAGCGTGCGGAGCACGGGACGTAGGAAAAGCAGTTGGGCCACGAGAACCAATACAATCCGGGAATCCAAACCTTTGCTCGAACGGTGAGCGGCCCATTTGGACGGGACGATGATTGCAAAAAACCCGGCCACCTTTCCGATGGCCCGTTTTTTTGATTCGGTTATTCGCGGCGGCCTACTTCAGCTTTTTGATGCTGATGTTGCGGAACATCACCGGGTCGCTGTGGCCGGCGAAGCCGAAGAAGCCGCTCTTACGGTCTTTGCCTGGATGTTCGGATTTGGCCATGAATTCGGTGACTTTGGAGACGTCGCCGTCGAGGATGACGGTTCCGTTGAGTTCCACTTTGATCGTGGAGCCTTTGACGGTGACTTCTTCAAAATTCCATTCGCCAATCGGGTGCTGGTATCCGCGCTCGGCGGCGATGATTCCATAGACCGAGCCGTGGGCCTGGCGTGGGTCGATGCCTTTGTAATCGTCGGCGAGGATTTGCGATTCCGTCATGCCGACGTAAGCCGGATTGCCTTCGCCTGGGTAGCGGATGGCGAGGCCGTTATTGCCATTTGGCGGGAGCTTGAATTCGACGCGCGCAACGAAGTCAGAGTATTCTTCCTTTTTGTAAATCGTGCCGCCTTTTCCTTTGATGCAGCGGATTGCGCCATCGACGACTTCATATTGATCGACCGGGCCACCCCAGCCGTCGAAGTCTTTGCCGTTCCAGATGGATGCGAAGCCCTCACCGCCTTTGCTGGCGACGATCTTGTTGGCTTCTTCGCTGCCGATTTCGCGGATGAAAATGTTGCGCCATTTGATCGGCGCGCCGTGGGTTTGCAGGCAGATCGGGCCGCGTGCAGGAACGGGCTTTTTGCGGTCGTAGAAGTTTTCGAGGATGGCGTGATCGACTGTCATTTTGTCGTTCAGCCAGATGCTCACGCGCGAGCCGACCATGACGATGCGGAACTTGTTCCACTCGCCTGCTGGTTTGTCGGCGAGAACGAGCGGATCTTTTCCGGGCGCATGCGGGCTGTTATTCCATAGACCGCCGCTGCCTTTCGTGCGGCCCATCGCGCCTTTGTCGTCGTCGGTGTGGTCCCATATCTGGACTTGCGGGACGTTGCGCAGGTAGATGCCGGAGTCGCCTTTCGGGGCCATGTTGTATTCCACGAGGAGCTCGAAATTGCCGTATTCCTTTTCAGTTGTGGCGTATTTGCCGTGGCCGTCGTTCAACAGTTCGCCGCCCTCGGATTTCCAGTGTTTAAGCATGTCGGCGGTCCATTCCTGCTTTTTTGCATCGGCCATTGCAGCGTATGCGCGATGGTCGGCGGTGTCGCCGCCACGCCAGCCAGCGAGGTCTTTTCCGTTGTAGAGCGAGGTGAATCCCGCAGGCGCTTCGTTTTGTGCGAAGGCGCTGGCAGACATTGCGATGAGTGCGGAGAGGAAGACGGTTGTTTTCATATTGCGAGGCGTGGCGTAGCGGCGGAGGTTTGTGCGGTCAATCGGGCAGACGCGGTAAAACGAATCTTTTTCTTCTAAGCTGGAGCGACCAGTGAAATACGACAGCTTGACGGAACGGGAAATGCGGGCAATGTAAGACATCACTTCAGCCGATGAGCGACGCCGATAACAAACTACTGAAAGGCTCCCTCCTCTACCGCGAATTTCTCGCGGAAAGGAATGCCATTTTGGAGCACAAGTGGTTCCTGAGCGAGAACGCGAATCACGATGTCGGCTTCGAGAAAGCGCTCCTGAGTTGGATCGTCAACTACCGGGCAAAATGGCGTCGCGAACGACAGGCAGGCAAGCAGACATGAAATAAGTCGCCGTCAGCGCCTTTTAATGCGAACCCGAGAGTTCGCCAAGGACGCAACCATGAATAGCAATCCACCATCACCAACCGCACGTCTCCTCCTAGACGCAGCCGCCATCGAGCGGACGCTGCATCGCATCGCCCACGAAATCATCGAGCGCAATAGCGACCTCGGGCGAGTCGCCATCATCGGCATCCCAAGTCGCGGCATCGTCATTGCAGAACGCCTCGCGAAGCTCGTCTCGAACTTCGGCGGCACCGAAGTCGCCAGCGGCGTCATCGACATTTCCATGCACCGCGACGACCTTTCCCGCCGCCCCGTCCCCGAAGTCGTCGCGACGAAGCTGCCGTATGATTTGGAAAACCGGACGCTGATTCTCGCGGACGACGTCGCCTTCACCGGCCGCACCTGCCGCGCTGCGATGGATGCGCTTGCCGACTTTGGACGCCCCGCGCGAATCCAGTATGCGGTGCTCATCGACCGCGGCCATCGCGAGCTGCCCATCCGCGCAGACTACGTCGGCAAAAATGTCCCAACTTCCCTCGGCGAGCGCGTGTATGTGCGCTTCGCGGTGACCGATCCGCTCAACAAAGACAGCGTCTGGCTGGACGCGCACGTTTCCTAAACCATGAATTGGACCCGCAAAGACCTCACCTCCATCGCCGACCTCAGCGCGGGAGAAATCCGCTTCATCCTCCAGCACGCGTCCAATTTCAAAACCGTGGGCGCGCGCGACATCAAAAAAGTGCCAGCCCTGCGCGGGAAGACGCTCGTTAATTTCTTCGTCGAGCCGAGCACCCGCACACGAATCAGTTTCGAGCTCGCCGCTTTTCGCCTCAGCGCCGACGTGGTGAACATCAGCGCCTCCACATCCTCGCTCACCAAAGGCGAGACGCTCAAAGACACCGCGCGCAATCTTGAGGCGCTTCTCGCCGACATCATCGTCCTCCGCCACAGCAGCGCGGGAGCCGCGCAATTCCTTGCGGAGCGGCTGAATGCGAGCGTCATCAATGCAGGCGATGGTGCGCACGAGCACCCCACGCAGGCGCTGCTCGACACTTACACCATCTGTGAAGCGAAGAAGCGAATGGATGGCGATCTGAGCGGACTCCACGTCGCAATCATCGGCGACATCCAGTTCTCCCGCGTCGCCCGCTCGAACATCCACGCACTCACGAAACTCGGCGCGAAGGTGACGCTGTGCGGGCCGCCCACGCTGGTTCCGCGAACGCTGGAGTCGCTCGGCGTGACCATCACGCACGACCTCGAAAGCATCCTCGAAAGCGTGGATGTCGTGAATCTCCTCCGCATTCAACACGAGCGCCAACGGAAGGAATATTTCCCCTCGCTCGGCGAATACACCTCGCTTTTCGGCCTCACGAAAGAGCGCGCAAGCAGGCTAAAAAGCGACTGCTTGATCATGCACCCCGGCCCCATTAATCGCGGCGTGGAAATCGACAGCGACATCGCCGACAGCGGGCGCAGCGTGATTCTCGATCAAGTGACCAACGGCCTAGCCGTGCGAATGGCCGTCCTCTATTTGTGCGCCAGCATCCCGACGGCGTAAAATCAGTGCATCTCCACCGCGCACGAGCCGAGGCCGCCGCGGTAGTAGTTGAACTGCACGTTCGGATGGTCCGCGAGCAGTGACATCGGCACGGAAGCGCTCGCGAGTTTTTTGCTGATCATGAATGCCGTGAGGCGCTGACCAAATGGATTGTCGTGGGTGCCGGCCTGCCAGATGGAGACTTTCTTCGCCTTCCATGTTTCCACAGGCCCAACCGTGATCGCCTTCGTCGGCACCATCGAAATATTTCCGCCGCCACTCGTCCGCGCATTCTGAGCAATCGTGAGCGGGTGTAAATCGACCACTCGCGTCGGGAGCTTGCGGTATTCCTCGGGTGTCGGCGGCTGCGTTTTGTATTTGCCGCGGCGAGGCAGCGGATCATTGAAAGCCCAATGCTTCACATCGCCCTGCCCGCCTTGCATTACCGCGCACGTCGCGGCGTCCCAGCTTGCGCGGTACGCGGTCGTGTCAGCCTTGGGAAAATGCAAATTCTTGTCCGGCATCCGCAGCTTTTTGTTGATGCGATCGAAACACATCGAGCGATCCGCTTTCTCGAAGCTCAGCGGGTGCGACGCGGGAACTTCCTTGCCCGTTTCCACGTCGAACCATTCGTCCATCCCCCAAAAATGTCCGCTGCGCACATCGAGCCCGAGTTCGTTCACCAGCCGCGCGACGAGCGGAAGTTGCTCGGTCGGCCCAATGGGCCCGCAGATGCCCACTGGATTATCCGCAGTGCTCGACTTCCACGCCGTGATGTATTCGAGCGCTTCGGCGAGGTAAAAATCTTCGAGCGTGTCATACATCACCACGCGAAAACCGGACCGGCTTAGTTGCGCGATGTCCTTCGGAGAAAGGCGCGAAACGTCATTGATGAGGTCGAGCGGCAGGCAGGTGTAATCCCACCAATCGGCGGAGATGCTGGATGGACGAAGCTTCATGGCGCGCACATTCCAAAAGACGCATCGTGCTGTCGAGCGTTGAAACATCACGCGGCTCCGTGGATGCTGCCGCAAAACGTGAGCATCCCAAAAAACATAGCAATCATCGGAGGAGGTCCGGCCGGTCTTCGCGCTGCGGAAGTCGCTGCCAGCGCTGGTGCCGCCGTGACTATTTACGATGCGAAGAGGTCCGTCGGGCGGAAGTTTCTCGTTGCGGGAAAGAGTGGGCTCAATCTTACGAACGATGCGGCATTTGAGGATTTCGTCGCGCGATATTCGGGCGGTCCGCCGGGATTTTGGCGCGAGTGTCTTTCGCAGTTCGACGCAAAGGCGATGCGGGAATGGGCTGCCGGGCTCGGCGTGGAGACGTTTGTTGCATCGGGGGGTAAAGTATTTCCCATGACGAAAAAAGCCGCACCGCTTCTGCGTCGCTGGGTCGCGCGGCTGAAGGATCTCGGCGTGCGGTTTGTGATGAACCATCGCTGGACGGGCATCGACTCGGACCTTCGACTTTATTTTTCCGACCAGATTTCCGTCAAATGCGATGCCGTGATTCTCGCGCTCGGCGGTGGTTCGTGGCCGGAGACGGGGTCGGATGGCGGATGGGTCCGAATCCTAGAAGGGCACGACATCCGCGTGCAGCCGCTCCGATCGGCGAATTGCGGATGGGAGTGCGATTGGACCAACGAAACACGCGCCGCAGTCGAGGGCCAGCCGCTGCACAATCTCCACGTCCGTGCTGGCGAAACAACCGTCGTCGGCGAACTCATGCTCACGCGCTACGGCATCGAAGGAACCTGCATTTATCAGCTCGGACGCACACTTCGCGCGATGGCTGCACCGGAGATCTTCATCGACTTCAAACCCACATTTACCCTTGAGCGGCTGGTGGCAAAAATGGAGTCGGCCCGCCGCAATTTTCTCGCCGAGGCGCAAGTCCGCTGGAAGCTCCCTCCGCCTGCGTGCGCTGTTCTTGAGCAATATTACGGACCCTTTGACTCCGCGGAATCGCTGGCCAGCGCGGTCAAGGATTGCCGCATCCCGCTCACACAACCGCGACCCATCGCAGAAGCCATATCGAGCGCCGGCGGCGTCTGCTGGAGCGAGCTCGATTCACAACTCATGCTCAAAAAACTGCCCGGAGTTTTCTGTTGCGGCGAGATGCTGGATTGGGACGCGCCGACCGGCGGCTACTTAATGCAAGGATGCTTCGCAACCGGCACTCGAGCGGCAATTCGTGCGTCCGCCGGTTGACGTGCTGATTGTTTAGATCACGGAAAATAAGCGTTTTCGAGGAACGCGAGCGCTCGCTTGCGAAAGTAGTCCCGACAGATCGGGATCGAACCTTCGTAAGGAGAAAACGGAAACGCTCCGCAGAAAGGTGCGGCGTTGTGCCTCTCCGCGCCCGCCTCCACTGCCAGGCCGCTATCCCGACCTGTCGGGACTCCTGAGTAAAATCGTGTGCGGGGTAGGGCGGGTTGGAAACCTGTCCCAGCGGGCAAGTCACGAACACCTGCCCCGTAATGGCGAGCCAGACAGGTTGGAAACCTGTCCTACTTTCGCAGCTCAGCCTCTCATTTCCAAGTGCGACGGCGGAGGAAGATGTCGAGCGGGAGCAGGCTGAGCGCGGCGATGAGGAACCAATCGGAAAGAACTTTTCGGCGTGGCATCTGGCGCTCGCTCGGCGTGAAGACCTCGGCGGGCTGCGGATCAAAGCGGCTGCCGATGCTGCGGAGAAGCGGCTCGTTCACCGCAGTGGAGAGAAACTCGCGCGGGTAACTCCGCGAATGGGCGAGCGCGATTCCGCCGTCGGGGAGTTCGGGAGAATTAACGCTGATGACCGTGGTGCCTTCAACAGGCAGCGGGATGCTCGCGCTGTAGCGTCCCGGCGCAGACTGCACGGCGGGATATTGTAAAGTTGCGTCGCCTTCGCCGCGTGTGGAAATGGTGATCGGCAGCCGGTTGCGGAATGCACCTTCGGGCGTCACTGCGTCGATTTGCAGATCGAGCAGTGCGCCGTTTTCACGCGTGGTGACTTCGAACGCTGCGGCATCGTTCTTCCGCAAAAGACCGCGCACGACTTGCGCCCAAAATTTGCCGTAGCCCGGCCACGCGAGCCACTCGCCGGCCCAACGCGATTTCGCATCGCTGGTGAATGCGGCGGCCTGCCCGAGGCCGTAGCGCCATGTCGCGAGCAGCGGCTCGCCGCGCTCGGTGGCGAGGAGAATGTCGGCGGTGGGTTTTGCCTTGGTGGCGTTGTAACCCAGCAGCAGCGGGCTTTGGGCCCAGTCGATGCCGTCGATGATGGGCGATTTCCCGGACGGGACGGCGAGCGTGGGCTCTTCGATGAGCGAGGCCTGCGCGACCTTCAGCGTCTCGGTGGAAAAGATCTGCGGGAGCGTAGTCGCATCACTCGTGAGGTAAAAGCGTCCCTGCCCGCGCTCGGCGAGCTGGCGAAGGAAGCCCGTGTCTTTATCCGCCTCGGAGCCGAGCGCCACGACGCTGGTGGTGATTTTTGCCGCAGCCATCGCGGTGACGAGGTCGATGGAAGTGCCGCTGCCTTTTGATCCGTCCTGCTGCTCACCGGCATTCTTTTCCTCGGCATCGGCGGCGTCGGAAAAAAGGATGACGTGTTTGATGCGCGCCGAGATGTCGCGGAGCGCCTGGAATGATTCGGCGAGCGAAGTATAGACGTAGATGCCGCCGCCGCCTGCGGTGATGGAGAGGATTTTTTGTGCGACCGGTTCCTTCGCGCCGTGGCGTGCCAGCGCGGCGACGACGTGGGCACGCGTATCGACTGCGAGCACGCCGAAATAATCGCGCGGGCCGAGCACATTCAGCGCGAGCGCGGCACCTTGGTTCGCGAGGGACATCTTGGTCTGTCCGGCGACTTGCGCGGTCATGGAGCCGGAGCGGTCGAGGACGATCAGCAGCGCGACGGTGGGCAATTCCTGCCGGTCGCTATGCTCCATGCGGACGGGCAGCATTTGCTCAACGGGCGATCGGAAATAGCCGCCGACACCGAAACTATTTTCGCCGCCGAGCATGAGGAAGCCGCCGCCGAAATCCTGCACCCATCGGCGATACAGCTCCATCTGCGCACGAGCGAGGCCGAGCGCGGAAAGGTCGCTGAGAATGAAAAGATCGAACTGCTGGAGATCGTCGATGGTCTTTGGCGCACCTCGTCCATCGCGGACCTCCACGGCGATGCGGGCGTTGCGAAGCGCGTCGGCGAGTGGACGCGCCTTTTCGGAATCGCCATCGACGATGAGCACACGCGGCTGCCCGCGCAAACTCGCCACGGCCGATGCGCGATTGTTTTCCGGAGCGGTGTCTTGCTCGGGAATTACTTCGATTTCAAACGGCACGAAATTTCCATCGGGCTGGAGATTCGGCGCGCGAAACTCGTTGTCGCCAGCCTTCAGCAGCATCTCGCGCTCGGCGACGAGGAACTGGCTCTGGTAAAGGCGCACCTTCGTTTTTGTCTCAACATTACTCCGGATATTCGCGGTGAGATCAAACGGCTCGCCTTGCTTCAAACGACGCGGGATTTCCACGCGTTCGACGAGCACTTCGGGCTTCTGCGAATTGCGCAGCGGGACCGTCCACACTTCGACACCCGATGCCGCAAGCCGTGCGCCAGCTTCGGAAGCGCGGCCCGTCGTGTCATTGCCATCGGAAAGCAAAATGATGCGGCGAGCCTGGTCCGATGGAAAAAGTGCGCTGGCAAAATCGAGCGCTGCGCCAATGTCGGTCGCTTTCCGGCTTTCGAGGACAGGCCAGTCCGCGAGCGGCGCAGTCTCGGCTGGCGGCTGCCAAAGAGTCGCCTTTTCTGAAAACCCGATGACGCCCGAGCTATCGCCGCGGCCCTTGGATGCGAGCGCCTTCGCGACAAACTCACGCGCGGAATTTGCAGCCTCCGGCGAGACGGATGCGGAACCATCCACGACAAAAAGCACCGACGTTTCCGAGGAAGGCCGCAGCACCCGCAGGCCCGCCAGCGCGAGCACGATGAGGGCAAGCAGGAGGATTCGCACAGCAGTGCAGATGCGGCGCTGCGGCGAAGTCCAGGCCGCGATGGAGCGACGCATCCCGAGCAAAAGCAGCGGCAGCGCGACGAGCAGGGCGAACATCCACGGGCGGGCTATTTCGATCATTCCGTCCTCCTTTTATGATGCAGCCACCATTCGCCGACGAGCAGCGCAAATGCTGCGACTGCGAGCCATTGCCACAGTGGCCAGCCGGTGAGTGTCGTCGGCAGTGCGACCTGCGCAGTGTCCGCTCCGCCGCTGAGCGCGGACTCCGCTTCGGAGAAAGTATTCACCGCAAGCCAGCGCGCTCCATCGGGGTCGGCAATCTGGTAAAAACCATCGCTCATTGGCTGAAGCGCGCCGGTGACTGTAGGCGCGGGAATCACACCATCGCTGGGCCACGCGGTGAGCGCGCGAGCCGTCGCCTTTTGGGTCGGGCCGAGTGCGAGCGTCTGTCCCGCGATGAGCGATGGAAGTGCGTCGGGCTCATTGCCTGCGAGCCAATGGACGGTGTTGCTGATGAGCAAGGGAAACGCGACGCGCAACGGCAAGTCGGAGTCCGCGACATCGAACGCCAACGCGGCGAGTCGCTGTGCTTTTCGCTGACCGGCGATGAGTAGCGCATTATCAAATGATCGTAGCGGCGCGGTAAATTGCCAGCCATCAGCAGAAGGCGGGATGGCGAGCGTCTGTGCGTGGAGAATCGTGACATTGCGCAGACTGACGTTGCGCGTCGCGGGATGGGCGGCATCGACATCCGTGACGAGTGGTTGGTCGATTACTGCTCCTGCGGGAAACGGCGTGCTCTTTATAAAAAGGAAGTTCCCATCGGACTTCGCGAGGTCAAAACCGGGCGGCAGTTCACCATCGAAAATCGTCGCCGCGAACTTCGCACCAATCGCGGGCGAATACGCGTCGGGAGTGAGCAACTCGAACTTCACCGTAATGTCTGCCTCCAGCATTTTTTCGAGAAAGAAGCTGCCTTTGCTGATCAGCAACACTCGCTTTGCCCGCGCTGGCGGGAGCATCGCGTAGGCCGTGTTATCGAGCATCAGCCCGTCCGGCGCGTCGAGTCGTGCGGTGAGCCAGCCACGCGATGTGCGGCTGGGTTTTGCCAGCGTCGGGAAGACCGATAGAATGGTCGCGCCGGGCGGGATTTTTACCGGCTTCACGTCCAGCGCTTTACCGTCGTAGCTCAACTCCATGTTGGTGATCACGGGCGATTGGCCGAAGTTCCGCACCTCCAGCAACACGTCGCTGGTTTCGGGATTCGCAGGCAGCGGACGCGTGGCAAATCGAGTCACCGCGATATTTTCCGTCATCGCCGGAATGGCGTGTGTCGTGAGCGGAAAACGCGGCGCTACCGCAGGCGCGCGGTCGCTGAAAAGAATGATGCGGCGGCTCCCGCTGCGGGCATCGAGCAGCGAAGATGCGAGGCTGAGCGCGGCGTCCATGTCCCCGGTGGCGTCGCTGACTTTTGCAGCCGCGAGCGTGTCGAGCAGGGGCTTTTCATCGCCGGAAAACGGCACGGCGACAGACGGCGCTGCGTCCAATTTGATGATAGCAAACTGCCGCGCATCGTTCACTTCGCGCACGTATCCGCGCGCAGCGGCCAGCGCTTTTTCAAAGCGAACGGTGCCATCCGGCGAGGTCGCCTGCATCCGCGCGCGACAGTCGAGTACGAGCACGACGCTCGCGCCGCCATGAATAAAACGATCGATGACTGGCCGCGCGAGTGCGCCGACGAGCAGGAGCAGGATGAGCACATGCAGGAGCAGCGAGAACAAGTGCCGGAGCCGCTGAAAGAACGAGTTGCGGCTCGTTTGATTCACCGCGCGCTGCCAAAAAAGATGCGTGCTCACGGTGATTGCGCGGCGCTTTAAGCGGAGAAAATACAGCGCCACAATCACCGGCACACCCGCAAGAAACCAGACCGCCCATGGAGCGAGAAAACTCATTTCAGGATGGCTCCATCTCGCAGGGCTTTCAGGACCACGTCTTCAAACGGAAGGTCGCAAGTCACAGTCGCATGGCCGATGGCGCGCTTGCGGGAAAAGGCTTCGAGCGCCGCATTGTATGCGGCGATTTCTTCGCGGTACCGCGCGAGCACGTCGTCATTGGCGGTGACTTCGAGCGATGCGCCTGTCTCGGATTCCAGCAATCGCAGGTCGCCCGTCGCCGTTGGCGCAAGCTCGGCGGGGTGGAGGATTTGGATCGTGTGAACTTCAAACTGCCCATGTTGCAGCATTGCGAGCGGCTCTTCGTATCCGGCAGGATCAAAAAAATCGCTGAGCACAAAAACGATGCCTCCGCGTTTCTGGCGCTGGGAAAAGGCACGGGCGCTCGCGAGCAAATTGGTCGGCCCTGCTTTTGCAGGCGGATCGCGGAGGAAGTCGAGGACACCGTGAAACTGCGCCTTTCCGCGCATCACTCCGAGTTCAGCCACGACACCGTCGGCGAAAAAGTGAACGCTTACACGGTCGAGATTTGCCAGTGCGATGTAGGCCAGGGCTGCGGTGATTCGGCGGGCCGTGTCCAATTTCGAAAACCCCGCGCCGCCCTCCGGCTGCCAGCGCATACTCGCGCTCACATCGACGAGGAAGCACACCGCCAAGTCCTGCTCCTGCTCGTAGAGCTTTACAAAAAGCCGCTCCAGCCGTGCGTACGCCGGCCAGTCGATCGCTCGAAGTTCATCGCCTTCCGAGTATTCGCGATAGTCGGCAAACTCCAGACTGCTCCCGAGCTGGCGACTGCGACGTTCCGCCCGCTGCTCGCCGCGAAAAAGGCGGCGGGTGAGTAGGTGAAGCTGTTCGAGCTTGGCGAGAAATGCCGAGTCAAACAGCGAAGCGTCGTTCGCAGCGACCACGCGATTAGCGCGCGTTGGGCTCGAATGCGACGGAGTAATAAATGCGCTGGCTGGTGCCGCTCAGATCCAGCCGCGTGTAGGTGCGCCCGCCGGGCGAAAGGGTCACCGCGCCCATGATGCGTTCGCCAGCAAATCCGCCGCGCACCGAGAGTTGATATGTGTTCGGGCCCGCAGGCTGCCATGTGCCGACATAGCCCGCTGTGGCCGCGCCGTAGATGTTTACGAGTGCCGAGCCATCCGCATTGAGGTTCACGTAAGCGTGGGTAAGACGGTACGGCTGCTGGCCGCTGATGCGCAGATTTCCCGAGCCGCCGCGCACGGAGTTCACCAGCACCGGCGGTGGTGCCTGCGGAGGGCGCGTGTAGCCAGGGACTTGGATGAATGCTTCACGCTCGCCTTGGAACCGCGCTTTGAACGAACCCGCGCGGCCATTTCCCGTAAGACTGACCCTGCCGACGACCGGGCCGGAGCGGCGATCATCGAGGTCCAGCGTTCCCGTTCCGGCGGCGTCTTTGCCGAACGCGCTTGTGACGTTGAGCCGCATGGCGTCGCGACTCACCAACTGCCATGTTCCTTTGAACCGATAGTCCACATTGCCCACGAGGCCGATGGTGAATGACCCGTTGGCTTCGAGGATGAGGTTCGCTTTTGAGACGTTGTTGTCGTCCACTCCCGAGCGCTCGACGGCCCCGGCTCCGTTCGTGGATACCGTGAGGTCTCGCGCGAAGGCTGGGCAGACGGCGGCAATGATGAATGCGGCTATTGGCAGGAATTTCATGCTGTGAGTGATAAAGAAGTGCGCGCGTGAGTCGAACAATAAGTTTTGCGGCGGGCTGGCGGATGAGATTCCACGATGTCGCCGTTGAATGATTCCCGGCGAGGCGCTTAGGTCGCACCCTTATGTGCGGAATTGTTGGATACATCGGAAAGAATGACGCGGTGCCTGTGCTACTCGACGGCCTGCGGAGGCTGGAGTATCGCGGATACGACTCCGCCGGAGTCGCAACGCTGGCGAACGGCAAAATCGAAGTGCGTAAAAAAGTCGGGCGCATCGCGAATCTCGCGGCGCTCCTCGCGGAATCGCCAGTCGGCGGGCACGTCGGCATCTCGCACACTCGCTGGGCGACGCATGGCGGCGTGACGGATGAAAATGCGCATCCGCATTCCGACCAAAGCGGCCGGCTTTTTATCTGCCACAATGGAGTGATCGAAAATTACGGCCCGCTGCGCGATCAGCTCACCAGCGAAGGCCATGAGTTCAAAGGCCAAACGGACACCGAAGTGCTCGCCCATTTGATCGGCAAGCACTACGACGCGCTCCCCGACGCGCCGAGTAGCGCGAAGCTCGTGGCTGCGTTGCGCGAGGCACTCACGCATGTCGTGGGGACTTATGGAATCATCCTCATGCACGCCGATGTGCCGTCCGTGATCATCGGCGCGCGGCGCGGCTCGCCGTTGGTGCTCGGCGTGGGAAAAGGGGAAAACTTTTTCGCCAGCGATGTGAGCGCGATCGTCGCGCACACTCGGGAAGCGGTCTATTTGAAGGACTTCGACATCGCTGTGCTGGGGCCGGACGATTTTGAAATCACATCGCTGCTCGGCGGTGCGAGCGGCTATGAAGTGTCGAAGGTCGAGTTCTCCGCGGAGGACGTGAGCCTCGGCGATTATCCTCATTACATGCTCAAGGAAATCTTCGAGCAGCCCGACACGATTCGCGATGCGATGCGCGGGCGTCTTTCGCGTGAGGACGCCACCGCGAAGCTCGGCGGCCTGGGCATGACTCCCACGGAACTGCGCAATATCGATCGCATCATCCTCACCGGCTGCGGCACTGCTGCTCACGCCGCGATGTGCGGCGAATACATCATCGAGGCGCTGGCGCATATTCCGGTGGAGGTGGAGTTCGCAAGTGAGTTCCGCTACCGACAGCTCCCGCTGCCAAAGAACACGCTCGTTTTTTGCATCAGCCAAAGCGGCGAAACAGCCGACACACTCGCCGCCCTTCGCGAGGCGCAGCGCAAAGGTCTTCGGACGCTCGGCATTTGCAACAATGTCGCGAGCACCATCGCCCGTGAAAGCGACGGTGGCGCTTACATGCACGCAGGGCCGGAGATTGGCGTCGCGGCGACGAAATCGTTCACTTCGCAAGTTACGATTCTCACGCTCATCGCGCTGCTGCTTGGGCGCATCCGTCATTTGAGCACGACCGAGGGACTGCGGATCATCGAGGAACTCGAAGCGCTTCCCGACAAAATTCGGCGCATCCTTTCGCAAAACGAACACATCCGCAGCATCGCCGACAAATACGCTCACTCGCAGGCGATGATGTTCCTCGGGCGGCAGTTTAATTATCCCATCGCGCTCGAAGGCGCGCTGAAGATGAAGGAAATCAGCTACATCCACGCCAGCGGACATCCCAGCGCGGAGCTTAAACACGGCATCATTGCGCTTATCACGCCCGAACTCCCGACTGTCGTCATCGCGCCTGCAGATTCTGTTTTTGAGAAGAACGTGAGCAACATCGAAGAGGTGCGCGCGCGCAAAGGGCCAATCATCGCCATCGGCACCGAAGGCCACGAAGAAGCGCTGCGGCGTGTTGCCGACGACATCATCACCATCCCCGAATGTCCTGACTACCTCTCGCCGATTCTCACTGCGATTCCGCTGCAACTCTTGGCGTATCACACCGCCGTGAAGCTCGGGTGCGACGTGGATAAACCGCGCAACCTCGCGAAGAGCGTGACGGTGGAGTAGCAGGCGGCTTGCACGGTCGTGCGTCAGTCGTACCGCAACGACTCGATCGGATCGAGGTTCGCCGCTTTATACGCGGGGTAACTGCCGAAAATGATGCCGACGACCGAGCAGATCGCGACGCCGAAGAACGCCCAGTCTGCGGGGAATGCGGGCGGGACTTTGAGCAGATAAACGGCGACTGCATTCGCTCCGGCGAACCCGAGGATGACGCCGAGCAGTCCGCCGATTTCGCAGAGCACGACGGCCTCGATGATGAACTGCGACATGATGCTGCGCTTCTTCGCGCCGATGGCGCGGCGGACGCCGATTTCGCGGGTCCGCTCGGTGACGGAGACGAGCATGATGTTCATGATGCCGACGCCAGCAGCCAGCAGCGAAATGGAGCTGATTACGGCGAGGCCGATTCGCACGGCGAAGGTGACGTCGTTGAATTGCTTGATGAGCGAATCGCTCGTGAGCATCTCGAAATCATCCGGCTCGCCGGGCGCAACTTTGCGCAGCGTGCGCAGGACGCCGCGCGCTTGCTCCATCGTGTCGCCGAGCGCTTCGACGGTGGCGGCTTGCACGAGGATGCCCACGTCGCGACGGCGGCCAAAACGGTTGAGCCCGGTGGTGATCGGAATGACGACGAGCGCCTTCGCTTCGCTGGAGCCAACGCGCTCCAACACGCCGGCGATGGTGTAATTGATCGCCTCAATTTTAACCCGCTGGCCGACCGGCGATCCGAGCGGAAACAGCGTCTTTGCAAGCTCGACGCTAATCACACACACATCGCGCGATGACTCGACATCGGCGGTGAGCAGCGGGCGACCCTCGACCATCGTCCAGTTGTTCGTTTGGAAAACACCGGGCGTCGCGCCTTCCACGGGGACGTTCGGCGGCGTCTCGGCAAAGCGCGAGCTGACGGCGAAACTCCCGAACGGCGAATGCAGCCCGACGACCGGCGCGAAGTCCGCGATTTTCTGAAATTGTTGACCTTGCTGAAGGCTGATCTCTTTTCGCCGGTAGTAGCGCATGGAGCCGTGCGGGCCTTCGAAATTCACGACCGGAAATCGCGTGACGGCAAACGTGCGGCTACCGAGTGCGCCCATTTCGCGTTCGATGTTGTTCTTCATCGCGCGCACGGCGGTCATCACGAGGATGATGGAAAACACGCCGACCATCACGCCTAGCAGCGTGAGCGCGGAGCGGAGTTTATTGGCCGCGAGCGCGCTCAGCGCCATGCGGATGTTTTCTCGGAGTTCGGCGAGAAGGCGTTTCATTTAGTCCTTTCTCAGCGCATCGACTGGCCGCATCCGCGCCGCACGCCACGCGGGTAAAAATCCCGAGATGAGCCCCGTCGCGACGGCCACGGTGAGCGCGAGCACGACGACGCTCCACGACATCGCGACCTTTGGTAAATAGAGCCGCGCAATCTCGACAAGGCCGCGCGTGATGCCGACCGCGAGGATTCCGCCGAGCAGACAAATCGCCGCAGCTTCGATGAGAAATTGCAGCAGCACCGTGCGGTTCCGCGCGCCGATGGCTTTGCGCACACCGATCTCCTGCGTGCGCTCGGCGACGGAGACAAACATGATGTTCATGATCCCGATGCCGCCGACAAAAAGCGAAAGGCCCGTGATGAAAAATCCCGCCGTCGCGATGATGGCCGTGACTTTTCCAAACTGAGACGCGAGCGCCTCGGATTGGTTAATCGCGAAGTCGTCCTCGCGCCCCGGCGGCAGGCGTCGAATCTTGCGCATGAGCCCGCGCAGCTCGTCGCGAACTTCCGGGATGCGCGCGGTGTCGCCGACTTTGATCTGGATGACGCAGCTCGGGTCCCACTTAAAACCGCGCGCCATTTTTTGAATGGGAATGACGATCTGATTGTCGAGGCTCATCCCTCCCATCACGCTGCCGCGCTTTTCGAAAATGCCGATCACTTCCAGCCGCTGATCCGCCACGGTGATTCGCTTGCCGAGCGGCTGTTCCTTTTCAAAGAGCTTATCCGCAATGTCCGCGCCGATGATGCAAATATCACGGTTCGCAGCGGCCTCGGCCTTTGTCATAAACCGCCCCGACGCGAGCGACGCGCCGCCAGTGATGATGAATTGCTCGTTCGTCCCAATCATCAAAACGCCGCCCGTGCTGCGGTCGCCGTAGCGGAGCCCGTCCGCGCCCTGCATGACGGTCGGCGCGACGCCGCTCACGCCGCTGAGCCCTTCTTCGACTTCGCGGACTTGCGCGAGCGAGATTTTTTCGCGCCGCTGCATACGGTCGAACTTGTTGTTGTTGTCGATGAACCACTCGTTGCGATCCACGTAGAGAACATCCGTGCCGAGAAAAGAAATCGCATCACGAAAAGCCGTGTCCAAATACTCCAGCGCCGTCGCCATGAGCGTGACCGTGACGACGCCAATAACAACGCCAACGGTCGTAAGCACCGAGCGCATGAGATTCCCGCGCAGCGCCTCCCACGAGATGCGCACGCCCTCGGAAATTTCGGAAAAGATGTTCATGCCACGCTCATTTCTTCGGCGGGTTGGGCAGGTTCTTCAATTCCGAGGCAGCCTTTTCAAAATCCCGATCGACGAGACGCGGCTGGGAATCGAGGAACACCCGGTAACGGTCATATTCCAGCTCGGCCTTCACCTTCGCCTGCTCTGCGGAAATCTTCCCCGCGTGGTCCAGCAATTCGTGCTCGGAGAGTTTCAGGAACTCATCCAGCTTGGTGATCCAGTCCCGCATGGTCATCACCTTGCGTTGCAGCGCGCGCAGTTCCGCAAACTCGATGTAAGCGGTCACGATCCGGTTCAGCGTGTCGAGTTCTTCGCCGTCGAGATAGTTCTTGGCGATGGATACGTCCTCCTTGCGGATGATGCCGCCGGGCCGCGTAGTTTGCAGCCCCATGAACGGCTTTCCTGCATCGACCCGCGTGTGGATCACCTCCGCCGCCGTCTGCCCGTGCGCCGCCCAGTGCATCTTATTTTGCACCGTGGCGAAAAACTGCTGCGACATCTCCGTGTTCGGCGTGTAGTCCACGCTCGTCGCGTAAATATCGAGCACCTTCTGGTAAAAGCGCCGCTCGCTCGACCGGATGTCGCGGATGCGCTCCAGTTGCTCGTCGAAATAATCCTTCTGGCCCTTACCCGGCGGATTTTTCAGCCGCTCATCGTCCATGGTGAAGCCCTTCACCAAATACTCGTTCAAGCGCCCGATGGCCCACTGCCGAAACTGCGTGCCCCGATGACTGCGCACGCGGAAACCGACTGCCATAATTGCCTCCAATCGGTAGTGCCGGAGCTTCCGGGAGACCTCGCGCCCGCCTTCCGATCGAACTTGTAAGTAATCCTTACAAGTTGCCGCTTCATCCAGCTCGCCCTCGGCAAAAATGCCCTTCAGGTGAAGGGTCACATTCTGCGGCGTCGTCTCGAACAGCTCAGCAATCTGCGCCTGCGTCAGCCACAGCGTCGCGTTTTCAAAGCGACACTGGACGCGCGTGCGTCCATCCTCCGTCTGGTAGAGGATGATTTCGGAATTGGGCAAAGGTTCGTCGCTCATGGTTCTATCGTCCTCACAAACCGAGCTTTGAAGTAACGCTTAATAACTGCCCGTCCCCCGAGAGCGGCTGTGTTCAGCCGCCCAATGGCCTCGCGCAAACGCTCCACCAGCATCACATTCCCAAACGAAGCCCGCTCCGCTGTCGGTTGACCCGGCGCGAACTGCGGCCCGTGCCCGACCGCATGGCCCAGCTTCCCGAACCATTGGAGGGCCGCGTCTTCGACTATGGATTCGTTGAGGCTCATCGGGATCGGCGATTTGCGTCTAAATGAAAATTAGGCCCAGACCGCCACTTCCTCGGGATCGCGACATGATGTCGCGATCCATGTCGCGATACCGTTTCGGGCCGTCGTTTCGGGTGCCTATCGCGACACGATGTCGTGATGAGTGTCGCGATCATGGCTTCAAGCCGCCGGAACTGCGTGCCCTAGTTCTCGCGAAGGTATCAAGCCAGCAATGCATTGAATGCTGCGAAAACCTTCTCGAATCGGTCCAAGGTCAAGTTGATCGCAGGCGTATCCGCATCAAGCACGGATGGGTTCTCTAAGAGCCAGCGAGACGGGCCAAAGTGGTCGAATTCCCCCACTGACGCCGGCATAAGTCTAAACAGGGCCTCGGCCTTCTTCACACTACGCGGGGTTGTATCAGCAGCCGTCAGCGACGCCGTGGTTACAAGATTGGCGGCGGGCGGCTTGTAGGCTCCGTTGAGTATCTCAACGAATAAATCTGCCTCGAAGAAGTCCTCAACATCGGCCTCAGATTGAGTCGTAAAATCCGCGCAGGTGTACAAATGTCCCGACTTGAGAATGTCAGCTTTCTTCAGGTTCTCGATCTTGGCCTTGTCGCCCTTAGCGATGTCGGACAGGACCGCCACGTTGATGCGGTTGCCTCCGAAGAGCCTCACAAAGGGTGCTATCTTGTCGATGCCGCCCGATGGACACAGCGTCCACTTAGGATCGCGGCCTTTGCGCCCGCGCTTGATCAAAGCCTGCGAGAGCACGTCCAGATAGAGGATGTCAGACGGTCCCTCAACAAGCCAAGTGTTCGCGCCGATGAAGAGTGACTGAGTTACCTCGTAGCCCAACGCTCCTTGTAGCGGGAAAAGCGTGTCGTCGCTGACTTCTAGCACGTCTGATCGAACCTTGGTCCCCTTGACCTCTAACCGCTTGCCCGGCTTCTCAATAAGCACGTCTTCCACGATCCGGACATCAGCCAAACGATCCATCGGAACCATGAAGGGCGAATGGGTGGTGAAAATGACTTGGTGGTCTGGAAGCAGCCGTTCGACAATGTAGCGGAGTAAGTCGCCTTGAGCCTTGCCGTGTAAAGTCAGGCCTGGCTCATCCAGCAACAGAATTGCGTTGGCATTGCCCGGCGTCTGTTTGAGCTGTTTAAACTGGGCCAGAAACGAGAAAAACCAGACGAAGCCTGCGCTGCGTTCGGACAGCGGTAATGTGGCCTTGTGGTTCGTATTTCTGATACGAATATCCACCACCATACCGGCATCGAATGGGGCCGGATCCTTGGGTTTACCATTGTCGATCTCGATCACTACTTCCAAGGCATTGTTCTGACTCCAAAACTCGAAAATTTCCTCAGTGATCTCGTTGCTGGCAGCCTCACACGTTGCCTTCAATGCCTCGCGGCGCTCGGCTTTTTGCAGTTCCTCAATCGTGGTGCCCGCGTATTCCAAGAAGGCGAGGAATATATTGTCGCCAACCGAGACGGTGTTGGCCGCTTTGTCCTGCTGCAGCTTGGTAATCGAGACCATGCCTGACATTCGCTCGAAGTGCGAGGTGAAGAAGAACTTCGGCTGAAGCTCCGATAAGACATCGATCACGCCGAGGGTGAATCTCGAATCTCTGCACTGTTTGATGTCTTGAAGGAGAGCGTCTTGTTTGGGGGTTCTTTGAGCCAAAGCCGATAATGCCTTATCAGCGGACGGACCATCGCTCACGCCATGCAACACGTTGGAATCCGTCGCGTCGAGAGCGTGCTTTTTGATGAGGTTTGCCAAAACCTTGGCGCTATCGATTTCAATGTCCCAAAGGCGTTTGCCCCCCTCATAACGATAGCCGAAATAGGCTTGGAACACATCACCCTTCAACACTCCGGCACCAAAGCGCCTCTCGACTGCCGCCTTGTCCGCAGCTTCCAGACGCCACCACGTCCGAATCACTTCGGCCTTGCCGTTTGGATGGCGGTCGTCGAACCGCGTCGAAAACCGCCTTGGATAGTCGATGGTCTCATCGAATTCAAATGGCTGCGAAGGCTTTAGGCCACGCATTGCGCTGAGGAGAGCCGTTTTTCCCGCTTCGTTCTTGCCGACAAGACATGTGAGGTCGCCGACCTCGAACTCTTCGCTGTCCTCGACGGACCGATAATTTTGGACACGGACTTTCGTGAGTTTCATATTTTTTGCCCCCTTTTTTCTTTAACCACCGATTTTGCGGAGAACAATCTGAACGGGGGGGGGAATGCAAGGCGAAAGGGGAAAGACGCGCTGCGGTGCGTGCGGACGGAATTGAGGCTTTCGAGACTCGTGAGGACGACGAGCTGTTCTAGCGGGGCGTGGTCGCGGATGTTGCCGTCGGCGCCGGGATGCGCATCGCGCCATTGTTTCGCGGTTTGTCCGAAGAGGGCGACATTGAGCAAGTCGGCTTCGCTGGCATAAGACGAGTGCGGTCTGCGCCTTGGTGATAGACGGCGGAATGAGCGTCTCTTTGATCGCATCGGTGTGGATGCGGTAGTTGATCTTGGCGAGCGTGCGCTGGAGGTTCCAGCCGAGCTTGAGACGGTCGTTTTCGTCGTCCTTGAGGCGTTGGAATTCTGTGATGAGGTAGAGCTTGAATTCCGGGCTGAGCCACGAGCCAAACTCGAAGGCGATGTCCTTGTGGGCATAAGTGCCGCCGTAGCGCCCCGCACTTGCGACGAGTCCTTTGGCCCCAGTCAGGTCGATCCACTTTTTGGCGGAGAGAAAGAAACTATTGCGACCAGCTTCATTTCTAATTCCCTCGAATTCGAGGGAATTAAAACCGGGGTTGTTGATGCGTTCCCATACACCGAGGAACAGGACGGTGTCTTTATTCTTGAGCCACTGCTCGATCAGCGCACCCGCGCCATCGAAGTTTCGCACCATGTCAGTGAGCGAAATATAATCTCCACCCGGCTGCGTAAGAATTCCGATGGATGTTCCTTGAACTTCGATGGTGCTTCGTTTGGCTTTACTCATGACGTTGGATGGATGGGAATGGGAGAGTGTGAAGAATCAGGTCGCTCATGGAGCCTCGGCGAGGTTGGCAATGGCTTCTTCGATTGCGACATTGTTCATATCCGATTCAGGCTGCCTGCGTCGGAATTTTGCAGCAAGCGGGAAGATTGAAACGCGCCTACGACTTTAATCCGGCGCGGAATTCGCGGCGGGCCTCTAGCCAGCGCGGGATGGCCACGCAACGCTCGATGAGCGCGATGTCGAGGCCGGGGAGGATCGTGCTTGTAGTTTGCTGCACGTATTCGCCGTCGCGCAGGGCGTGGACTTCGAGTTTGTCGTTCCGCCAAATCAACACTTCGGGCACGGAAAAACGGCGGTAGATTTGCAGCTTGTCGAGCCCGCCGCTGGTGAGCGCGATTTCGAGCACGATGTCCGGCCACTGCTTTTCCTCGCCGATACACCAGGATTCATCGGGCTCCGCACCGGTCTCTTCGAGCTGAGTCATCGTCGCTTGTCCGCGCGGCATGTTTTCGATTTCGCGCTCTAAAAGAAAATCAGCGATAAAGTCGGCGATCCATTTTTTGATCCGTTCGTGTTCCGATGAGGTGCTCATGATTTCGAGGTTGTTCTCGTGGTAATACAGCCGAGGCCCGGAGCGGTCGTCGCCGAGGGATTTGTCGAGTGCGCGGTAGCCTTGCCAGCCCATGCTGCACACGATGATACGCTCTTCGGGCTCGACGCCGTTGGCGAGGAGTGCCGGGCGGACAAACGCGGCTTTCGTAGGGTCTGCAAAAAGTTTGGCAACCATGCGACCTTTATTAACTCAGCGGCCCTTTAGACGCAAGCGGCAAGGCCCGCGCAGTCCTGCGGCATTCTAAAAATGCGGGAGTTCATGTCACCGCCTCATCGCTCGCGACGAGCCCGTCGCGAATGCGGATGATTCGGCGGGCGTGGCGGGCGACTTCCTCTTCGTGCGTGACGACGATGAGCGTGTTTCCTTTCGCGTGCAGCGCTTTGAAAAGTGCGAGGATTTCTTCGCCGGTTTTACTGTCGAGATTTCCCGTGGGCTCGTCGGCGAGCAGGAGCGACGGCTTATTTACAAGCGCTCTCGCGACGGCGACGCGCTGCCGCTGGCCGCCGGACATTTCATTTGGGCGATGCTCGACGCGGTCGGCGAGCCCGACATCCGCCAGCGCGGCGAGTGCAATCTCGCGGCGCTCGTCGATGTCGATGCCAGCGTAGACGAGCGGGAGTTCTACGTTGCGCAGTGCGGTGGAGCGGGAGAGCAGATTGAACGTCTGAAAGACAAAGCCGATCTCGCGATTGCGGATGTCGGCGAGGTCGTTGTCGTCCATGTCGGCGACGGTGTGACCGTTTAGCTCGTAAGTGCCGGAGCTGGGCGTATCGAGGCAGCCGATGATGTTCATGAGCGTGCTTTTTCCCGACCCCGATGGCCCCATGATGGCGACGTATTCTCCGCGCTCGATCGATATGGAAACGCCGCGCAATGCGTGGACGGTTTCCCCGCCCATCTCGTAGTTGCGGCAGATGGCGTCGAGTCGGATGAGGCTCATAAAGTCGCGAATGCCCGTCCCTTTAGTCCTTTGTGTCCCTTGTGTCCCTTGTGTCCCTTGTGTCCTTGTGAGGCGAAGAAGGGACTGAAAGGACAAAAGGGACAAAAGGGACTTGTGTAACGGTGGTCGGTTTTCACTTCGGCCCAACTTTCACTTTTTTGCCATCTTCGAGGTCCTTGCTGATCGCCTTATATCCTCCGGAAACTACCTGCTGGCCGTCGGTGAGGCCAGAGATGATTTCGTAGTGGTCGCTGTTGCTGATTCCCGTTTTCACGGGGACTGACTTCACTTTATCGCCATCCAAAATGAACACGACTTCCTGCGGCTTCACGGGCTCCGCTGGTTTTCCTTTTCGCGGCTCCCCTTGGGGTTTCGGCGGCGCGAGCGCGAGTCGGGTGGTGACGCTTTGAATCGGGACGCTGAGGACATCTTTACGAGAGCGCGTTTCGATCTCGGCCGTGACCGACATGCCGGGGCGAAATCCTTCCTTGTCCTCAATGCGAATCTTCACTTCAAATTTCGGCGCGTCCTGCGACGACGACGAGCTGCTGCTGCTGCTTCCAAACGATGATGAACTTCCCTTCGTCGCGTTCGCGATAGCGGTCACAATGCCGGTGAATTTCTTGTCCTTAAACGCATCGACCTCCAGCCGCACATGCTGGCCGATTTGTACGAGCACGATGTCGATTTCGCCGATGTCCACGCGGGCTTCCATTTGGTCGAGCTGAGCGATGGTCATCATCTCCGTGCCCATGTTGAACGACGTGCCGAGCACCCGCTCGCCGAGCTGAGATTTGAGTTTCGTCACTGTTCCGTCGATGGGCGTTTTGATGGTCGTCTTCGCGAGATCATCCTTCGCGCGGTCGAGTGTAAACCGCGCTTGCTCGGATTGATGGATGGCGTTCGCCGCGCGGAGTCGCGCCACGTCGCGGACGGTCTTGGCGTCTTGAAATACGTTCGCTGCGACGAGCTTGTTTTTGAACAGCTCATCGTTGCGGGCAAAATCGGCCTCCGCTTTTAGCAGTTCCGCATCGACTTGCGCGCGCGCGCCGAGTGCGGCTTTGTAGCTCGCGTCTGCGGAATTTTTTGCCGCTACATAATTATCCGGTTTGATGCCGACAAGCAGATCGCCTTTTTTCACCATCTGCCCTTCCTTCACGGGCAGCTCGATAATTTCGCCCGCGACCTCCGGGCTGATGACGACTTGCGTGACCGGCTGGATGCGCCCGCTCGCGACGACTGTTTCCGTGATGTCGCGCTTCGCCGCCTTTTCCACTTGCACGGAAATCGTCTCGTCCGGCTTGTGCGTCGCCTTCCACGCATACCACCCGCCCGCCGCGAGTACGAGCAGGATGAGCAATATCCACTTCTTCTTTTTCCGCTTGCGAGGTTTCGGTGTCATGTGTGCCGCGTTAAAAGCGCGGGAACCCGCCCGGCGTCAAGCGTCTCGCGAGAATTGCCGTGCTCCATTCTTGGGAACTGTTATGGGTTCCCAATGCGTTTACTGCTGCTCTTCCTTGCCATGACGACTTCACTCTCCGCCGACCCGGCACTCCCACTCACGCTGCGCTCCCGCGCAAAAACGGACGGCGTTGCCTCGGAGAAACGCGCCGCGTGGGAGCCGACGAAAACCGCAATCATCGTCTGCGACATGTGGGACGACCACTGGTGCCGAAGCGCCGCGCGTCGGGTCACCGAGCTCGCGGGACCGATGAACGAAATGCTGAAAACCGCGCGCAAGAACGGCATCTTCATCATCCACGCGCCGAGCAGCGTCACCGACTTTTACAAAGACACGCCGCAGCGCAAACTCGCGCAATCCGCGCCGTTTGCAAAGACGCCCGTCCCGCTCGCCAGCTCGCCGCGATGGGGCACGGCGTGGTGCTGGACAGACCCGAAACACGAAGCCGTCCTCCCCGTCGATGACAGCGACATGGGCTGCTCCTGCACCGACCGGAAATGCGAAATTGTCCCGCCGTGGAAGCGCCAGCATCCGCTCATTGAACTCGCCCCCGGCGACGCCCTCACCGACGACGGTCAGGAGACGTGGAACCTCCTCACCGCACGCGGAATCGACAACGTCATCCTCTGCGGAGTGCATCTCAACATGTGCGTCCTCGGCCGCCCTTTCGCCATCCGCCAGCAAGTCTATCTCAGAAAAAACGTCGTCTTCATGCGCGACATGACCGACTCCATGTACAATCCTGAACGCCCGCCGGGCGTGGACCACTTCACCGGCCACGATCTCATCATCGCCCATGTGGAACGCCACTGGTGCCCGAGCATTACCAGCGACGCCATCACCGGCGGCCAGCCTTTTCGTTTCAAAGAAGATACGAGACCGGTGAAGTGAGACCCGGTGAGCGCCATGAAGAAG
>JAYTMG010000259.1:0-4837 GCA_043728745.1 Verrucomicrobiaceae bacterium
CACCGCAGAAGTGAACCGCGACCTTTCCCGCTACCTCGCAGTAAAGCGCGAAGACCTCCAGCGCGTCGCAAAAAAGTATCTCGTGAAAGAGCAGACTTACCGGCTGCATTACCCGGTGCCGGAAGCGCCGAAACAACCCGAAGGTGCCGCGAAGTAATCATCAGACATATTTTTCCATGACCTCATTTTTCCGCATTCTTCTCACCTCGGCAGCCGCAATCCTGCCTCTGACATCGCCAGCAAACGCATGCGAAGACCTAATCGCTGGCAGCACCACCGCAGCCGCGCTACTTTCGCAGACATCGATCAAGATCGACCGCACGAAACCGCCAAAGCCCGGGCCCGCTCCGACTGCGGCGTTTCCTGACTTTAAAGTTCGCACGCTCGAGAATGGGCTGCGCGTCGTGGTCATCCCCGATGACCGCTCGCCCACGATTACGCTGCGCCTTGTCATCAAGGCTGGCTCTACGATGGACGGCGGCAGCGGGCTGAGCGGATTCACCGCCGGACTTCTCAATCGCGGGACCAAAACGCTCGACGCTGCTGCATTTGCAAATGCGATCGACTCCATCGGCGCGAAGCTCGAAGGAGGCGCTGGCGCTGATTCGATGAGCGTGAGCACGAGCGGGCTGACGAAGTTCACCGATCGTCTGCTAGAGCTGTTTGCTGATGCGCTGGTGAATCCCGTCTTTCCCGCCGATGAACTCATGAAGGAACAGCGCCGGGCGCTTTCCGGAATCGCGGCGGCAAAGAAGCAGCCCGCGTCGCTCGCCTCCAACCTCATGGGCAAAGTGATTTTCGGCGAGCATCCGTACGGCAGTTTCCCGACTGAGGAATCCGTGAAAGCGGCGACTCGCGACGCCATCGTGGATTTTCATAAAACGTGGATGGTCCCGAATAACTCCAGCCTCGTAATCGTTGGCGACGTAGAGCCCGACGCCATCGTGGCGAAAATTGAGAAGGCCTTTGCAAATTGGAAAGCCGGGATACTTCCTGCGATCAAACAAGTAGCTCCACCAGCGAGCGTGAGCGGTGTGACGGTGCATCTCGTGGACCGCCCCGAGAGCGTGCAGAGCAACATCATCGTCTGCCAGACCGCCCCCGGCCGCAACTTCCCCGACCTGCCCGAATTGAACGTCGTGAACTCCACGCTCGGCGGCGGATTCAGCGGACGCCTTTTCCAAAACCTCCGCGAAAAACACGGCTACACCTACGGAAGTTCGAGCGCATTCAACTACTACAAACACGGCGGATATTTCCAAGCCACCGCTGAAGCTCGCAACGAAGTCACCGCGCCCGCGATCAAGGAAATCCTCAACGAAATCGGACGCATCCGCACCGAGTCCGTCGCCGCAGATGAGCTGGAACTCCAGCGCCAATACAACGTCGGCAACTACTTGCTCAGCCTCGAAAGCGCGAGCCGCATCGCTGCCCGCGTGCAGGACATCGAGCTCTACGGATTGCCCGCGGATTTCTACAAAACGTACGCCACGCGCATGAGCGCAGTTACGCCCGAGTCCGCGCAGAAGCTCGCGCAAAAATACCTCAGCACCGAAAACGTCGCCATCGTCGTCGTCGGCAAAGCCGAGACCGTGAAGCCAGAGCTGGAGAAAATCGGCAAGGTCATCGTGTACGACGCGGACATGAAGCCGGTGAAGTAAGCACCGTTTTCTAAACGCCCGTCACCGCCACCACGATGCTCCGCGTGTGCGGCGCAGAGCGATGCTCGAAGACAAAAATGCCCTGCCAAGTTCCCAGCGCCAGGGTACCCGCAGCAATCGGGATCGTCTCCGAAGTCCGCGTCAGCACCATGCGAATGTGCGAAGGCATGTCGTCCGCACCCTCGGCGGTGTGGACAAAATAGTCGCTATCCTCCGGAACCAGCCGCTCGAAGAATTCATGCAAGTCCGTCCGCGCAGAACGGTCCGCATTTTCGTAGATGATGAGCGACGCGCTCGTGTGCTGAATAAAGACCGTCGCAGTCCCCGTGCGGATGCCGCTTTCCCGCACGATGCGTTCAACCGCGCTGGTGATTTCGTAAGTTCCCTTGCCCCTGGTCGGGACGGTAAATGTCGCGGTGTGTGCGTGCATCCCGCGTCGATAGCATCGGTTTATTTTGGGACAAGCACCGAGGCGAAAGGGTGGATAAACTCGCGTGCCGTTGCACCCTTTGCGGCGTCGCGGCAGTCACAGCCCCTTCAAAGACTATTTCCCTTTCGACAAGCCCCCGCGCCCCCGTTACACCCCTGCGCGAACACATGGCCGACGCGACACACATCCCACAGGAAGTCGAAAACTTCATCACCCACTGGTCCAAAGCCGAAGCCTCCGAGCGCGCCAACGCACAGGCTTTCCTCATCGGCCTCACCAAGATCCTCGGCGTCCCCGAGCCCTCCCACACCCACGCCGACGGCTACACCTTCGAGTTCCCCGTCAAAATCCCCACCGGTCCCGGCACCAGCACCGATGGCCGCCTCGACCTCTACCGGCGCGGATGCTTCGTGCTGGAGGCAAAGCAATTCGTCGCCCCTCGGTCCGCTCTCAATAGCAACCATTCTGGAGTTGAACGCCGTTCTCAACTCGACAGCCTACAGCCGGAAGAGCTTCTATTCTCGAAATGTTGACCCTTGCTTTTTGGAACATTCACAAAACGAAGACCTGCGAAAATGTCATAGACCTTATTCTGGAAAACGGCGTCGATGTAATTGCAATTGCAGAACAGGAGTTTACCGAGAGGCAACTGATCAACGATTTTCACAATCGAACTGGGAGAATCTTGTATTCGCTAAAGCGAATTGCGTCCCGAATCCGTTTTTACTCTACGATAGACAAAAAGATGTTTAGGGTAATTACCGACAACGACAAATTCTCAGTGCGCGAAATTCGATTAACGGGGAAGCCGTCGGTGTTGTTGGTGGGAGTCCATTTGCCGAGTAAATTGAGGGCGACCGATGAGGATCAAGCTGGATTTGCGAGGCACGTTGCAAAGGAGATTTTACGGATCGAAAAAAGAGAGTCCCATACGCGAACCGTAGTTTTTGGAGACTTCAATATGAATCCATTTGAGCCGGGTATGACAGCACACGATGCGTTTCACGCTGTAATGGATCGCCGAATCGCAGAGCAGGAATCCCGAATATGTATGGGGAAGCCGTCTCAGTTCTTTTACAATCCAATGTGGAAGCTGATGGGCGACTCTTCGGCACCGGCCCTTGGAACCCATTTTTTCCGGAGCGCCGGACTAGTGGAGTATTTTTGGCACACGCTAGACCAAGTCCTGATAAGACCTGCACTATTGCCGTTTGTGCGGGACGAGGACGTCCGAATTGTCCGAAAAATTGCCACCAACGAGTTGCTAAATGATAGAAGTCCGTTTATTAAAACGGAGCATTCAGATCACCTTCCAATCACGTTTAAACTAAATCTGTAGAACTATGGCCGAAGACACCGAAAACATGTGGGAAATCCCGGAGGATGAACCTCTCGCCGCACCATCGTCCATCCTCCGAAAGCAGGCTGAAAAACTCAGTTCCGTGACGAATGATCTTTTAGTTGGAAGTGTAGTCTCGGAGGTCAGCGCAAACGAAATTGTGCATGTTCTTCGAATTACGGTGCCATCCTTGGAGAATTACTACACGGACATCGTGACTTGCAAACACGGCACCATGATCTACCCGGCTCAAATTGGTGCTCCTGAAGAATTTGGGATATGGGGTTCGAATCCCAGAGAACTTACAACTCCGGAACAACTCGAGGAGTCGCTTCGAAAGACTCTCAAAAGCGAACGGGTAAAAAAGGTTATCCAGTCTCTAATTGCGCAGGCTTCGGATGCGGCCACAGCAGGCGTAGGGAAGTCGTCGCAAATTGCCTTATTCTAACCGACGGAGTTCGTCGATTACTTCGCGGGCTAGCCGCTCGACCCCGCGTGCGGCTCCGGCAATTTCCTCTACGTCGCCCTCCAGCATTTGAAGCTCCTCGAAGGCGAAGTCCTCGATACCGCCGCGCAGTTCGGCGAAAACTTCAAGCTGGAGCTGGAGACGCACACCATCGACCCGCACCAGTTCCTCGGCATCGAGCTCAACCCGCGCGCGGCCTCCATCGCCGAGCTGGTCCTGTGGATCGGCTACCTCCAGTGGCACTTCAAAATCCACGGCGAACGCACCCCGCCCGAGCCCATCCTCCGCGCGTTCAAAAACATCGAATGCCGCGACGCCGTCCTCGCATGGGACGGCGACCCGCAGTCCGCGCTCGAGGAAACCGGCGCACCCATCACCGTATGGGACCGCCGCAGCATGAAGCCCGACCTCGTCACCGGACGCACCGTTCCGGATGAAAGCAAGCGCGTCCCGATGCTCACATATCCCAATGCGCGGCCTGCGGAGTGGCTCACGAAGACGCATCCCAAAGTGGATTACATCGTCGGCAATCCGCCGTTCATCGGAACTGCGCGAATGCGGGAAGACCTCGGCGACGGCTACGCGGAGACACTGCGCGCCGCATACCCCGACGTGCCGGAGAGCGCCGACTTCGTGATGTATTGGTGGCACAAAGCCGCGCTGCTCGTGCGTGCGGGACGCGTGCAGCGCTTCGGCTTCATCACGACGAACAGCCTGCGCCAGACGTTCAACCGGCGCGTAGTCGAGGCGCATCTGAAGGGAGCGCAAAGCGCCGTGGACTGCTGTGACTTGTCACAGCCGTCCCCCCCCCGCGACTTGTCGCGCAAAAGCCGTGGCACCCGCCACGGCTGGCGAAGGGCTCGGCGCGACAAGTCGCTTGAGTGACGGCGGCGACAAGTCGCCGCAGTCCACGGCGCTTTGCGCTCCCCAGATTCTACGGT
>JAYTMG010000260.1:0-20857 GCA_043728745.1 Verrucomicrobiaceae bacterium
GCCGACGGCAAGATGACCGAGAAGCCGCTGGTCTCGATGTATTTCAACGGACAGAAGGTCCACACGAACGTGAAGATCAACCAAATCCACGGCGGCGCAAATTCCGGCGTGGATGGCGGCAACGACGGCGGCAAGGGAATCACCGATTCGCCGCAGGGACTCAAGCTGCAGAACGAAGGACACGACGTGCGCTACCGCAATGTGTGGATCAAAGAGCTCGATCTCGCCGAGGCAAATACGGATTTTTAATAGCGACCCGCAGAAAGCCTTTGACGCAGAGGGCCGGAGTGTTTTATCTCGCGTCTGACCGAGTAACTGGAGAGGTGGCTGAGTGGTCGAAAGCAACGCTTTGCTAAAGCGTCATACGGGAAACTGTATCGAGGGTTCAAATCCCTCCCTCTCCGCCAGTTTCACTATGGGAGTGGTTTCCGGGCGAGTCCGCTCTGAGCGAAGCAAAACTGGCAGTTCTATCGTTGCTGGTTGTTTGGAGAAAAAAGCAGTTTATTCGTCAAGTAGTTGCTTCGTGGGGATTCGGCGGTTCGTTGAACTATGTTTCGGATACGTCATCGTTTGGAATTTTGAGGGCGGCGACTTTCTCGCCCGCTCCGGCAGGAGCGAAATCCCGTCGAACATCGCCACTTGCGGGCCGCTGTCGGTGACCGTGGGACTATCGTGCATCGTGCGGTCGAAACTTCCGATATTCTTGATGCTGAAAACTATATCCGTCGTGGCGGCGACGATGCCGCTGTTTGCGGATTTGCTCCCGGCATCGCCGATGATCACCGTGGCCTGCTTGACAGCGATTTTCTAGGCCGGAGCAATGCCAGTGATTTGAATGGTAAGGGACACTTTGAAAATGAGTGCTCGGAATTGCCCCTGCTCAAAAAACTAATCCACCCCTGCAACCTCGCAGAACAAACGGTGCATCACACTGCGAACCACCATCCTTCGTTATGAATTTCACTGGCCGCTTTCTATTTTCTCCGCGCATCGCATCGCTACTCTTCGGCTTGCTCGCAGCGAGTGCCAGCGCGGTGGATATTGCGGGCAGTTTCTCGACGGCGAGCAATCCTCACGGTGCCTGGACCTATGGCTACTCGACGACGCTCGGCGGAGCATTCACGGCACACGCAGGTAATGGGACTACGGGCAGCGGGCTGGATTTTTGGAATACAAATCTCGGCGGCGGAGTGCCGTGGATCGCTCACAATCCGACGACGACGGTGATTAACCAGAGCACCCTGAGCGTAGAACCTGGGAAGATCTCGCTCCATCCCGGTGCGGCGGGTGAATACTCCGTCGTGCGTTTCACCGCTACGGTCGCGGGAGACTATAATGTGGTGGGCTCATTTTTTGGGCAGGATATTCTCGGTACCCCGAAAGATGTGCATGTGCTCCGCAATGGCGTCGCGAAGTTCGACAGTCCGTTGGCGGGCTTCGGGCCAGCATCGGCCGTGGTCTTTGATCTTAAGCTCTCACTGGGGATCGGCGACACGGTTGATTTTGCAGTTGGGAATGGTGCAGATTTAACTTCCTCCTTTGATTCAACGGGCCTCGACGGCTCCATCGCACTTGCACCGGTGACGATTAATTCGATGTCGGTCACGAATTACACTGGCTATATTATCGAAGCAGATCGCACCGACGGCGACCCTGCGACGAATCGCCAGCGCATTCATACTGAGGCAGAACTCAGCATCGTCGCCGCTGGAAATTACCGCGCAGATTGGACACTGGTGGACCCGAACAATGACGTCGTAGCGGCAGATTCCGAGACGCTTCCGCTGGGCTCGTCGGGAATTGTCACGACGAACGCGCAGATCGTTCCTGCGCTTTCGCCGACGCTGGTGCCGGGGACTTTGTATCGGGTAAAAATCAGCCTCGTCGATGTGGCGACGGGCGTAGTCATGGCGAAGACTTCAGAGCCGACGGGGCGCACTTATATTCACTTCCCCGGCGCGGATTCAGCCTCGAACGACCTGAACGTGGTCGGGTGGATTACCGACATCGATGTGACCACCGCGCAGGACTGGCTGCTGGAGACGGATCCGACGAACAACAAAGTGCCCGTCATCGTCGCGTATAACCTCTACCGCTACGACGATTGGCTCGGCGCGAGTGTAAATCGATCCGTCGTCTGCAACCTCGCGTCGTCCATCAAACGCGATAGCGATAGCGCGGCAATTGCATCCACGGCGACCGGCGCGATCTTCGTCTCCGCGCCGATCGCGAGCTTTGCGGCAGGCGCTCCGAAGACACCCGCGCTCATTTCTGGAATCGCCACCATCATGGTGGACCCGACGGAAATTCTGGCGCTGGAGAACCACCGCTTCGAGGCCACAATCTCGCACATCGACCACCCGCCTTTCGGAAACATCCGCACGGACAACACAAACTCATCCGCGCCGAAATTCATCTACCACTACAGCGGCCAGCTCAACTTCGGCAGCATCACCACGCACTTCAGCCATTTCGCCAGCCCACCGGTGGAATACTTCGGCCCGAACCCGCCACCCGGCGCGGTGTGGCGGCAAATCACGCCGGATGCGGACAGCGGAACGGTGGATGGACGTCCCGAAGCGCACTACGGCAACGGCCAAGTGCTGAACGTTTCACTCAGTGCGAATGGCGTTGCCGACTTCCTGCCCGGCAACGCGTTTGGTGGCGCACTCAGCGTCGCGCTTGGTCCACTCCTCGGGCCTAAGGGAGCGCCCGCACTTGCAATCACCGGCACGGTGAATGGCGTCTTTTTCCAACTCGGCAGTATGACGCTCGATACCCTCGGCGCACACGGCAGCGTCTCCGCATTTTTGCCCGCAGGCGTTGGCTGGACCGCGAGTCACGGGACCGGCTTGCTCGATACCGTCGTGCCGTTTCCGATCACCGATCTTGCGCAAGATCTCTCGCCCGTCGGACCGCTGGTGGTCGCGACATTCGCGCCGGGCGACTTCTTTTTATGCGAGGAAACGAAGCCTGTTTTCATCGAGACCGCTTCGTTTTCGTGGGACATCGCGACGGGCGCGTTCCTTTGCGGAACGGGCTCGGCACGCTCTATCCGTCAGCCTTTGCTCGACTTGCTCGCCAGTTACTCGGCTGAGTACTCCGACCCGTCGATGGAGAAAAAACGCTCGAACGACCACCTCTACAATACCGCGACCACGGCGACAGGAATCAGCGTGGTAACTGGCGCGAGCGGTGGCGGAGAACTCTCCGGAAGCATCGGACTCGGCGCGGGTGAATTCGTCACGCACTTCCCCTACAACTCCACGGTGAAATGGAACGCCGCCAGCAGCATCGCCATCGCGGGCGATCTCATCGCCGTCGCGTCGAGCGGTCTCGCCAGTGCCGACCCACTCAGCGTCAGCTATTGGCAGCATTGTCAGGAATCGGTGGAAGCGGAATGCGGCGCGGTGAAACTATCGAACATCACTTTCACGCCGACAGCGGGCACGCTGCTCTTCACCGCCGATGGCGGAATCCAATCCGCTGGCACCGCCGTACTGCCCGGCAATCTCTCGTGGGGCTGGAGCGAAGAAGCGGGACAATTTGCGCACCGAGCGGAAACTTTCACTGCTGGGAATTTCCTCATGGCGGGCACCTTTCTACGCGGCGATCAGAATCCGCTGGGCGCAGAAGACGGCGCGTCCGTGCTGCTCCTGAGCGGCTTCGACTCCGCAAACACCGCCGTCGCTGAGCGTCCCATCACCGCCGCCTACTTGCTGGGACTCGCCGATTACGCGGGCATGAATTTTCGTTGCACGAGCGGCACCGTGACGGGCCAAAGCACACTGCAAGGAACGCCCTACGGCGGCTACCCGCTCACGACTCGCTCCAAATACTACGCACGCCACAGCGGCGTCACGGGCATCCACGAAGCCGTGCCAGCGGGCTTCCCCGGCTCCGCGCTCTTGGCGGGCTACGCGTTCACGTTCACCGACTACGGCTTTTCGTTCCTCTCAAATGAGATGGAAGACACGCTCACAAACGGCAGTCTCGCGCTGCCATCGCCGGTTAATTTTGCACTCGATTTCACACACCTCGAGCTCTCGTGTGTTGGCTCGCTCGTGGACGTCGATATCACCGGTGCGGGCCTCGTGGACTCGAAGGAGTTTGATTTTTGGAATGCGCCGTTTACCCCGTTCACTTGCAGCTTTGTGCAGACAGACGGCTGCGACCCCGGCTCCGGAACTACACTGGTCCTTGGTTTCAGTGCGCACGCCTCGCACTTCACCGCGCCATTCGCGGGCGCACTCGGCATCAAACCGGACGGAAACTTCGCCACGGAGATCGACATCACAAACCTTCCACTCGCCGAGACGGTGCCGACGCGACTCATCCTCCCGGCGTCCGTCGCCGTGACCGGAACCACCGGCGAAAGCTACACGTTCTTCCCCGCTCAAGGCGCGTATCTGAACAACGCGACCGGCGCGGAAACCGGCTACTGGAGCCTCTTTGGAACGCTCGACGTCCCGTTTTTCGAGAACATGGAAATCAATCTCCACGCTAGCTGCGCCGTCGCGGATACGCTCTCGCCGCTCTACTTCATGGGCGGCTGGTCTGCCGCGCTGGGATGGACGGATGCGAACGCGCTCTCGCCATTTGAGGTCGCTACTTTCGACACGACTCACGTCGGCCTCCCGCCGACCGTCGCACTCGCCGACTACCGCAAGACGAACGACGACGGCACCGACCTTTACCTGCCCCGCGCCAGCAAGCTTTGGCTCGGGATCGTGGATTTCGACTACCCGCTCAAGTGGTCCAATACGTCGTTCAATTTCCTCTCGCGCGGCCCGGTGCAGAGTGACTTGCTCGGCCTGCTCAGCACGCAGCACGAGCTTCTTTTCCTCGATGCAAACAATGCCGAAATTACATTCGGCTTGCGCTACGACGGCCTGCCGGAAATCAGCCTGACAAACTTCGTCTTCAATGCTGTGGACGATGCCACCGGCACCGCCTCCGCGCTCATCAGCGCAGCGGGCACCGATGTCTTCAATGCGCTGGAAGGCGGCGTGGATGAATTTGGAAACGCACTCAGCGATGAGGCGGAGAAGCTCATGGGAAGGGCTGTGGACGCCACCATCGCGCTGCCGGTGGACGGCCTCATTGCCGTCGTGAAAAACGAAATGTCCAATGCTGTGTGGAGCGCCGCCGACATCCGATCCGCCATCGGCGCTTACCTCGCCACCCCTGCGAATCAACTCGGCACCGCACTCAAGAATCTCGGCGCTCCTTACTCAAACCCGCTGAGCTTCGCTGCGGACCTCGACCTACGGCTGGCGAAGATCGAGCAGGGCATTGATTCCGTGATCAACACGGTGCCGACAGCCTCCGGCGGCAACGCGGATGGCTTGCTGAAAAAGAACGGCGCACTACGTCGCGCCATCTTCGAGGCCACTGCCGCCGCGCTCGTGGATACGCTGAACACCGCCGTCCCTTCCGGCTCCATCGCCACGGAACTCAACGCGCTCATCGCCGCGCAAGACCCGACGCTCAACGCTGCAACGACGGCCCTCACCGAGGTTCGCGCAATCGTGAGCACGCTGCGCACGGAGCTGCAAAGCAACACCGGCTTTGGCGACGAACTGCGCGACATTATCGCCGCTGCAACGACGCAAATTGGAGATATCGCAACAGACGTAGGCCTTCAATCCAGCGCTCTCTTTGAGGCTGTAAAGGCTGAGGATGTCGCCGCTGCGGGCGCACTCGATGCGCTGGGCGACGAGTGGCACGCCGCCATTGCGCAGATGGTGAAAGACGAACTCTACGCCACGCAGATGATGGCCGACATCCAGACTGCCACGAAGGACCGGCTCTACGATTTGCAAGGCGCGTTCAACGGCGCAGTGGACACCGCTTTCGCATCGCTAAATCTCGCTATCCGCGACGCCCTCTCGCCCGTGCTCGCCGAGTTGGACAACTCGATAGACAAGCTCACCGGACCACTCGGCAACAATATCAGCACCGGGCAAATCAACGGCGTCGCGCACATCAACGGCGACAGCCTCGACGCGCTCCGGCTCGACGCGAAGCTCGTCCTAAAAGCGCCCGATGCTTTGACGCTCGCTGGCTTCATCGAGATAAAAGAACTCGATTCTGACGGCCCAGGATTCTGCGCTGGCACAGGCGAGCCGAATGTCGAAGTCACCATCGGCGCACTCAATATCCCCATCGCGTGGACCGGCCTCAGCGTCGGCGATGACACCCGCGCCGACCTCGACATCAAGGCATCGTTCAGCGCGACCGGCGTGCCTGTCGGCTTCGGCGGTGGATTTGAAATGACGCAGGGCAGCATCTCATTCGAGGCCTTCAAAATCACCACGCTCGCCGCAGAAGCGATGTTCAGCATCCCGGATAGTGCGGGCCACGCGGAGAATTATTTCGCCGCTGTCGTCGGCATGGATTTCGGCAGCTACGGCTTGGGCGGCGGTGTGTTCTTCGGGCAGTCTTGCGACCTCGCTCCGATCATCCTCATCGACCCGCTCGTAGCCTCCATCCTGCCCGGCCCGAGCTTCACTGGCGTCTATGCGTATGGCGAGGTTACGATCCCCATCTACAGCACCGGCACTTGTTTTTTCGACATCTCGGCAAAGGCTGGCGCGGGCGTCTTCTTCGCGGCGGAGGGGCCGACGTATGGCGGGCGGCTCTCGCTCGGAATCTACGGCACCGCCCTGTGCGTGGTCAGCGTGGGCGGCGAAGTGGACCTCGTCGGCGCAAAGACCGGCAACACTTACGCATTCGCCGGGAGCGGTCGCGTCTTTGGAAAAGCGGGCATCTGTCCGTTCTGCACGGAGGCCGATTTCAACTGCGATTTCAACTACACCGACAGCACCGGCTGGAAGGTGAAATTCTAACTTCATCATCAAAATGCACCGCTTTCTCCTACTCATCGTTACCGCGCTATTCGGCCTCGCAGGCGTTGCGCCCGCACAGACCGGCATCGGCGACGCGTTGATCTTCACGGGCCTCACCACGACCTCCGGCTCGGACACCTACGCATGGCTCACCTGGCAGCCCACGACGCCCGCCGTTCTCTCGGGGCGCGTCGTTGCCGTGTATCGCAAAAGTGGCGACGCCGCATCCGCCGCGCCGTTCACTCGCATCGCAGTCATCGAGCCCGCACGCGACACCGTGATGGTGAACGCGCACCTGCCGCTCTCGCAAAAGTTCGGTGAAAACTTACCCGACTTGACGATGATGCTCCGCGAGCTGCTCGGCGACGCATCCATCGCCAATACCGTCACACTCGCCGCGCAAATCAACGCGCTCCTTTCTGCCTCGCGAACCAGCAGCGAATCCGCACGGCGGCTCGACGTGCTCGCGCTCCAGCATCCTGCGCTCGCCCTGTGTGCAGGCCGCGCGCACGGCGATAGAATCCCCGCCGCCGGACTGGTAACTTACGAGCTGCGCGACTTCGATAAAGCAGCGGATAAAGACAGCGGCGTCATTGGCCGTGCCACGCTGAACCCCGCCGCGCCCTTCACGCTTCCAGCGCCCGGCGCTCCCGTGGAAGTTCCCGACGCCTCGCCCAAAGGTCACCTCAACGCTGCGCTGCGCTGGGCCACTCCGAACGACCTGCGCGATGTGGCTCCGCTGCATCACGGCTTCAATCTCTATCGCGTGCCAATGGTTGTCGCCGAGAGCCACGGCTGGCATCTCGCCGCGCCCACTAGCGCAGCACTCGCCGCCGAACCGCAGACGCGACTGGTCAATGAGTTCGCCATTTTACCACCGAAATTGCTCTCAGTCCCCGAGGCAGCGGATGCCGCAGACAAGACGACGTTCTTCGCCATTGATGACAACAACCGCTTTCGTCCCGGCGGCGCACTTTTTGCAGACGGCACGCGCGTCTATTACTTCGTCGCCGCACGCAATACACTCGGGCAGCCCGGCCAGCCATCGGCGGGGACGCTCGTGCGAATCTTCGACCGCGTCGCGCCGAATCCGCCGCGCAACACGCGTGTACGCAACGTCGCCAGCTACAATGGCGTGGTGCGCGATCAGCGTTTTCTCATCGAATGGGATGCACCCGTTCTCCCTCTCGGCGAGACGGTTTCCGCGTGGTATGTCTATCGTTGGCGCACGCCGCACGAAATTCCCGGCAAGGCCGCGCAGCTCGATCCGTTGACCGGAAAACCCGAGCGCAATCTCATCGCCGTCCTGCCAGTCGGCACGCTTCAATTTACCGACGATGGAACCGTCCCTCCGCCTGCGTGGGCAATCGTGGACGAGCCCGCACCCGATGCTGGCGACCTCGGCAAAACCTACTACTACACCGTCCGCGCCGCAGACGGCAGTGTCTCGCAAAACATCTCCGGCAATAGCGCTCCCTCGTGGGGCGTTCTACGCGACCGCACTGGCCCGCTGCCAGGCGGTGCCGTCGGCGGCGGACCGGGCACGATTCTCACCACGTCTTTCAAGCCACACCTCACGTTCACGAGCTTCGCGCAAGTTCCGCTCGAAGGTCTGACGAAGGACCAAGCTCACTTCATCTTCACTTGCGACAGCGCCGTCCCACGCGGGCTGGATTGGGCAGAGTTTCGCTACCATTCGCCGACGGGAATTATCCGGCTTGGCCGCGTCCACTTTACCAAGAGCGCCGCTGGTAATCTCGTTGCGCTGTTGCAAACCACGATTCGGGATTACCTCGGCGACCATCCGTTCGAATGCCGCATCGGCACGACCTCGGGCACCGTTTCTCCGTGGGTCTCCAGCTTGGCCGCGCCTAGCGCGAGGGCGGACAAATATATCCTCGCAAAATGGAACGCAGGAATTGTGGCAAGCACCGAAGATGGCACACTCACCGGCTGGCGGCATGACGCTATCAATCCGCTCACAGGCGCTGCCACAGATGTTTGCGGGACTTTCTCACCGACCGTCGATACGAAGGAATACCGCATCTACCGCCGCGTGAATGACGGCGTGCAGACGCTCGTGACGCAGGGCGAAACCACCTTCCCGACCACGACGTGGAAGGATAACGCGCAGCTCGCCGCCAGCGCGACCGTGGAGTATTACCTGCAAACTCTCGATGCCAGCAGCAACCCCAGCACACTCGTCACGCAGGGAGCGCCGCTCATCGTCATCGCCGCGCTCCCGACGCCGATGCTCGAGCCGCTGAAGTCGCTCGCACCCATCCCAAACACAAAGATGCGTGTGAAGTGGTTTTGCTCCACGGCTGGCGTCGAGCGGTTCGAGATTTGGGTCGCGCGTAAATCCGGCGCATTGCCCACGAGCACAGACAGCGGACTCTCCGCTGACTTAGCCGCGCACCCGAATATGGACACCAGCGTCGCGGAAACAGCGGGGCTTGATTTCGCAGTTTTCCAGACCGGCCTTGCGCGGCATTTGAGCGTCGGTGGCACGCCGGAGTTCGAGGCCGACCTGCCCGTTTCCGCGAGCGATACTTACACCGTGATGATTCGCGCCGTCGGCCCCGGCGACTACTCATCGAGGGCAGTGGGCGCTTTTAGTAATGTGGACACTGCTTCTTACTCGCTCACCCAAGCGACGCTGAGAAGTCCTGTGCCGTGGCCCGAGCGGGCACTTCCGCCGCGCGCAGATTTTCACCCCGGCATCGCGGCGACGTATCTCGGCACCAACAAGCTTGCGCCGTGGAATGGCAACGCCGTCCGCATCGGCGAGTATGAGGATGCCACGCACGATGCGATGAACACCGTCACCATCTACGACCCGCTGGACACTGGTCACGGACCGCTCATTTACCTGCTGGCTGGAACACGTGCGCCGACGTTTAACCTCTACACCAATGACGGAGTTGCGCTGGCCGAACCGAAGGAAACCATTCCCGGCCTCATCCTCCCCGTCGCGCTCTACCGCATGCAAATCGCGAACTCGAGCTTCGCCAATGTGTCCGGCGACATCGTGCAAGTGTCGCCGCTCATGGAGCAAATCGCACACATTACGTATCAAGGAGAAGTCGCGGTGACCGACCCTTTTATCGCTGTGCTGCACAAGAACAACACGGACTTGCCGCGCACCGCGGCGAACTTCGATCACGACATTTTGCTGCTCGACCGCCAGCCCGTCATCAAGGGCGCACGCTACAAATACCTGCTCGTGCGCTTCACGCCGGGAAAGGAAATCGAGCGCGTCATCGTCACGAACATCGTGGATGTGCCGTACTAAATTATCACCATGAAACGCCTCACACTTCTTTTACTCCTCGCCGCCACGCCGCTGCTCGCTGGGACTTCTGTGCAGGAAACTGCACGCGAGTTTTCCGCCGCTGCGGACTTCAATGGCGACGGTTTTCCGGATGTGCTCGTGCTCGATAAAACGAGCGGCATTTATCGCATCGGCTACGGCTCGCCGCTCGGTGCGCTAAATTTTGCCGATGCGAGGCCAAGCGGTCTCGGCACGGTCACAGGCTGCGCGGTGGGAAAGCTGAATGGCATCACCAGCGATAGCTTTGCCGCGACGACTCCGTCGGCAAATCGTGCGCACATTCTCTCACCGCAAACCACCGATTACACTGAGCCACGCGAAGTGCATGCGGTGGGCGTCGGCGCGAAACTGCTCGCCGCTTTCGACCTGCCAAACGGCCCTTCGCCAACGCCGGAAGACGACCTCATTTCCCTCGCCACACAACTCCGAGCCGTGCGCTCAAATGCTGGGACGTGGAGCTTGCTCAGCCAGGCCACCGTGTCGGATGGCGAGGTCTCCTATGGCAACCCGCTCGTGCCCGCCACCGCCGCAGCGCCGCTCTTCGGCTACATGCGCGGAGACGAATTTCATGCGTGGGAACTCAACGGCGTCGCCACGACCGAATTACTCACGGCGACGGGATTGCCGCTCGGCTCGGCGTTCATCGCTGCCACTTTTGAAGCGCCGCGTGCAGACGTGATTTTCTACACGCCCGGCCAACCCACGGTGCGCGTGCGGCGCATCAATCCGGGCGCTCCGTGGACGTTTAGTGCGGAGACGCTGGCGACTTTCAGCGTGCCGATCGAACAGCTCGTGGCAGTGAGTGAACCGACCGGACCCAAGGTGCTCGCGCGGTTTATCGACGGCTCGCTGGCGGTCTTTGGCTACACAGCGGCGGACGGTTTTACGGCTCCACAAACGCTGACGCCCACAGGCGCTGCGGGCGTGCTGAGCGGAATCGTGCCGATGGCGGGAAATAGATTTCACCTTCTCTTCGCGCCTACTGCGGGCGCTGCGAGTTCCACGGCGGTGACATTTCAGCACGGCACTTCTGGCTGGGGCCAGACGGCCATCACTGCGCTTTCGGCGCACCGTCCGCTCGCTGCTTCGGCGAATGTGATGCTGCTCGCGTCGCCGCTGTTTCGCTCGGAGGAAGTCGCGCTTTTGCGAACGTATCGCGCAGCAGACTGGAGCACGGGTGTCGCGGTGGGAGGCGGGCCGTTTAGCGTCATCGCGCAAAGCGGGACTTATGGCGGCGCGGTCGTGGGCATCGGCACGCCAGCGGCGCAAACGCTGGGCGCGGCTGTGGCTGCGCCCGGCGGCACAGCGGTGAATCAACTGCACCCTCAGTTTTCGCTTTTCTCATTCAGCAGCACGCTTGGCTCCGCAGTCGAAGACGTGAGCATCGCACCGGATGCGGGGACGTATCCATCGGCGATCAAAATTACGTTTAGCGGCGTGAGCGGTGGCAGCTCAGTGTTCTATCGGCTCAGTGCGTCTGCGCCGTTTGGCACTTGGTCGGCGGGTAGTGCGCCCTGGGTTTTCTCCCCGACGACGGTGGAGTATTACGTGCGCACTGCGGCGGGACATTTTTCACCGACACGCTCGGCACACTATGAACTTAGCAGGCCGCCCGCGCAGCAGGATCAGGATGGCGACGGCGTGCCGGACTTCGTAGAAATCGCGCGTGGTCTCAATCCCGGTGGCGGCCCAGACAGCGATGGCGACGGCTTTTCCGATCGCGATGAGATCGCAGCAAACACTGACCCGAACGACATCAGCAGCAAGCCCGCCGCCGCCGCGTCGCCGCTCAATACGATGCTCGTCGATGTCTCCGCACGGCTGCAAGACGCTGGCAAGCCGCGTCCCGGCGCGGCAGTCGTAGTGAGCGATCCATTCGGGAATCCCGTTGGCGTCGATACCACCGGCGCGGATGATTTCGCCCACGTTACAGCGCTTGGCGTATTGCCGGAGCATGAGTTTCTCGTCGCTCGCACGCCCGAGCATTTCGACGCGACGCCGACACACGGAAACGCGCGGCATGGGCGGGAGATGATCGCACTCATCCCCACGACGCCTATTGAGCCCTGGAGCTTTGGCACGACATCGTGGAGCTGGGGCGGCGTGAATTGGGTCGCTGGCTCGACGAACTGGAACGCCGGACTCGGCGCTGCCGATGGCTTTGATGCAGGGTGGAGCGACTCCCAGCTTGCGCCCGAGTGGGGCAGTAGTGCCCCCGGCTTCACAAGCGCCGCGTGGGAAATTGCGTTTCGCGCTGCTGCGAATCTCGGCGAGCAGCCCTTTGTCGAAGTCACGGTCACGCCTGTGAGCAGCCTCACAGCGCTTATCGCGGGCAAGCTCATCGGTGACCAACTCGCCATTCGTTCGGACACTGCGGTGGATGGCACTACGCTGGTCTTCGACGCAACGCTCACTGCGACCTTCACAGCGCTCCGCCTGCCCGACGCCGCGCACCCGACTGCGCCATCGTTCCGCGTGCAGGCACTGCTACGCGACCTCGACACTGCGCTCGGCAGCAGCGACGCGGGGAGCGTCGCGCTACGCAAAATCGCGAATGCCGTCTATGCCCGCCACGAGGCGCTCGCACCCGCCGACCTCGCCACACTGCCGATGCCACTCACGGCACTCGCGACTTTTGTGAAAACAGGTGCGCTTCCCGTGGAATACGATCTCGCTGGCACTGCGCTGATTGCTGCCGACATTGTTGATGCAAGTAACAAAATCGCGAATGCGGCCGCCGCGCTCGGCGCAAGGCCCAGCAACACTTTCACGCTTTATACGCGTCTGCTCGTAAGCCCTGCGGGACTCACGCTCGTGCAGGATTCCGGCAGTGCCACATTTGCACTTTTCGGGAGCAATCTCGGCTCGTCATTTCTCGCCGCGCATCTGCCGCCGGGCACGCCGATCAGCGTCAGAGCTTACACCGATTTACCGAACGTCGCTGGCATGACCGCGCTGGAAGTCATCTCGCTGGAAATTCTCGCACTGCCGACGCTTGGCGTGGATACACCGGGCACTTTCGCCTTTCACACGACAGGCAGCCAAGTGGCTGAGGGCGTCGGCGTGCACACCGTTACGGTGACGCGAACGGCTGGCAGTCGCGGTGCGGTTTCTGTGAGTTACGCACTCGGCGGCACGGGCACGGTCAAAGCCGCGACTTCACCGGCGGACTTCACTTTCACAGCGGGCACACTCGACTTCGCGGATGATGAAACGAGCAAGACGATTTCCATTGGCATCGTGCAGGATTCGCTGCTGGAAGGCAGTGAAGTTTTCGCGCTGACGCTGAGTGCGCCGACGGGCGGCGCTATCCTCGGCGCAGTGACTACACACACCGTCGTCATCGCCGACGACGATGTGCTGGTGCCCGTTGCGGCGGGATACACTGGGTTGCTCAACGGGGATTTTGCGACCACCGGCTACGGCCTCATCACGCTGCGCACGACCACGACTGGCGTGCTCTCGGGCAGAATACTAGTGGATGGAGTCACGTTTCGTTTCAGCGGTAAATTGGGCGCGTCGGGCCTCTTCAATAAGACGTTCAAACTCGGCTCCGGACTCGCACTTGTTCGCCCGACCCTCGCTCTCCAGATGCAAAATGACGGCACATTCTCCGGGGTGTGGGACAAAGCGAACGGCACAGCTTTCGCCATTGCGGGAAACAAAAACGCCACAATCGCGGAGAGCGGGAAATTCACCGCGCATCTTCGCGGCAACGCTGCGCCCGCCTTCTTGTTGGCGACCGTCAAAACGAATGCCAGTACCATACTGGTCGGATCGTTGCCCGATGGGACACGAGTGAGCACGAGCACAACGCTTTCAATCACGAATCAACTCTCGCTCGCATTTGGTCTCTACAAATCGAGAGCGGGCTATCTCTTTGGCCCATCCACCATCACCGGAGCTTCCACGGAGCGTGTCCTGGCGGGCGATCTGCGCTGGACGAAGCCAGCTACGACCCTAGCCCCGGTCGGAGTCCTCGATGCCGAAGTTCAACTTGCCGGGCACGTTTGGACGCCGCCCGCAATAGGAGTCCGCGTGGTCCCAGACTTCGACGTTGCTAATGGGAGCACGACATTCACGCTCGGCTCGGGCGACCTCGCTGCGCCCATCGTAAAGTCAGTGATCCTCACCACAAAAAATACGTTCACAATCACGCCGAAAACTGCAGAGAATCTCGCGCTGTTTGTTTCGACCACGAACGGCTTTTTCGGCGGCAACTTTATCCATAGCGACGGCAAAAGGCGCACAATTAAAGGTGCTGTTGTTCAGTCCCACACAGGCCAGAGCGTGATTGAAGGCTTCTTTCCCGGAGTCACGATGCCAGGAATTGTGACGAACATTCCTCCGCTGTAAGCGCGGAATTAAGTGCGGCGCTTTGCGCGGTCGCCTGATACTGCGAGGGCCATGCCACATTCCACCGCACGTCCATCGCCATTCCCGCAGACCGCGTGGTCGCGTGTGCTCAGCGCACGCGATGCGCATTCGCCGGATGCTCGGATGGCTCGCGAAGAAGTCTGCCGCGCATATTGGCCGCCGGTGGCTTCCTACTTTCGAGCGCTCGGCTGCGACCGCGAGGATGCCCTCGATCTCACTCAGGAATTGCTCGCCGAGTTTTGCGATGGCGGTGGGTTGGAGCGCGTGACGCCGGATGTCGGCAGCCTTCGTAGTTACCTGAAAACGACCGCCCGCAATCGCCTCACAAATTTCCGCCGCGACTCCTCCGCAATGAAGCGTGGGAGCGGCGCGTTTCATCTCCCGCTGGAGGAACTCGATGATAGCAACGTGCCCGCGGACCCGGAGATGGCGGATGCTTTTTACGACCAGCGATGGGCGTGGACAATCTTTCGCCGCGCCATGGACCAGCTCGCGGAAAGTTACGCATCGCGAGGAAAGGGGCCGCTATTCGACGCGCTCAAGGGCGGCCTGATTTCGCCGGACGCACTGAAACCTTACGCGGAGATTGGTGCATCGTTTGGTGTGGGAGAGGCTCAAATAAAACTCGAAGTTCATCGGGCGCGGAAGCGTCTCGCGGATTCCTTGCGGCAGGAAGTCTCCGGCACGCTCGGGCCGGATTGCGATCTCCCTGCTGTGGAATCGGAACTGCGCTACTTGCTTCGCGTGCTCGCTCATGGCTCTTGAACTGAAATGCCCGCGCTGCGCGAAACCACTCGCGCACGGTCGAATTCACGGGCTCTGCGCCTCGTGTCTCGCGCGGGGCGTGGATGATTTGCTGAATATCGATGAGCCGATTCCGCCGAGCGATCTGCCGCCGACGGTGCAAGGCTACGATCTGCATTGCGCGCTCGGCATTGGTGGAATGGGGCAGGTTTTTGAGGCGACCGAGCTTGCGACCAGCGAGCGTGTCGCTGTGAAAATCCTCGCGCCACGCTGGACCGCGGATGAGGAAGCGGCGGCGCGATTTCGCTCGGAGGCGGAGGCTCTACGGCAGTTGGAACATCCCGGCATCGTGCGCATTCGCGGCACGGGCGAGACGGATGACGGGCGGCTTTTTATCGCGATGGAACTCGTCGTCGGCTGCGATCTCGGGCGGCTGCTGCGTGCGGAGAAACTGCCGCCTGCACGTGCTTACGAGATTTTCCTAAAAGTCTGCGCCGCGCTCACACACGCGCACAGCCGGGGAATCGTGCACCGTGATGTGAAGCCGTCGAACATCCTCATCGGCCGCGATGGCACGGTGAAGCTCGCGGACTTCGGCCTCGCGAAACATCTCGCGGATGAACACACGAACTACGGCATCGGAAGCCTCACGCAGACTCGCGACACGTTTGGCACGCCCTACTACATCGCGCCGGAAGCGTTGCGCGGGCGCAGTGATTCCACGCCCGCAGCCGATGTGTATGCGGCTGGCGTCCTGCTCTACCACTTGCTAACGGGCACGCCGCCGCTCGGGAATTACACGCCGCTCGGCCTCTCGCGTAGCGCGGATACTGCGCTGGCAAACGCGCTGCAAGCCGACCCAAAAAAACGCAGTGCCGACCTCAGTGATTTGGTCGGTTGCGTGGAGTCCGCACAGCGCGGGCAATCACTGAATCGCGGAAAAAGGGTCGCTCTCGGCGTTCTCGGGGTCGCTGCGATTTGGACGCTCGGCTGGCTCGCGGGCCGCCCCACACCACCGCCGCCGCCGCCTGTGTTCATGAGCCCCGCAGCGGCGACAATTTCGGCTCCGTGGACAAATAGCCTTGGCATGAAGTTCGTCCTCATCGGCGAAAAGGGCGTGCTTTTTTCCGTGTGGGAAACCCGACGAAGCGACTACGAAGTCTTCGCGAAAATGGAGGCCGAACTTTTGCCGAAATGGAGAACCTCCATCCGCCTGACCTCAAGCTACAGAAACCGAGTAAGGACGCTCACCGCCGAAGGCTGGCGGGAAACTGGAGCCACATGGCGGGAGCCGGGATTCCCACAGACACCTGATCATCCAGCCGCAGGCGTCTCGCATCTCGGAGCCGATACTTTCTGCAAGTGGTTGACGCTCCACGAGCAGAAAGAAGGGCGACTCAGCGTCGTCCAATTTTATCGACTCCCCACAGTGGCCGAATGGAACGATGCTCTTAATGAAGGTCCGGCTAACAATGCCGGCGACGAAGCCCGTATCGCACCGTGGCCACCCGAGTGGCCCGTGCTCGCGACGCACGACGACTTCGCACGCACCGCACCCGTCGGCAGTTTACCCGCAGCGGCGAATGGGCTTTTCGACATCAACGGCAACGTGAGCGAATGGACTTCCAGCGAAGTCATTCGCTCACGCACGGGCCCTCGAGCGAGCCCCTCTCACCGCATCTGCGGGGCATCATGGGCGACTGGAACATCCGCCGAACTAAGCCGCGATTTCAGACGCTCAGCGCTTCGTCTCCAGGCCACCGCCGATGTCGGCTTTCGCTGTGTGCTAGACCTCGGCACCGAAAGTGAGGAAACAGCAGTCGCAGAGCACCCGTAGTGCTCAGTCGGCTATCATCTCGCTGTCAGCCTCCGGGTTTGATGGCTGTGATTGGTGACTTGTCGCAAGCAGGGATGCTCAGCCGACACGCCTTCGGAAAACCGACATTCAATGACGAATAACGGGCGCCGTACCACGCATCAGAGCCGCGTACGGGGTTAGTTTTCTTTTTGGCCGCAGAAGGGGCGAAGTGCTAGCGCGAGTGCGGTGACCTGGAGGACAGGGGGATTGTCGTAAGGGGAAATGGCCGGGCGAAGCGCACGGCGAAAATTTTGATGGCGGCTCAATTTTACTTCATTCTCTTGCTCCCAGGGCGGCGGTTTTCAGAGCAAGAGAATGAGTAAGATTTTGGGCGCGCGCCAAATTGTGGAGCAGGGGAACAGCGGCGTTTCCTTGCGCGTGCGGCGCGGAGTGCGATAGGTTCACCGCAGATGTGCGCAGCGCTTGAACTCAATAAGACTCTTCTCCGTCCCGGCGGTTGGGTCTGCGTGTGGGCGCAACTCACGGGGCTGCGGCTGGTGTGGGCGGGGTTTGCGCGGCGGGAGACGCTCGGGTGGTGGAAGAAGAAGGGCGGCGAGCTGGTGGATATTCCGGCGGACCGGTTTGCGGAGCGGAGCAGCTTGAGCGGGGAGCTGAAGTGGGACGATGTGCCGCGGGGGCAGGTGGTCCGGGGAATCATCGATCGCTCGGGGAAAACGCCGCTGCTGAAGGTGGTGACTCGTGCGAGCGATTCGCAGGAGCTTGCGCGCTTTGAGCATCCGCGAATGCCGCTGATCGATGCGCCGCTTTTCTCCGCGGAACCCGTTGTGGAGGAGAATCTGCCGCCACCGGTGAAGCCGTTGTGGACGCAGGGGACGCTCTTTTGAAACTCGCTCACCGTCCCGCTTGCCACATGGGCGGCAACATGCTCCCCTGCACGCCCATTTTCTAAAAATATACTATGAAAAATCCAATCCGTGTCGCAGTCACTGGAGCCGCTGGTCAAATCGGCTACTCTCTTCTTTTCCGCATCGCTTCGGGCGCAATGTTCGGCCCTGATCAGCCGGTCATTTTGCATCTGGTCGAGATTCCCGACGAGAAGGTTCAGGCCGCGCTCGGTGGTGTGGTGATGGAGCTGGACGATTGCGCATTTCCGCTGCTGAAAGGAATCGTCCCGACGGGCGATCTCGCCGAGGGTTTCAAGGGCGTGAACTGGGCGCTCCTCGTGGGCAGCGTGCCGCGCAAAGCGGGTATGGAGCGGGCGGACTTGCTCGGCATCAACGGCAAGATTTTCACGGGCCAGGGCCAGGCGATCGAAAAGAACGCGGCGCAGGATGTCCGCGTCCTCGTGGTGGGAAATCCGTGCAATACGAACTGCCTGATCGCGATGAACAACGCGAAGGGCGTGCCCGCAGACCGCTGGTTCGCGATGACGCGGCTCGATGAAAATCGCGCGAAATCACAGCTCGCCCGCAAGGCTGGCGTGGATGTCACGGATGTGACGAATCTCGCAATCTGGGGCAACCACAGCGCGACGATGTATCCGGATTTTGCCAATGCGAAGATCTCCCGTCAGCCCGCGACTTCCGTCATCAAAGACGAAGCGTGGTTGCAGGGGGAGTTCCTCTCCACCGTGCAGCAGCGCGGCGCGGCAATCATCAAGGCGCGCGGCCTCAGCAGCGCGGCGAGCGCGGCGAATGCAGTCGTCGATACCGTGGCATCGCTGACCACCCGCACCACATGGGGCGACTGGCACAGCGTGGCGGTGTGCTCCAACGGTGAATACGGATGCGAGAAGGGACTGATGACGAGCTTCCCTATCCGCACTGTGAGCGAGACGAAGTGGGAGATCGTTCCTGACCTTCAGCTCAGCGCGTTCAGCCGTACGAAGATCGATGCGACGCTTAACGAGCTTAAAGAAGAGAAGGCGATGGTTGCCGAGTTGCTGCCGAAATAGCCGCCGATAAACGAAACGAGTTTCAACGCAATCGCGCGCGGTCGCCACCCGGTGGCCGCGCGCGATTTTTCGTTGGATCGGTCATGCAGGCGGGAGCGACTGCGACACTGCCGTTGGACCACGCTGGATGGCGCGCTAGTTCCAGAGACCCTCAAGGTCGGGGTCTTGCGGCACGTTTTTCTTGATTGCGGCGTTGAGCTCGATGGCCGCTTCGACGCATTGACGCGCTACTTTCAGGTTGCCCCAACGTGCCTCGTAACAGCCGAGGTTGTAGTGGAGGATTCCGGTGCGGCGCAGCCACTCGGGCGCGCATTGCAGCACTTCGGCTGCCTCCTTGCCCTTGTCGAGCTGATGGAGCGCAAATGCACGTTGCACGGTGAATTCGTCTTCGTCCCGATAGAGTGATTCTCCACGCGCAGACAGTCGCGACGCTGCAATGAATTGCCGGAGATGAAGCAGAATGCGGATGCGGGCGATCATGACATCGGCCACTTCCTGCTCGGCTGGAAAGATGGAGTCCAGTTGCTTTAATGCTTCTCGGTGGAGGCCCAGAAAGACATATCCTTCGGCGGCCTGAAGCGCCCGATGAGTCTCTGGACTATGCTGTTTTGAACGATTAGTAAGTGTCAGCATTGGTAATTTTATCTTTCGCGAGCATCGCCTATGTTAGCGCAATTTCAACAAAGAGTTTACTCGGTTTCCTTGGCATTATGCGGGAGTAATTTGTAGCCGAGTAGCGGTGCCTGAGCCTTCAGCATCTGGCCGAGTTGTGTGATATGGCCTTCGAGAACCATCTGTCCGCCTACTGAGGCGGCGATCACGAAGGTCGAAATCGATTCGCCATTCATCTTGAGCGTCGATTGCCGCGCGGTGAGTTCCGGCTCCGGCATCGCGGACTGATTGCTGAGGAGGGTTTGAAGCAATCCGACGGGGATTCCGGACCGTTCGAGCAGTGACGTGATGCCTTTATTATCCATCGTAAAAGACCCTCTTTCGAGCTCGGTTCCTTCCACGGAGAGGTTGTAGTTCGCGATGTTGGTCGCGGGGTTGATTGCGAGTTGCAACTGATGCACGGGGTTGTGCGTGGAAATGATGACGTCCAGACTGGAGACGCTGTAAGCGCGGTCCAGAAGGACCGAGCCGTTCCATGAAATCCGCTGTTTGCCCGCCCCCATGAGGCTCAGCCCGACATTGCCGTGAAACTCCAATTTCCGCTCATCCGTTTCGCGATTCATTCGGGGCTGGATATGAAAGTGGCCGACTTCCTTTTGCTTCTCTCGAATCACCAAATCGGACGATTGTTCGTGCTGAAAAAGAATGTGGCCGATGTGGGACATCGGGACCGTGTTGAGCTGGGTGGCGTGTGGGTATAGCTCGCGGACCACGAGGAGTCCCGTCATTGCGAGCCAGAAGCCGATGATGAGCAGTGCGGTGATGCGGTGGAGCATGGTTGAAAGAGACAGCGAAACAGCCGTGATGTTCAACTGAATCGTGTGTTAAAAAAGCAAGTCGCGCGCCGTTTGCCACTTTCGGCTACCCACCGGGCCTATTTCTGTGTTGATGGAGGGACTATGCTTCGCTTTTTTGCTCTACTCCTCTTCGCCGTCGTCGGTTTTGCAGATGAAACGCCGCGCCCGCCGGACCCGCTTTATGAGAAGCGGGTCGTGCATGACCGCAATGGAATCGGGAAGTTTTTCCTCGGGCGTGAAATCGCGCACGTCATGGGGCATCAAGCCGCGGGTTGGCTGGAGCGCCCCGAGCGCGAGCAGGAGGAGCGG
>JAYTMG010000261.1:0-2082 GCA_043728745.1 Verrucomicrobiaceae bacterium
TCGAGCAATTCGGCGACGGCGAGCATTCCGATGCCGCCCGTCTTTTTCTTCCGCTCGTATAGTTCTTTGAGCGATACAAACACTTGGCCTTCGCCGGCCACGATGCCGCTCTTGATGCCTCTGCGATCCCATTTATTCTCGGGGTCCGTCGTGTTTTCCACGATCTGCTCGTAGCGGAGATCTTCATACGTGAGCACGAGTTGCTTCTGCGATTCACCGCCCTTCGCCACCACCGGCTTCAGTTCCAGCGTCCCCTTGCCCGCCACCGTCACCGTCTTCAAATTGCCGGCATCGTCGTGAACGTAAACCAGCATGTTCTCGATGTTTTTGCCTTCGTTTTTCTCCACGTAAATCTTCTGCCCTGGGAACACGTCTATGACCTTGTCGTCGCCAAAAATCGCGAGCGGATTATTCGTCGCGAGTTCGTAAAGGGAGTTCTTCATGTTCGCCTGCGAGCGTGGCGCGACTTCCAAATTAATGTAGGCGCAGATGCAGGCAAAAATCACGGCGATGATCGCGACAGGAACGCAGAGCCGCGGGATACTGATACCACTGGAGCGAAGCGCCGTGATTTCGTTCTCCGCCGACATCCGCCCAAAGACCAGCAGCACTGCCGTAAGGAAGCCCCACGGGATCGTGAACGTCAGCGAAAACGGCACCACATACGCGATGATGGTGAAGATGAGACTTGGCGGCGGACTGCTAAATTGATCGAAGAGCTTCTTAAACACGTTGCCCAACACGAGCACGACGGTGAGCACCGTAATCGCGAACAACGCGGTGACGAGGAGCTGACGGAAAAGATAGCGGTCGATGAGCTTCATCAGCCGAGTTGGGAGGCGACTTGTTGCTGCACTTCGGCGACTTGGTCGAGCCGCAGTTCTGGATCGGGGATGACGAAAACTTCCCCGGTCTTCGCGTGCTCGTAGATGCGGGTGAGCGCGCCGTCTTCGTTGCGCTTCACCTCGCGCTCCTTGAGGATGCGCTTGCGCTCCAGCATGAGCGCCAGGATGTAGCGGGCGTTTGCGAGCGCCGGTTCATTTTCCTCCATGTACTTGCGTAGCAAATCCTCGGCGGTCTGTTTGCTCACGGTCTCCACGACGACAGCGGCGGGCTCGTATTTCGAGCGCCAGAAAGAGAATGGCTGCACGTTTTCATTCCGCGCCTTGAAAGCCTCATCGCAGACGTCCTCGCGCCGAAACTCCGCCTTTTCATAATAGAGGAGTGTATAAAAATACTCGCCCTCTTCAAATTGGCGGCCCGTAGCAGCGCACACATGGGAGCGGCCTTGGATGGTCCAGTCGGTAGTCATGATCTAAAAAACAGTCTTGGGATGTCGCGATTCGTCGAGCGGAGATAAAGGAGATAGCAGCCGATAAGCAAAATGAACGCGCCCGGCCCCCATGCCGCCAGCCAAGGAGCAACGGAATCCCCCTCGCCGAGGCTGATGAAGTAAAACGAAAGCATCAAAAATACAAAGAACAGCGCGATGCTTCCGGCCACCGCAGCAAGCACCGCACGGCGCGAATACACAATCCCCAGCGGTGCCGCGATGAAGATGACCACGAGGCACGACAACGGGAGCGCCCACCGGTAGTGCCATTGCGTGCGAAATGATGCGAGCTGCACGGCGGGAAAATCCGAATTCAGGCGCATGTAGCTCTCCAGTTCCGGCACCGAAAGCTGGTCCGCCCGCATCGTGGAACTCGCCAGCCGCTGCGGCGTCTCGCCCCATCCCGTGATGCTCTCGGAAGTCTTCACCGCATCCTTCGAGGACCAGTCCCGGATGCTTCCATCCACGATGTCGCCGTTGCTATCAAAACTCACCACCCGTCCGTAGTTCAGCACCCATTCCCGTTTCCGTGGATCAAACGTCGCCCGCCCGGCATACCAGCGTGTGCGCGGCTTCCCGTCGGCATCGAGCTGGGTGATGTGGACATCGTCGAGCGAATTGTCCGCCGGGCGCAACCGCCGCGCATACCACAAGCGGTTCGTGCGCCGGTCCTTTACGAGAAGCGCCGTCGTCACGCCCACTTGATCCGCCTTTTTTTCGCCCTTCTTGATTCGCTCCAAATCCGCCCG
>JAYTMG010000262.1:0-9296 GCA_043728745.1 Verrucomicrobiaceae bacterium
CCAGTATTCGCCGGTCCATTGCCACCAGCGGCGGCGGTCCTGATGCCCCGAGATATTGCTCGCTCCTTCGTCCTGGCCAGCGAGCCACCATGACGGCGCGTAGGCCGCCCACAGTCCGTCGGACTGCCCGCTTCCCAACTGATGGTCCACATGGCAGCCGGGGCGCCGACGATAAACTGCATCATTCCCGAGCTCCGCCAGCAAGCGGCCAAAAGCCCGCCGATGGATGGCCCATGCGTGTGTGCGCGTGATGTATTGACCCTTCACCAGCCGCGGATGCTCCGTGGGCAGTGGATGCCGCAAATGCTGACCGCCGAGAAAAAACAAATCCCAGTCCGCAGGCAGCAACGCCGTCACCTCCGGCAGCCACTCCGCCGCGCGCGGATGAAACACGACATCGTCTTCCAAAATGAGCAGCCGCTCCACGCCATCGCGATGTGCGGCGGCGATGGTCTTCCAATGCGAGGCCCGGCAGCCCCACGCGCCCGGCCCGGCCTGCCACCAGTCCGGCAGTTTGTGCTGCCTGCCATCCACGGCGTCCACCCAGGTGATGTCCTCACTTTTCGCGAGATTCGATTCCAGCAAATGCGCGAGCAGCCGCTCCCGCCGGTCCGTGCGGTCGGGGAGGGAGATGATGGCGATGCGGTCGTATAGTCGGGAAAGTGTGCTCATGGGCGCGGACGGTCTTCGGTTTTTTTACGAGGGTCAGATTCGTCGGGCGGGGCGAGCGGCTTTCGCGGATCCGACTTTGGCGAAATGTCCGGAATCTTCGGGATTAGGTGCGGGCCGCGAGGATCTAAATCGCTCACTCCTCCCTTGCCCGTTGTTCCGCGGCGGCATTTCTCGAGATCATCGCTGAGCCATTTCACCTTTTCTCTCAGCGTATCCGTCTCCTGCTTCACGATGATTCGCCACTTTTCGTCGGTGATGCGGATAGCGTCCTTCACGGCGGCGGTTCCGCGTTCTTTCTCGCGCTCCAGTTCAACGGTCAACTGTTTCACTTTGTCTTTCAGGGTCTCCGTCTGCTCGGTGAGTATTTTTACTTCCGGCTGGCTGCTCGGGACTGCGACCGGTGGCGGCTCAGGGCGGAGCGCTGCAATTCCCAGCCCGGCGGCGACTCCGGCGATGGCGCACAGGACCGGCCATACTCGCGACATCGTGCGCGGAGGCGGAGGCGGCGCACTATTTTGCGGGCTTGCGGCAGGCTGCGGTTCCACAGGCGAGAGGCTGCACACTTCGCCGTGCTGCGTCATATAAATGGACACTTGCTCGCCAGTCACTGGATGCGGTGCGGTGAATTCTTTGACCGGCCAGTACGGGAGAATGCTCGCAGCGCTGGCTTGCCAAACGAGGTTTCGCCGGTTCGGTTTCAGCTCGGATTTCTTGAAATGGTGCCGTGTGCCATCTGGCAAAGTCACGTCGTGGTCCGCGGCATTCTCGGCTTCTTCGTTTGTGGGAAAAGCGGGCGCGGTCCAATCATTCAGCAGCGACGCCTCGCGCAGACGGAGCGTCGTTGGGTCGAGCATGATCCACGCGGTGCGGCGGAGCGCGGCATCGGAAGAGATGACCGGCACGAGATAAAAATCATCCCGCGGATCGGCGGGGTCTTTTACGAGGATGGGCTCGCCGGGCTGCCCGCCATCGAGCACCTGCTTCCAGTCCGGGCGGGCGTGCAGGCCGTGAGCGCGGGCTTCTTCCAACGCGGCAGTGCGCGGGTCGCCGGACAACGCAGCCCGTTCTGCCGGTACCACCGCGAGCACGGCAGCCGCAGCGCCTTTCGTAAGGACAGGCACCAACGCCAGCGCGCCTTTCCCCTCCCAGTCGGGGCTGCCCTGGAGCCCGCGCGGGCTGAGTAATTCGTCCAGCGCCATGTAGCGCTCATGGACGCTGCCGGGCGGATTATTCGAGGCCAGACACGGGCAGGGATTCGTCGCCGTGTGGCGAAATGTCGGCTGTTCTGGCAGCGTCGTGAGGCCGAAGAATTTCGGCATTCCCGCCCATGCCGGATCGCGCATCAGCACGCCGGCCACACTGCCGTCGTCCCGCAAAGTGCGGCCAAACGCGACGACCCAGTGCATGCCTTTGCTAATGAGCAGCAGGCAGGGCCGCCCCTCCTTCTCGACGGCCTGCACGATGCGTGCGGCGACCGGCTCGGGTTCTGCGCGAAAGAGTTTTTCCCATGTGCCGCCGCGGGTGTTCAGCAGTGCCAGCAGACTCTCCGCAGGCGACTTCACGGGACGCCGGTCGTTTGCCTGCCGAGCATGATCGCGCACACTGCGGAACATCTGGTGCTGCGGCTCCACCACGCTGCCGTCAGCGCTGTGGACCATCATCACACACGCCGGGCCGCAGTAGCCGTTGCAGTCCTGAAGATGGCGCGGGATGCCGAGACGGACTTGTGGAGACGAAGTGGTGGATGGAGTCATGGTTGTGTTCCTTTCTCAAACTCCGTCAGCCACACTTGTGCCGCCTCTGCGCCGATAGCCTTCGTAAGCAGTTCCGTCGTCTGGGTCGTCCGTTCGCGAAGAAGGTCCGCGAGGTCCTGCGTGCCGCTGAGGCGCGCCGCCCGTCGGATACTGCACAACGCGAAACGCCAGTGCTCCTGCACCTTCGGCCAGTTCTTGTGTTTGTAATAGAAGCTCCCGCAGAACATGCCAAAACGGTTGAGCATCCGCAGGTGTTCGAGGTCGGAGATGTAAAGTCGGTGAAGCGGTAGCGAGCGCTCCTCCGCCTCCAGCCCGATGCGCTTTAGCTCGTCTTCGTTCGCGGATTTCTTCGCTTCTTCATACCGCTTGAGCGCCGACTCCGATGCCGTGATCCGCCAGTGGACGTTCGACGGATCATGCCCTAGCAGGCCCACCAAAAGCCGATCTGCCTCGTCAAAAAGAGCGCGCTTCGGGCGCGGGGGAGCCGCCATAAATTCTCCAGCCGTGATGAGCGTCAGCGCCTGATGATAGTTGAACCGCAGGTTCTCCGGCTTCCAGTTCACAATCTCCGCAGCGGCTTCCATCGCCTGCAGGAGCGAGGCATCATTCGCTTTCTGATCGCCGAGACTGCGGTGGGTCTGCGCGAGCATAATATGTGTCTGCGCCGCCGTGATGAGCGCCTCCTGACTCTTCGCCGAGCCATCCGCCAGCAGGCGCGGGCGCAGCGCCGTCCATTGCCGCAGCGATTCCGTAGCAGCGGCCAGCGCCTTGTCATGTGCGCTTTTTTTCCCCTCAAGGAAGGCGGGCTCCAGCGCCAGCCGCGCCACCAGCGCGCGGAATTCCAGATCTTCCGTCTGCTGAGCCGCAGCAAACGCCAGCGTTTCATTCAGCGTGGACGCTGCGCGGTCGAGTTCATGGTTTTTAATCAGAGCCTCGCCCATGCGCCAGCCCGCCAACACTCTGGCCCGTGCCGCGCGGGGATCTGCGGAGCCTTTATCCTGCGCGGCTTTGCGGGCCAGAGCCAGCGCCTCCTCCAGCCGGGAGAGCACGCCTTTCGCATCGCCACGCGGCGCGAGGATCTGCGCCCACTGCGACAAGAAATCCGCACGCCGCGCGAGCTGCTCCGGCGTGGAATCAGGATGCTGGGAATAATAATCACCGGCGTTTTCAAAGACCGTATCCAGAAGGTCCAGCCGCCCCAGCGGAGCAAGAAGCGAAGGCAATTCCCGCGTCATAAAATCCACCCGCGCCTCCGCAGCCGCCTGCGCTAGACGCACTGCCGCAAGGTTTTGCAGGGCCGCATTCGCATTTGCATCTGCCCGGATATTTGCGCGGCGCGCGGAGAAAAAACCGACGAGCGAAAATGCCGCGACGACCATTGCAGCCACTCCAGCCCTGCGCATGATCCGGAGGCGCCGCTCGTTATCCCGCAATCGCCGGATGGAATGCCCGCTTTGCAAAAGGACGAGTTCATCCCGCAAAGCCGCCGCGCTTTCGTGCCGATGATCTGCGCCGCGTGAGCACGCTTTGTTGATGATGAGATTCAGCTCGCGCGCCATTTCGCCGTCCTCTTCATCCAAGCCAAACGACGAAGGGATGTCGGGAAATTGTCGCTGCGAAAAGCCCGTCGAGATTTCATAAAGTACCCGCCCAAGGCTGAAAATATCGGCCTTTGAAGAGCCCGGCCCTTCGATCGGCACGTAGCCTTCGGTGCCTACGAAAGAGACTGCTTCTGCGGCTTCGGCGACGAGCCCGATGTCGGCGAGCTTCGCGTGACCATGGACGAAGATGATGTTCGACGGCTTGATGTCGCGATGGATGAGTCCGTGCGCGTGCAGATGATCCAGCGCCGTCGCGAGCGCGAGCCCGATGTCGATGCACTGCCGCGCGGGCAGGCGTTGCTTCTCCTTCAGCTCACTCTCCAGCGTCCGCGGCGCGTAAATCTCCGGTTCGATTTCCTGGCCGGATAGGACGTCATCACCCAGCTCCATGACGTAGTAAAACAACCCCGCCAAATCGTCGCGCCCGACATGCAAAATATCCACCTGCGTACTGTGCGCCCGCGACACCGGCTCGAATTTGCGGATGCCATCAAACTCACGCTCATAAGGCCGCTCGCTGGTAAAACTTTCCCGCCGCACAATCTTCACCGCCCGCCAAGTGCCCATCACATTCTTCGCCAGCCACACCTCCCCATAAGCCCCCCGCCCGATGACTCGGACGAGCGTGTGGTCCGGGATGTGGCATGGTGATGTGGGTTCAGGTTTTTGGGACATGGCTTTCTGTGCAGTCGGACAAGCTCGGATACTACCGCGCAGAGCGATTGCTGTGGAAGGAACGATTGAGGCACATTCATTTCCCCACATGGAGTTCCTACTGGGCGGTCGATTGCGACGGTCGGTTCGCTCCTTTCGTGGTGCCGCGTCCGCTTTGCGGCGGGTCATTTGGGCCTTGGGACAGAACTCCACGACTGTTGTCAGGATTCCGGTCGCCACATCCACCTTGAACACAGTCCCGAGATCGCTGGAGCCCCCCTTCGATGTAGTCCCCCATAGGTGACCGCTGGCATCCCTTACCAGCCCAGCGATCGGGCGACTGCCCTTATTACTCGCTCCATTGCCAGTGAATCCCAACACGGTCTTCACCGACCACGTAGCCAAGTCCACCTTGAACACCGCCCCGTGATCCGACGCTCCGCCCGAGCGTGTCGTGCCCCACAGGAAGCCTTGGCCGTCACTCACCATCCCGGCAACCGGCTCAAGTCCCGAGCAGGGCAAGCCGTCAAATAGCGACGCGACGTCTCTCATTACGCCGCTCGTTATATCTACGTTGAAAATCCGCGAACCCTCCGTCGTGCCCCACAAAAAGCCTCTGCCGTCGTTTACCAGCCGCCCATGGCTTAGATCGACGCTGGCCACGACCGTCATCAATCCGGTCGTCACATTCACTTTGAATATCGTCCCGTCCGAAAACGCTCCATAGGTCGTGCCCCAAAGGTTGCCGATACCGTCGGCCACAAGTCCGGCTCTCGGATGCGCTCCAATTGCCGTCCCATAATTGCCAGTAAAGTCCACCAGCGTCGTCAAAATCCCGGTCGCGATCTCCACTTTAAAAACCGTCCCCCAGTCCTCAGTCCCGCCCTCAGATGTCGTGCCCCACAAGAAGCCCTCCCCGTCACTCACCAGCCCGTCGAGAGGACATGCTCCGAGATGCCCCATTTCATTTTCCTCCTGGAAATCAGCGTCCAGTTTAATGCCGTTAAACTTGATGACCGTCGTCACCGCTCCAGTCGCCAAATTCACCTTAAACACAGTCCCCGACTCGCCATCGAGCCCCCCGCCACGCGACGTGCCCCAAAGAAATCCCCGCCCATCACTTACAAGCCCAGCGTTCGGCTCCAAAAGAGTAGCGCCAACCAAGCTCCCTCCCGAGCCATCCGGCATCATCTTAAAAATTGTGCCAAAGCCGTGCATGGAAAGATTTGCGACGCCCCAAAAATGGCCATGCGGCGCGAGAAGCAATGTGCCGTAGCAGGGACGATCTAGTTTTGGCGGCGCGGGCACGAAGTCGGCCAAAGTGTGAATGCGATTCATCGGAAAATGTATTGGTTTGGTCATTTGAGTCGGCGCGAAATCCGCACCCGCTCACTCCCTCTTCACGCGGGCTCGGCTGTTTTTGAGTGGTAGGCGTTTTTTCGGAAAAAATATTCAGCCACCCGCGCGAACGATCCCATCGCGCGAAGCGCCGTGGAGTGCTGGAACTTGTTCCAGCCGTGCCCCCCGCGACTTGTCGCGCCGAGCCTCGTCGCCAGCCGTAGCCGGTGCCACGACTCCTCGCGCGACAAGTCGCGTGGGGCGAACGGCTGGAACAAGTTCCAGCACTCCACGGCGCTTTGCGCGGCCAGTTGGCGGCGCAGCTGGGCGACTTTGCGGACACAAAAAACCGCGGCACGCCTCTCGACGTGCCGCGTTTTGTTTTAATGCAGTCGCTGCCTATGGCACCGCGATGTGCAGCAAGTGCTGTGCGTTCAGCGTATCGATGAACCGCACAATCACACTGCCGCCGCTGTTGAAGCTCCGTGTCTGTGCGGGGCTGCCGGTTACTGACGACAGCACCGTAAATGTCTTCACCGTGATCGGTCCGATTGCGTCGCCTTCTTGCAGCAGCAGCCGTAGTGAGCCGGAGCTGTCCGTCGCCCAGAGGCCCATGTCAGTTGCCGTCGTGATGCCGCCGGGGCCGGGTGATGTCGTGCCGATCTTGCTGTGCATCGATGCCACAAACAGCGGGCCACGGCCTTCTGGCAGCGCAAGCGAAGTGAACGCCTTCCACTTTGCTCCCGCCACCGCTTCCGCTGGCTGTGCGCCTTCGCGGGCTACGAGCGAGAGCCCGTTTGTGGCGTCGCTCATCCACAGACCCTCATTGTCGGTTGCGGTGACTCCAGGGACTGTCTTCAGCGTCCCCTTAAATGCCACGCTTTGATTGCTGGCGCTCACAGGGTCGAGAAATGCGGAGAAAATCCCGTCTTGCACGCCGGTCGCCACGTCGCCTTTCTTCACCACGAGGGATGCGGCATACGACGAGTCGTCCTCGGCGAAAATAGCCACGTTGTTGGCGGCGGTCGCCGCGCCTCCTGGCACCGGTTTCACAGTGCCGAGAAACGCAGTTGCCGCGCTCGGCGAGTTTTGTGTCGGGAGGCCAAATGACTTCCATGTGTCGGTCGCTCCGTAGCCCACTGCGAGGCCGCCTTCAGAATAGAGTGGAGACAGGCCGCCGTCCGCCGCGACATCCCAGATCGTCTGGCGATTGTTCGCCAGCGTCACGCGCACTTTTGTGATGCCGAGGATGCCGCCCGACTCCACTCCGCGCCCTTGCCCAGCCGAGCCAGTCCGAGCCGTTAGCGCTGCGATGACTTTCACCGTGGAGTCAAACAGAGGGTCTCCCTCCCTCAGCGCGAGCGCCAGCGTCGAAGTCGTGCGGTCATACACCCACATCCCGCTATCCGTCAGCGTCGTTGCTCCGCCCGGTCCCGGTGAGACTCCCGCCGTTTTCGACTCCATCACTCCCGTAAACGCCAGCGCATTTGCTCCCAGCGCTACCGAAGTGAACGACTTCCAAATCGCCGCCCCCGTCGCCACTCCGCCTTTACGAGCCACCATATCCGCAGCGATCACCCCTGCGCCATCTTCATCGAGGAAAATGGCTGTATTATTTGCAGGCAAGACTGCTCCGGTCGTCGCAGGTGCATTCGCCAGGGTGGCCACCCATGCCACCGAGCCATCCGGCCCCATCAGCGGCTCCTTCAGTGTGCTCATCACCGCATTAGGGATTCCAGGTGCCGCGTCTCGATTTTTCGCGATCACCTTCATCGTTGCCGTATTCGCGACATCAAATGCGAGGATCGCCGTCGTGCTTACCGTGCCCACTTTATAAACCGCCTTTACCACGGCCTGCCCCGCGTCGTTTACCGAAGGCACGCCGAAGCTCACCCACACAGCCCCCGACGGGATGCCACTTGTTCCATTCCCCGCCCCCGGTACCGCCCCGCTCTTACTGGCTAGCACCGTGAGCACCGGGTCGTTCGGCACTGCGTCCACCTCCACATTGGTCGAAACCACCTGCGCTAGTGGATTGCCCAGCGCATCTCGATAAGAGAGCGTCACTGCATAAACGCCATCCGCAATCGGCGCACCCGAGGCTACCGCCGTTGAATTCGCCGGATCATCCGTCACAAAATCAAACGAATGTGCCCCCGCCGTTTCCATCGCTGCCTCCAGCACCAGCACCGTCGAGCCAAAAGACAACGTCACCGATCCCGGCAGCGCAGCTTCCGGCAGGGAAAAAGAAACGCTCACTGGCGAGCCCACTACCGCATTTGTAGCGGGAGCGGTGAGCGTCGGCGCGCGCGTCGCAGTATCCACCGTCACATTCGTAGAAACCGCCGACGCCAAAGGGTTGCCCAGCAGGTCTTGATACGAGAGCGTCACCGAATAGACACCGTCCGGAAGAGGTGCCCCGCTCACCACCTCCAGCGAAGCCGTCGGGTTTGAGGGGTCGAATGTAAACGAATGCGCTCCGATGGTCCCCTGCGAGTTTGCCAGCCTCAACTGCGTCGCACCAAAGCTCAGCTTCACCGAGCCGGGCAGCGCTGCTCCGGGGAGGGAAAATGACACGCTGATTGGGCTGCTCGTCACAAACGAGGTTACAGGCGCGATGAGCGTCGGCGCGAGCGTCGTGTCGCCGAAGATGTAAGCGTAGCCTTTATCGGCCAGCACCGAGTCGTCCAAGGGCGTTCCTATCGCTACGGTGGTGCTATCGATGGCCACCGACCAGCCAAAGTTGTCACTCACCGCCGGGCCGGGGTTGTTTAGCATGGCGACGGGGACCGTCGGCGTCCCGCTGCTCAAGTCATACACATATGCGCTCCCGGCCTCCCTCGCTCCTGTGTCGTCCCCGTACGCCCCCACAACGACGCGCGTGCCGGAGATCGCCACCGAAAAGCCGAAGTTGTCAAACACCGCCGGGCTGGGGTTGTTCAGCGAGGCCACGGGCACCGTCGGCGTCCCGCTGCTCAGGTCATACACATATGCGCTCCCAGCATTGTCCGCTCCCGTGTCCTCCGCGAATGCCCCCACCACCACCCGCGTGCCGGAGATCGCCACCGAGGAGCCGAAGCGGTCCCCCCCCCGCCGGACCGGGGTTGTTCAACGTGGCCATGGGCACCGTCGGCGTCGCGCTACTCAGGTCATACACATAGGCGCTCCCCGCATCGCTCGCGCCAGTATCGTCCCTGTAAGCCCCCACCACCACCCGCGTGCCGGAGATCGCCACCGACCAGCCAAAGTTGTCACTCACCGCCGGGCCGGGGTTGTT
>JAYTMG010000263.1:0-3216 GCA_043728745.1 Verrucomicrobiaceae bacterium
GGCGATGGAGGAAATCAACACCCTTCTTCCCGCGCACAATCCGCCATACGTGGCGGCGGTCCGCAGCTTCCATAAGACGCATCCGTCGCTTCCGTGCATCGGCACATTTGAGACGGCGTTTTACGACGAAGTGCCGGTGGAAAATGTGCGCTATCCAGTGCCGCGAGAGTGGGAGACGAAGTATGGCATCCGCCGCTTCGGGTTCCACGGAGCGAGTCATCGGTTCGTGACGCAGCGTTGCGCGGAACTGCGTGGGACGGACCAACTACGGATCGTCTCGTGTCATCTCGGCGGCAGCAGTTCCATCGCTGCGGTGCGCGATGGAAAGGCCGTGAACTCTAGCTGGGGCATGACCCCGCAGAGCGGTCTGCCGCAGAACAATCGCGTCGGCGACTTCGACGTGTTTGCGCTCATTTATCTCGCCCGCGACCTCGGGCTCGGCATCGACGCGGTGGAGAAAATGCTTACGTCGCAGTCCGGGCTCAAAGGGATGTCGGGGCTCGCGACCGGCGATATCCGCGACCTCATCTCTGCGGCGAAAGACGGGAACGCTGACGCGAAAATCGCGCTCGATGTTTTTGTCGGCTCGATTCGCAAATACATCGGTCAATTTCTCGTGGAACTGAACGGACTCGACGTCCTCGTTTTCACCGCAGGAATCGCCGAGAATAACCCTGAACTTCGCGCACAGATTTGCGCAAACCTAGACTTCTGCGGGCTGGAGCTCGACGCCGAGGCAAACGCCCGCGTCCGCGCCGAAGAAGCCGTGATTTCCACGCCGCGCTCGAAAATCGAAGTGCGAGTCATCCCCACGAACGAAGAACTCATCATCGCCCGCAACGCGTGGGCAAAACTTTCAACCAAGTAACAAAAACCAAATATTATGGCACAACAAGCAATCGGAATGATCGAAACCCGCGGCCTCATCGCACTCGTCGAAGCGACGGACGCGATGCTCAAATCCGCCAACGTAGAACTCGTCGGACCAATGACCCAAGTCGGCAACGCAATGGTGACCGTCTGCGTCACCGGCGATGTCGCCGCAGTCAAAGCCGCGACCGAAGCTGGCAAAACCGCAGCGCAAGGACTCGGCGAAATCGTCAGCGTCAGCGTCATCGCACGCCCGCACAACGACCTCGTCGCGGTGCTACCAAAGGCGAAGTAACTGAATGGGAAAGATGAGACAAATGGGGCCGATAGGTCGCATTTGTCCTATAAGTCCCATCCTCTGAAACCATGATCCTCGCTAAAGTCGAAGGCGCTGTCGTAGCCACAAAAAAGAACACGAAGATGACCGGGCACAAATTTCTGCTCGTCCGTCCGCTCGTGATCGACGCGACCAATGCCACCGGCTTCAAACCCGGCACGAGCACGATCGTCGCAACCGACAGCCTCGGCGCTGGCGAGGGCGAAGTCGTCCTCATCGTGCAGGGAAGCTCGGCGCGACTCGCAGCGACGGACAAAGACTCACCTGTCGATGCCGTGGTCATCGGGATCGTGGACACCGTGGATATCGGCAAAAACATCCTCTACAAAGCGCAATGAACGGCACTGCAAGGGACGAAAAGGACTTAAAAGGCGAAAGGGACGGCGTCCCTTCAGTCCTTTTAGTCTCTTTTGTCCTTTCTCCGCTAGTTGCCGGGCGGCCCATAAAGCCGCTGACTACTTTATTTTCCTATGGCACAAATTGACGAACAAATCGTAACCCGAGTCGTGAGCGAAGTGCTCGCCCGCCTTGCTTCCCAATCGAAGACAGCAGCGCCCACATCGCAGACCAGCTTCGGCATTTACGAACGCATGGACGACGCCTGCGCAGCCGCGCATCGCTCGTTTGAAAAGCTCCGCGACATGGGCGTCTCGGCCCGCCGCAAAGCGATCCAAGTCATCCGCAAAATGTGCGTGGCGAAGGCGGAGGAGTGGGGGACGATTGAGTTCAACGAGACGAAAATCGGACGCCTCGATCACAAGATCGAGAAGCTCAAAATCTGCGGCGATTTAGTTCCCGGAGTTGAGTTTTTGGAACGCATGGCGTTCAGCGGTGATTTCGGGCTCACGGTCATTGATTATGCGCCGTGGGGCGTCATCGGAGCCGTGACTCCATCGACCCACAGCGTCCCGACGCTCACCGGCAACGCGATCAACATGATCGCCGCTGGTAACTCGGTCGTTTACAACACGCATCCCGCCGCCTGCAAAGTCGCAGCGATCGCGATTCGCGCTTACAACGAAGCCATTTATAAAGAAATCGGCATATCCGACCTGCTCACAACCGTCATTAAGCCGACGCTCGAAACGTTCGACACGATGTGCAAGCACGCGAACGTCCGGCTTCTCTGCGTCACCGGCGGTCCTGCCGTCGTGAATGCGGCGATGAAAACCGGCAAGCGCGCTGTTTGCGCAGGCCCTGGCAATCCGCCCGTCGTTGTCGATGAAACCGCCGACCTCGACCGCGCGGCCCGCTGCATCATCCAGGGTGCGAGCTACGACAACAATCTCCTCTGCATCGGTGAGAAAGAAGTCTTCGTCGTCGAAGCAGTCGCCGACAAGCTCATGGCCGCGCTTCGCAACGCTGGAGCCGTCCAACTCGACTCGAAACAAATCGAGGCGCTCGCGGATAAAGCGTTCGTTTTCCCGGCGGGAAAAGGCGCGGGCTGCCCGCATCCTGTCGTCAATCGCGACCTCGTCGGACGCGACGCAGCAGTGCTCGCAGCGGCAATCGGGCTCAGCGTTCCGCCTTCCACGCAGTTGCTCTTCGGCGAAACGAAGGCCGACCACATTTTCGTCGATGAAGAGCAGATGATGCCTTTCATCCCAATCGTCCGCGTGCCGAACGTGGATGTCGCCATCGAAGAAGCCATCAAGGCCGAGCACAACTACAAGCACACGGCGATCATGCACTCGCAAAACATCCGCAACCTCACCAAAATGGCGCAGGTCGTGGACACCACGCTCTTCATCAAAAACGGCCCGTGCATGACCGGCCTGGGGCTCGGCGGCGAAGGCTTCCTCAGTTTCTCAGTCGCCACGCCAACCGGCGAAGGCGTCACCACGCCCATGACCTTCACGCGCTCCCGCCGCTGCGTGATGGTCGAGAACCTGAACCTTTTCTAAATGCGCATCGCGACGATCCACGGCTACGCAACATCGACGGTCAAGCACCGCAGCCTCGAAGGCTGGCGCTTGCTCATCGCTGTGCCCGAGAGCCCGGACCTCGCG
>JAYTMG010000264.1:0-16918 GCA_043728745.1 Verrucomicrobiaceae bacterium
CGTTTGCGGATGTCGTTGTGGGGGACTTCGGTGCCTTCGCCGAGCTTGGTCTTGAATGCGATGTAGAGCGGCGGCAGGAGGCGCGGGGCGATCTCTTCGTAGATGCCGTGGCCTTCGCGCTCCATGTGCGCTTTGTCGAAATCCATGAACACCGCGCCTTCATACACCTGGATGACACGATCCTGGAGCCCGGCGGGGATCCCGAGTTCTTCGTTCTCGACGCTGAGGATGATGGTGGGCTGCAAGTGTTTCGGGATGTCGTTGTCGGTGACGCCATAAAATTTCATCAGCGCGCGGAAGGCGGCGGTGATGATGGCGCTGGACCCCGCCATGCCGACGCGGGACGGGATGGTGCTGTGGTATTTCAGTCGGAAGCAGCGGTCGTGGAGCGCGACGCGGCGCTCGGTGCATTCGCGGTAGAAGCGCTTCACTGTGGCCTTCAGCAATCGCACGCCGCCGTAGTAGCCGTAGAGCGCGACGTCGGCGACGAGCTGGTCGATGCTGTCGAACTGCGAGTGATCGCGCTCGTTTGGGACGATTTCGATTTTATCGGACTCGGTGAGTTCCACGCGGGCGGAGTAGTTCCGTACGGAAAAGGAAATCGTTTTCCCGAAGTAGCCATCCGACGGATTGCCGATGAGCCCTGCGCGGGCGAATGCTTCGGTGCGGATGGTGAGTGGTCGGTCTGCCATGGAGTCTTTGAGAGTGGTGAGTTATTCGGTGCTTTTGTCTTCTACAAAGCGAACGCTCACCGCGGCGAGAAGCATCATCACTCCGCCGAGCATGACGACTTTCACCGGGTCGTTGTGGAAGAGCTTTTTCACGATGGGTTCGAGGCCCAGCGAGGCGAGGATTTCGGGGATGACGATGAAGAAATTGAAGATGCCCATATACACTCCGGTGCGGCCCGCCGGCAGCGACCCGGATAGGATCGCGTAGGGCATCGAGAGGATGCTGGCCCACGCAAGGCCGACGCCGATCATCGTGAGCTGCCACGCCATTTTTGCCTCGGGGCCTTTGATAAATCCGGTGGCGATGAGACTCAGCGCGCCTGCTGTGAGGGCGATGGTGTGAACCGTTTTTCTGCTCGTGGCCTTTGCCAGCGGCGGGAGCGCAAACGCGACGAGAAAGCACACGATGGAATACCACGCAAAGGTCGCGCCGCCAAACGCCGTGCCCTCATCAAACTGCGCCGACTTTGGGTCCGTGGTTCCGAAGATTTGCTGCGCGGTCGCGAGGCCGAAAAACATCCACATGCAGAAGAGTCCCATCCACGTGAAAAACTGCACGACGGCGAGTTGCTTCATCGTCTTGGGCATCTCGCGGATGGCGTCGGAAACCTCCGGGCCGCTCAGCACCACACCGATGGCCGCGCCAATCGCGCCGCCGATTCCAGCGCCCATGAGCACGTCGCCAACCGCCGCGCCACCGCCGCCAAGCAGCTCCCACAGTCCGCCTTTTACCGCGCCGATGAAGAGCCCGATAGCACCGCCAACGAGCAGGAACTTCGGCACGAACTGAAAGGAGCGATGCTCCCTCCGCTTGCGCTGGAACTCCGCCATGTCTTCCGGCGGATATTCCTTCGACGTAAATACCGTCCACAGCACCGCGACCAAAAACGCGCCCGCTCCCAGCTTGAACGCATACTCGACCGTGAGCGGCACGCCATTTGGTCCGTTGCCGGAGACCCCGTATTTTGAAAGAATCCACGGCAACGCATTCGCCACCGCTGCGCCGATGCCGATGAAGAAACTCTGCATCACAAATCCCGTTGTTCGCTGCGCTGGCGGCAGCTTGTCCGAGACAAAGGCGCGGAACGGTTCCATCGAGATATTGATCGACGCATCAAGCACCCAAAGCATCGTCGCCGCGACCCAGAGCGTCGGTGAAGTGGGCATCAAAAACAGCGCGATAGACGAAAGAATTGCGCCCACGAGAAAGTAAGGACGGCGACGACCCAGCGCGTTCCAAGTGCGGTCGCTCATCGAGCCGATGATTGGCTGAATGAGCAGCCCCGTCATCGGCCCTGCGAGCCACAGAATGGGAATCTTTGAAGCATCCGCGCCCAGCTTGGCGTAGATGGCACTCATGTTGGCAAGCTGAAGCCCGAAGCCAAATTGGATGCCCAAAAAACCAAAGGACATATTCCAAATTTGCCAGAAGGAGAGAGGTGGACGCGTAGAGTTCGTCATCCGCAGCTTCGTAGCCAGCGCACTCGTCGGGGGCAATGCCGAATCAGCCTTCGCTACTTCGCCGGGCGTGATTGAAAGCGGAATCGAGTCATGGCGATGGTCACGCGTGGAAATATCGATTGATGAATGTCGATTGTTGATTGTTGAAGTGTCGGATGGTGACGCGGCCCGCGAGAGGCGGAAAACTTCAACAATCAACAATCGGAGTTCATCAATCAGCAATCAGCCGGATGAGTATTACAATTCCACTTTTAATCCCACCCTACTTCGCCAATTCCTTCACGCGGATATTCCGGAACCAAACCGTCCCGTGATCACCCTGTAGGAAAAATGCTCCCGGCTCCTTCACCTTGTCGTCGAGCTGCGAGCCCGTGGCTTTGTCGCATTCGACGGCGTCGTGAATCTTTTTGCCGTTGAGGATCACGGTGATTTTGTTGTCCACCATCGTGGCTTCCACGGTCTGCCATTCGCCTGCGGGTTTGCTGGCAAACTCGGATGGTTCCTTGAAGTTATAAATCGCCCCATTGCCCGTCTTCGCAGGCTTGCCGCTGGCAAAGTCGCCGAAGATTTGCAGCTCATGCCGCCCGCGCAGATAGAAGCCCGAGTTCGAGCCATCGGGCACCTGATACTCGTAGCGCACGGCGAAGTTCCAGAACTTCGCATCGCCCACCAAATCAGTGCCGTGCTCGCCTTTTTTCACCGTGTTCTTCAACACGCCGCCATCAATAGTCCACGAGTTATGGCCGCTCGGATTGCGCAGATGCCAGCCAGTCGTGTCCTTGCCGTTAAAGAGCGGCCTGAAATCCTTTTCGTCGTCGGCTGCGAATGCTGAAACGGCGGTGAGCGCGAATGCGAATGCGGTGAAATAGTTCATAGGATATTTTCTAAATTACTTCACTTCAGGGTTTGGCTTTACCTCGCCCGGAGCAAGCCCGAGCGCCCACTTGATGCCGCCCAAAATGTGCGCCTGATACTGCTTGCTGATCTCTACCGAGTTCTTGCGATTGGGCATCGCTGGGTCATCGCTCCAAAGATCTTCGCGGTGACCGAGGCTCGTATAAAAGACGCGCCCTTTGCCCGCATTGCGGCACCAACTCACGGGATTGTAGCCCGCTTGATCCTTCTTCACCGGATGATTCCGGAGGTACCACAGCGCCCGGATCTTCTCGCGGTCGTGGCTTCCGTCTTTGAACTCATACATCTCCTCCATCGAGAGATTCCAAGTCTCCCCGATTCCTCCATTTGCCGGATGCGCCTTGTCGCCCGCGATCAGCTCCGCAGAAACCTGCGGACCATGCGTCTTGAACTCGCACTGCAACATCTCGAGGTAGCCCTTGAAGCCGTGGAACGTATCGCCGCCGCTGTGCATCGCCGCAAAATTCCCACCGGCTTCGATCCATTTGATGAATCCATCGCGGTCCGGCAGCGGCAGGTCGCCGGTGGTGTTTGCAAAAATCACGAGGTCCACTTTCTTCGCCTTCAACGCCTCGGGCGAGAGGACCGCCATGCTCTCCTTCATCTGCGCGTCGCGCTTCGTTTGAGCGGCTTTCACTGCCTCGTCCTGAGCTGCGCCCCACTTCGCAGTCTCGGCGGCATATTTCGCCTCCGCTGCGGCAAACTTCTTCGTCTCGTCTTCAAATTTCGCTTTCGCTTTGTCGTCGGCTGCGGCGTCCAACGGCTTCGGAGCCTTTGGTTTTTCGGGCTTCTTCGGCACATCCGCATCGGGCTGACGAGACCATCCCACGACTTCAAAAAGGCCGCTGTCTGCGCCAAGTTTCTCGATCGTTTTTTCCGCGACCGGGATGGACGAATGCCGGAAGCCAGTCGTGACGGTGCAAACGACGACGCGTTTCTTTTCAGCGGCAAATGAGACGCCGGCGAAGCAGGCGAGTGTAAAGGTAAGGATGCGATTCATGGATTGGTTTCTGTCAGACCGCCCATCGTCCGCTTTATTAGTGCGGAGAAAATTTGCGTTGCATCCCCGCAAGGCGCAGCGGCGTTTAGACCGCGTGAAAACCACCATCCTCTGGCTCCGACTCGACCTCAGGCTCGCCGACAATCCCGCTCTCCAAAGTGCCATCGCGGCGGGAGCTGTCGTGCCCGTGTTTATCTGGGACCCAAAGTCCGAGGCTCCGTGGCTCCCCGGCGGCGCATCGCGCTGGTGGCTCCATCAATCCCTAAAATCGCTCGACGCATCGCTCCGCGCATTCGGCTCGCGGCTCGTCATTCGACAGGGCCCTTCGCTGGAAATGTTACTCGCGCTGGCGAAAGCAATCGGCGCAGATTCCGTCGTATGGAATCGACGCTACGAGCCCGCAGTAATCGAGCGTGATACGAAGGTGAAAGACGCGCTCGCTCAAGCCGGGCTGCGCGCCGAGAGCTTTTGCGGTGCCCTGCTTCACGAACCGTGGACCGTGCAAAACAAGTCCGCGAAACCATTCCAAGTGTTCACCCCATTTTGGCGGCACTGCCTCACCAAGCCGGACCCGGACGAACCACTCCCCGCGCCGACGCACATCCCAGCGCCTGCCCGCTGGCCGGACTCCGTGCCGCTGGATGAACTCGCGCTCGAGCCCCATATTGACTGGGCTGACGGGATTCGCGCCACATGGAATCCCGGAGAAACCGGAGCGCACGAACGCATCGCTCATTTTCTCCGCGAGACCGCCGGAAACTACGGCGTCACGCGCGACATTCCGAGCGTAAGAGGAACCTCGCGACTCTCGCCGCATCTCCACTTTGGCGAGATCAGTCCGCGACAAATCTGGCACGCGGCGCGCAACTCCGGGCAGCCCGGCTGGCGCGAATCGCGATTCCTTACAGAAGTCGGCTGGCGCGAATTTTCGCATCACCTGCTCTACCATTTTCCACACACGCCGCAGGAGCCGCTCCGGCCCGAGTTCGGGCGGTTTCCTTGGAAGATGGATGAGACACTTCTCGCCGCGTGGCAACGTGGCCAGACCGGCTACCCGATTGTCGATGCGGGGATGCGCGAGCTTTGGGCCACTGGCTGGATGCACAACCGCGTGCGGATGATCGTCGCATCCTTCCTCGTCAAAGATTTGCTCATTTCCTGGACGGAAGGTGCGTGGTGGTTCTGGGACACACTCGTGGATGCCGACCTCGCGCAGAACACGCTGGGCTGGCAATGGAGCGCCGGATGCGGAGCCGACGCGGCACCGTACTTTCGCGTGTTCAATCCGTCCAGTCAGGGCGAGAAATTCGACGCCGAGGGCATCTACGTTCGCCGCTGGTGTCCCGAGCTCGCACGCGTCCCGCTCCGCTGGCTGCACCGGCTTTGGGAAGCTCCATCCGAAACACTCGCAGCAGCCGGAGTCGTGCTCGGGCGCAACTATCCGCGCCCCATCGTGGACCACGCTGCGGCAAGAATCGCCGCGCTCGACTCGTTCGCGACGCTAAAGCGACTCGCGCAATAAGTCGAAGATCGCCGTGCTGTCGATAAAGCCGCGCAGCTTCTCCGCGCCGAGCCCGCGCCCCACAGCGATGACGTCCTCCGCATTCCCCAACGCTGCCGGAAGTTGATGGGCGCTCGGCTGAGCAGCGTCGCGGGCGTTCGGACCCGTCGCCCATGTGATGGCCGGGGTCCCCTCCGGCGAGGGACCGACGAGCGCAATTCCTTTGTCCTGGCGCATCGGATATCCGTTTAGCGCAAATCCGCCCGTGCTATTGCGCCCCACCGCGACAATCAGCGAACGCTCGCCCGCATACTCCACGGCGGTCGCGATCGCTTTATCGAGTTCGCTTGTTTCGCGCAGCAGCATCTCGCCGTCGTTGATCATCGCCGCACGGGAAATCAGCGTCTCATCGACGACTAAAACGTATCCATCGCGGTCCGTCTCCAAGCACTGGATCGCCCGGCGCACCATGTCCGCAAGCGTCGGCTCGGTGGAGCCCGCCTCGCGCTGCTTGCCCGGTGCGAGCGCACCCGGTGCGAACAGTCCCAGCAACGTTCCCTTGCGGTACGCCCCAGCACTTTCCAGCTCTGCTTTCGTCTTCACGACATCCCAATCGGGCCCCGTGAGCTTCTCCAAAAGATTCCGCTTGTCGGCGCGAAAGCCACTGTGATCCGTCGGCAAAAAATCTCCCAGCCCGCCACCGAGGAGCACCTTGAAACTCGGCGGCGTAATCAACATCGCCGCGATCGCATCGCGCGAAGTGGCATCCATCGTATGCGCGAAAAATGCAGCCGTGGAAGGCTCTGTGAATCGATCCGTCGTGACCAGTCCCGCGTTGCGCCCGCTCGCTCGTGCGAGTTCTAAAATCGTCGGGAGCGCGACACCAGCCTCGCTCATACTGAGCGTGTGATGGCGGCCCTTTTTTCCCGTCGCAAGCGCCGTCGCCGCAGCCGCGGAATCCGGCACCGAGAACTGCAAGCCGTCATTTCGCACCAACGCAACTTGGGGGAAAAAACGCTCGATGCTCAGCCGTTCATCCGCCCCGCCAGCGTAGAGTCTCGCTGCTGCGAGGTGACGCGAAACGAGCCCGTCGCTCACAAAAACGATGATACCAAAAGGCCGCTTCGCCGTCCAAAATCGGATATAAAAAGCCCCCAGCGCGAGAAACCCCGCGAAGATAATCAGTGCCAGCAGTTGATTGCGCAATCGCATGTGTGGCGATTGGTAAATATCCCGCGCCGAATGTCGAATGCGGAATGCCGCCGCGAGCATCCGTACCGCAAAAAACCGCCCGCTTCCTTTCGGAAGCGGGCGGTTTTTGGGAATGACGAATGACGAATGACGAATGACGAAACGCAAGCGAAGGGATGATGCCGCACGCTTGCGACTTCGTCATTCGTCATTCGTCATTCGTCATTCGTCATTTCACACCCGCTAGCTCGCGGCGTTGAAATTCGCCTCGGCCTGCGCCCAGTTGGCGACGTTCCAGAATGCCTTCACGTAATCGGGGCGGCGGTTCTGGTAGTTGAGGTAGTAAGCGTGCTCCCACACGTCGAGCGCGAGAACCGGGGTGCCTTCGCATCCTGCGATTGCCTTGCCCATGAGCGGGTTGTCCTGATTCGGCGTGGAGCAAATCTCCAGCTTGCCGCCGTTCACGACGAGCCACGCCCAGCCCGAGCCAAAGCGCGTGGCCGCTGCTGCTGCGAACTTTTCCTGAAATGCCTCGAAGCTGCCGAAAGTCGCGGTGATCGCGTCCGCGAGCTTGCCGACCGGTTTGCCCTCTGCGCCAGCTTTCATGAGCTGCCAGAAGAAGCTGTGGTTCCAATGTCCGCCGCCGTTATTGCGCACTGCGCCGCGGATCGCCTCGGGGACAGATGCGAGGTTCTTGCACAGATCGTCCACACTCTTCCCGGCGAGTTCCGGTGCGGATTCGAGCGCCTTGTTCACGTTCGTGACGTAAGCCGCGTGGTGTTTGCCGTGATGGATCTCCATCGTGCGCGCATCGATGTGCGGCTCAAGGGCGGTGGTTGCGTATGGGAGTGCTGGTAGTTCGAATGGCATATAGGTGTGTGTCTGTTGTTTTAGTAGATACGGGAGCAGCTTGGGCGCTGGATGTATTTTTGGCAAGCATCGCCATGAACACCGCGAGCGCGCTCCTTCCACGATAGAAGGAGAATCGGCTACCTCGTCACTTTCACGCGCAGGAACTGCTGCGCTCCGGCGGCTTTGGTTTGCGGGTGGCGGAATGTGTAAGTCTCGGTGCCGAGGGCATTGTAAAGCGGCTCGCCGACTTGCACTGCGGGCACCCACGCTTGCGTGAGGTCGGTATTGGCTTCCACATTGAAGACGACTTCGTCACGGCCAAGCGTGGTGGTGAATGTGATCGTGAGGTATTCGCCTGGAACGCCATTGACGGTAATCGTTTGCACGGCGCTCACGGGCTGCGCGGTGAATTGCGTCGGGCTGGAGCCGAAGAAGTATTCGAGCAAATTTGCGAGCCCGTCGCCATCGTCGTCTTCGGAACCCACGAGATCAGCAACGCTGTTCGCCGCCGCCCACGCAGCGTAGTCGAGCGCATCGCTTGCACCGGGCGATCCGCCGACTGCGGAACTGGCGCGCCAGTTTACGCCGAGCGTGTGGTCCGGGTTTGTTGCGGGCTCGATGAGCACAAGCACAGGCCCGGCACCGTCAGCATTCGCGGGCCAAGTGGCGTCGCTATTGTAGGTGAAGGTTTTGATCGTCGTGCTCGTCGTTCCGACGACACGGGCGATGCGAATGTTTTCACCTCCGTTACCGAGGTTCCCGACAAATGCAGTGGGCATGAGATTGATCGGCGCAGCGCTGCCGTAGCGCGACGTGAAACTCGCAACGTTTCCGGCAATTTGCACGCGCGCGCCAGCCGCTAGAATGTAGCCGGGCGGGAAGCTGAAATCCACGGCGTTGCTGATGCTCACGTCGGTCAGGTCCACGTTTTGTGAGCCGACGGCCATGAGTTCGATCCACTCGAATAAGCTGCCACCGATCGGGTTGTAGGCGACCTGCGAAACGACCAAATTTGCGCTGCTCGCGATGGCGGTGTTCACGCTGAAAACTGCGGTGTCCAGCGCGCTCCACTCGCCGTTGGAAAACGTGCGCGTCTTCACGGTGGTCGGTGTGTTGATGGTGATGGGCGCGCTGTAAATTTGCGCGGTTCCGCTGACTCCGTATGGCGTGGTCGTGGCCGCCAGCTCTATGTTTAAAAGGAAGTCTTCATCGGCGACGGCGAGGTTCAATCCTTGCACGGCGATGACGTTTGTCCCGACGGTGAGAAGCCCCGCGTTTGCTGTCATGTCGATGGTTTCCCACGCGAGCGCGTCGGCGTCGTTGTGCGCGGCGCTGGCGGCGGAAGTGCCGTTCAGCACGCCCTGCGCGGGCGCGTTTTTGCGGGCGATTTCGACGCCATTTAAATACGCGACGTAGCCGTCGTCGTAGCGCACGCGGAGGAGGAGATTTTTCACGCTGGCGATTTGTGTGGAGTCGAGCGTCACGCTTTTGCGGAGCTGCACGGTGGTGCGGATATTGAACAGCGATGCCTCGATGTCGGTGGTGATTGCGGGGTCGAGCGTGTTCGTCGCATCGCGCTCGTAGCCGATTCCGCCGGGGCTCGTCGTCCAAGTGCCAACCAGCGTCGCGGCGGGTTGCGCCCAGTCTGCGCGGTTGAGGCCGGCGACTGCGGCGATTTGTGTCGCGGTGAGCGCGGTGTTGAAAATCCCGACGTCATCAATTTGTCCCGTCCACAAGCGGCCCGTGCCCGCGCCGTTTGCGCCGATGGCCCAGCCGGGACTGCCGCCGGTCACCGCGATTGCACCAATCGGATCGACGCGTGTCGCGACGAGTTGACCGTTGCGATAGAGCCGCCACGCCGTGCCATCGTAGGTTCCAGCGATGTGGACCCAAGTGCTGAGGTCGGTGTAAATCGGAAACGACGCGAGATGGTTCGTGCCATTCCACGAGCCGACTTCCCAATCGCCGCCGTTCATTCGCAGAAAGATTTCGCCGCTCGTGCCCGCGCCTTTTGCCACGATATTGCGAATCGTATTCGTCGGCGCAGCAGTCGTGCGAACCCACGCCGCGAGCGTGATTTGGCCAGTGATTTGCAGCGGCACCGGATCGCCGATGGTGATGGATTGCGCGGTGCCCGAGAAACTGAGCGCCGTGCCCGATGTGCCATTACGATTCGTGCTGAGTGTTACCGCCGTCGTGCCGGCAACCGTGCCGTTTTGCGCAGCGCCATCGCCCACAGCGGTAGTTGCAGTGTCGGGAACCACCGTGCCGATGGCCGGTGCAGTCACTCCAAAATCGAGCGGGTAAAATGCGAACGCAGTCACCGGATTTGTCAGCGCCGTGTAGCCGTCCGTTGCGCCAGTCGGCACGTGCCAAACGCCGTCCGCGCTTGCGGGCAGGAACGTCGTGAGCGTCGGCGCGGCTGCGAGTTCTGGCCGCGGGTCGGAGCCGTCCGTCGTGTAGTAAATCGTCGGCGAACCACTCGCAGTGAGCCGCAGCGCAAAGCCCGGTGCGACATTGCCGCCGTGCTGCGTCGCGCCCGTCGCGTCATTCGCCATCGTCGGCGGGGTGAGGCTGGTGAACAGCCCATCGCGAGCGAGCTGATCGAGCACGATTGCGTTGCGAGTGGACATCCAGTTTGTGACATTTGTCACCGCAGTCTCCCAATCCGCAGTCGTGTAGCGAGCGACATGTCCGACGGGCAGTCCGGTGATCGCTTTCGCGTCGCCCCAACGCGCTTCCTCGACCTTCATTGCTTTGCGAACTTGCGCGGCACGATTGTTAAAACGGGCGATGTTTTTCGCCGTGGTCAGCGCGCCGTCGTTGAAAAAGTGCATCTGCACGCGGTCGGAAAAACGCCGCTTGTAAGTCGGGCTGGTGAGCAAGTCCTGGTGCATCCGCTGCGGATTGCTGAACTGCAAACTGTTCACGTTCGATCCACCGTAAGGCCCCGTCGAATCGGGCACCGACGAGCCTGAGCCGAGCGAATGCTCCGCGTCGTGGAGGATGAATTTGAACCCGCTTTCGCCATTCCGTTTGTAGTAGCTGAACCAATTGTTCGGCGTGTTCCGCGAGAGGAAATTCGACAACACCGCGTCGCCATCGCCGGAGTAGAAAAGGATGATCATCTCGTCGATGAGATTGTCCACATCGAGCAACACCGGCATCGTGAAATTGCGCGTGCCGTCGGGATTGCGCCCTTGCAGTTCGAAGTATTTTTCATCGCTCGCGTTCTGCGTGCCGATTGCGCGCGTCTTGTTCCAGAGGTTCGTCCACGCCACCAAATCGCCGTCTGTCGCCTCCGTCGAAAATTGCGGCGTCACCCCGCGATTGCCGCATTTTACAGCGTCGTATTCGTCTTCCGTGCCGCCGTGATACGTCGCGCCGAAATCCGCCACAGGCCGCTCGTCCGTGTAATAAATGCCCCAATAATGACCGTTGAGCATCAAGTGATAAAACCGGCTTTTCCCGTATGGCTGCCCGAGCGCACCTTGCGTATCGCGCGAAAACATATCGCGAATCATCGTGTTCTGACTGCCCGTGCCGAAACCCGCTTCGCGATACCACGCGTAGTTCGACGATGTCGCCAAATCGACCACGCTAAACTTGCTCGCGCCCTCATCGCCAAAGAGCCGGTAGTTTAGCTTTCCGTCGTAGTCGTTGTTGAAATAAAGCCGCAACGCGTGCTTGAAAAAAGCATCGCCACGACTCGCTCCGCCGCGAATCCGCACGCCCGCATCCGTCTGAAAACCGACCGCATTTCCATCCGGCGAAACGTAGCCCGGCGGATGGATCAACTCCACCGACATCGGTCGCTCGTAGGCTTCGCCGTGCAACTCCGCATTCACGTAAATGCCCACCGTCGGGTCGATCCAAGCCGACATATCCGTGACCACGGAAATCATCGGAATCGAATGCAGCGACTCCAGCACATCGGCTGGCGCGTAAGCCGCAACCGCCGCTGGATCCATCCCGTAATTAAAGAGCTGCCCGTTCACATTTCCCGTCGAAGCAGGCCATCCTCGAGCCGTCGCATCTGCTTCCGTTTGCCCGAGCAATTGCTGCGAAAAAACATACGTCTGAGTGTCCGTCCCCGTCGGCGCGTAGTCGTCTTTAAACAACGCCGCACGCAACATCGTCACGCCGCCAATCGACGCCGCATTCACTCCCGTCGCGCCGCCCGGAATCGCGCCGGGATGAATCGTAATCGTGAGAGTCGGCGGCGTGGAAGCATTTGCCGGTGCGACTTGCGTGCCGTTCGTCATCGTGGGCGTCGAGCCGTCGAGCGTATAAACCATCGTCGCACCCGGCGTGAGACTCGTGATGTCCGTCGTCACCGCTGCTGTATAAAAACCGCGATTCACCGAGAAGGTCGTATCGTCCGTTTTGTCCAAAAAACCGAGCACACCGAGCGCACCATTCGCAGCGCCCGGAGTCGGCGCACCCGTCGGCGCGCCGAAGTAACGGAAGCCATTGCGCGGCTGCCACCATCCGTAAGAAATATCCTTGAGTTGATTTGGATAAATCGGCGCAAATTCCGTCACCGCCACGAGGTCGCTGATTCGCACCAGCGCCAAATATTCGCCCTCGGCATCGAGCGTGAAATTTGTGTGCAACATCGTCGCCGGATTGTTCAGATTTTTTCCCGAAGCAAACACCACGCGATAGCCGTTTGCCGCAATGCCAGAGCCAGCGGGGAAGTCCCACTGCACGAGATTATTTTTCAGCCGATAGCCCGCGAGGTCCATGCCGAACGCGTTGGGATTATAAATCTCGATCCAGTCGGGATGCGCCAGCGGGTCCGTATTATCGAGAAGCCCGTCGGTGTTTTCCGCGACGAATTCATTGATCGTCGGCGGCAGCGCCGAAGCGCCGATATGCACGGTAAAAGTCGCGCTCGCATTTCCGCCCGAGCCCAGCGCCGAGAGCGTGTAAGTCGTCGTCACGCTCGGCGAAACCACCGCTGTCCCGGACGCAGTGCCCGGCGCAGCGAGCACGCCATTATCGATGCTCACGCTCGTCGCCGAAGTCGTCGCCCACGAGAGCGTGATCGGCGAGCCCGCCCCCGGCGACAGGATTCCCATCGGCGAAGTCACTCCGCTCGCCGTCGTGCCGGTGAACGAATTCACCACCGCAAACGGCGGCGTGAACGTCGTCGGCAGATTGTATTTTGCCTGCAAATAATAGCCGACCGCATTCGTCTGCGTCGCGTTGAGCGTGCCTTGATAAATGAGCACCTCCGCAATTTTCCCCTGCCAATGCCGCGCGAGCGCCGCATTCGCGCTGCCCAGCCAGAAGTTCGCATACACTTGCGGCGTGCCCGCTGTGGTGATGACCAAATGCGCCACGCTGTTTGTGTATGAGCCACTCGCGACATTGTTCACCGACAAATTTCCGCCCGCGACGACTCCGCAGAAATCGCCCGTATTCACGGCCTGCCCCGGCGAACGATAAAAGTTCATCGTGCCATTTCGCCGGACGTTCAAATTATCCGCGCCGCCCGAGAGAAGCCCAGCGAGACTCACCGCCGTCGAGTCGAGCGATGCCACCGCAAAAATCGTCTGCGCCGTATAATTCGCGCTCGTCAGCGCGAGCACATTGCGACTCGCAGCGGTGAACTGCACGACCGGCTTACTATTAAACCCCGCATCGCTCAGCACATAAGTCGGAGCCGTGGCCCCGCCCGTCACCCCCGGCGCAACCGTGAGCCCGCCCCAATTTGAAACCGCCGCACCATTCGCGAGCCCGAGCGTATCGGCCTTTAGATGAACGGCGACGGTGCCGTGGTCGGATGGATTAAACGTCTGGGCGATCGCTGAAATCGCGGAGTAGAAGACGAACGCAAGGATGGAGAAAGAGCGGGTGATGTTCATGGAAAGAGTAATGTCGCTGGGGGCCTCAATCTGCACACCCCGGATGGATTATACAGCGGAAATATGCACCCGCATTGTGGCTGCGAGGATGGTCCGGATTGCCCGCGACATTTTGTTCGTCCGCAGATCCGGCGGCAGATGAATGAACCCTGCGGGGATGGCGAGTCGCTCGTGCATGAGCGTATAAAAGACGCGATTGCACACGTAGCGACCAGCATCCGACGAGGGCTCGACCGCGATTTTTTTCCGCGAACATTCGCTGAGAATTTCCTCAATCGGCAGTGTGCAGTTCAAATTGCGCGGACCTCCAGAAACAATCGGACTCCGCTCGCGAACCACTCCCGCGTTGTCGGGAAACGGCGAGTCGTCTTCGTTCACGGCGACGGTCTCAATCCGGATAACGTCCGCAGATGCGGCGAGCCCGGTGCAGATGACGACAGCCGGGCGGAATTCGCGAAGCCATTCGAGGATGAGTTCGCCCGCCGCGGCATACTCCACGGGCAAAACGCGCCCGATAATGTGCAGCCGCCCGACTTTTGATCCATCCAATGCGAGCGCGAGGTCGGCAGACGGATTTGTTTTATCGCCGCCAAAGGGCTCGAAGCCGGTGACGAGCGCTCGCTGGATCACGGCAGTTTATTGAGCTCTTCCAGCAAGCCGGCCTGAGTGAGTCCGTCCGCGATCCACGCGTCGCCGCGTTTGCGGAAGAGCACGTAGAGCGGGACGCCCGCGCGCTTGCACTTGACGAGCGCCTGTTTGATGTCGGGCGCACCGGATGTGTAGTCGGCTTTTACGAAGAGGACGTTCTTCGCTTTGAATGCCGTTTGGATGGGCTCGGTGTTGATCACGAGCGCTTCAAAGGCTTTGCAGTTCTGGCACCAATCAGCCGTGAAATCCACGAACACCGGGCGGTTCGCATTCAGCCCACGGCGGATGTCCACGAGGAGATTCGATGCTTTGCTTTCGAGCGGCTGCACGGTGCCCCGGATGAAATAGAGCCAAGCTCCGATGACCACCACAAGAGCCACCGGAAGCGGCCAACGCGCATCCGGGTAGGTCCCGTAAATCCACGCCGCGAATCCCACTGTGAGCAGGAACGAAGCAACAGCGACAACCATCGGACTCGTGGGCAACGAGTGGAGCAGCCACACAGCGAAGCCCAGCATTGCGAACCCAAAAATCTGCTTCATCCGCACCATCCACATCCCGGGCTTCGGCAAAAACTTCATCCACGCGGGCTGCCATGTGAGTAGGAAATACGGGAGCGCCAGACCCGTCGCGATCGCCGCAAAGAGCGCGAATACTTTGGGGCCGGGCTCATTCACAGCGATGCCGATGACTGGGCCGACGAGCGGCGCGGTGCAACTCGTGCCGAGGAGCGTCGTGAAAAAGCCGTGCATGAATGCGCCGCCCATCCCCTCCTTGCCAGACGCCTCGCTGATCTTCGTGGATGTATCGCCGCCGAGCGTGACTTCAAAAACGCCGAGCAGGCTGAGGCCAAATCCGAACATGATCGAAATCATCACGGTGAGCCCGAGCGGATTGGAAAACTGCGCGCCCCAGCCGAGCGATTGATTCGCCGAAGCGAGCCCGAGCACGAGCACCGCCAGCGCGCCGAAAAATGCGAACACCCCCGCGCAATAGGCGAGCCCGAGCTTGAAGATGCGGTCTTTCGCTTCCCCGGCCTGCTGCATGAAGCCGAAGATTTTCAGGCTGATGACGGGGAGGACGCATGGCATCAAATTGAGCAGCAATCCACCGAGGAATCCCTTGAGCAAAAGAGACAGCAGACCTTCCGGCTCGGTCTTCGTGATTTCGTCGAACGGGTCCCACGTCTCGCCATCGTCCGCAGCGTCGGCAGTCGCGGCTGCTTTCTCGCCGCTCTCCACAGGCGGTGGATCGCCGATGTACCAGCCTTTGCGTTTGCCATCGGGGTCGGTGAGGACGAGCAGTCCGCTCCAATCGAGCCCATTGTCCCACGGATACTTGAAGAGCTTTGTGCCGTCCGCTGTTTCTTCAGTCGTGACGGATTTTTGGAACTCGATTCCGCCGCTGAGCTTCGGCGCGGGGATGACAAAAAACTCGGTCTTCGTTCCTTTCGGAAGTCCGCCGATGCGCACGGACAATTCCTTTTTCGGCATGTCGAACGTCACGTCTTTCGTCGGCGGCTCGTCGGTCCTCGGCATCTGCGCGGCCCATTTGGAAAAGAGCTCGGCATTCGCGGGTGCGGCTTTTCCGACGGGGAGTGTGAGCGAAAGTTCATCGCGCCCTTCGACGCAAACATTGGAGCAAACCTGCCATTTTATTTTCGCGGAAATCGCGGCGTTGCCGGGCGACGTTTTTTCCGGCGGCGTGACTTTCACCGTGAACATCACCTCGTGCTCGTAGCCGTAGAATGCCGCCATGTTTCCATCGATCAGCATCTCCGGCAGCGGGAACTCCGGCTCCTCGACCTTCCACCCTTTCGGGAGATTCCACTTTGTGACTGTAAACGGAGTGCCAACCCCGCCTGCGAATCTCCAGTAAGCATGCCAGTGGTCGGCAATCTTGAAATGGAACCCAAGCGTAAATGGCTTGCCCGGCTCAACAGCCGAGGTGTCCGCTAAAAATGTTCGGGTGGTGAGGTCCGGCAGCCCATTGCCTTCCACTTGCCCGAACATACCGGACGTAAGCCCGAGCCAGATCAATACAGCGATGGTGCGGAGTCGGAGAATGTGAACGGTCATAAATAATAGTAGAATCTGCGTGTCGCCAAAGCGGCGCTCCTTGCGACAATGAGAGGCTCCAGTAACGCACGGGCGACCCGCCCCATCAGCATGTAGGCCTTGCCGTCATCCGTCCACTGCGCCGTAGTGTATCCGCCGACTTCCGTCCACACCGGCACTGCAGTGAGCGAATCCGGGATGTTTTGGGCATCGATGCAAACAAGATGCGCTTCCTTTCCTGCACCAAGACTAAAGCAAGTAATGCTCATTGGTTTGCCGTTCCACTTCATCGTGGAGCAGCCGAAGAGCGGCGTTGTTTTCAGGCCCGCTGGCAACGTCGCCATCGCCGGTGCAGCGCGCTCACCCAGCCAGCCGGCCGTGCTCGCATACTGCGAGTCTTCGTGATCAATTAGAACGGTACCCGCTTCGATTTCTGCGGCCTTTGCAGCGGCGAATAATTGCCACGGACGTTCGTCCGGAGTCTGGATGAAATAGTTATAAACGAGCGCTACGCCGAGCATGACGAAGATCGCAGCGATTGCGACGAGCTCGCTGTATCGCAACACGCCAAAGGCACGACGCTCGAACCACCCGCGCTCGCTCCCCCCGGATCGACGGCTCACACGGGCACCCGTGAGAATGCGGTCGCGCAAACCCGCAGGCGGCTGAACCATGCGTAAGGAGTCCGC
>JAYTMG010000265.1:0-15814 GCA_043728745.1 Verrucomicrobiaceae bacterium
AGCAGCATCCACGCTTGCTCCATGAGCATTTCACCAATCACAAAAACCAAGACTCCCGAAAGCACCGCCTCGCGCAGCGATTGGTTCAAACTTTTCTGATGGCATCCGGGCTTGCCCCGGTGTCATCACGGTTGAACCGGTCCGGATGGTTCAGAAGGGTTGTTTGAGGCGGTGGGGCTGGGACGCTGGCTTTCTCGGGTGGCGTCGGTCCTGTAAATTGCTTTTGCCCGTCGGCTCCCAGTGACGTTTTTTCGGCTTTGCTTGCATCGCATTTTTGCGGCGCGTGGTTGGTTTGGGAGGTTTGCTTGCCGGCGCGTTGTCCGTTTTTAGCGGGAACGGACGTTTGCGCATGCCTCGCGGATTGGCTTGCGCGCTTGTTTCGCCGCTTGCGTACAGTTGGGAGCGCGACGCTGTGGGGCGCCGCCGTGGCTTGGTTTCGGGTCGATGTTGCGTGCTGGTGTGCATGGTTATGGAGGCCGCTCATCAAGCAGGCATTCGATTCCAAGGGCGGAACGGCGGTGACGGGCGGAACGGCGGTGACAGACTGATTGTGCACGCTGGATGGCGGCGTCGTTGCTTGGTTTCGTGGAATGGCGGCGACAGACTGATGGTCCGCGCTTTTCTCTGAGCAAGCGGACGGGCGACCGAAAGCAATCGAGTGCAGGTTCGCCCCGATTGCGAGTTACTTACTGAAGCTCGTGATTCAGCACGCTGAGGCAATAGAGCGCTGCGGTTTCGGTCCGCAAAATGATCGGACCGAGCGTGAGCGGCTGGCAGCCGTGGCTTTTCGCAAGGGACATCTCCGCTGGCGTGAAGTCTCCTTCCGGGCCGACCAAAATCAGCACGCTCTTCGGCTTCCCGCCAAATTCCGCCAAGCGCGCTTTGAGCGGTTTCGCGTCGGCTTGAAGTGAGGCGATGAGCATCAAGTCAAACTTCCCGCAGTTCTCGAAGAACGCCTTCGGCGTCCGTGCCGTGTGGACGCGCGGCACCCAATTCTGCCCGCACTGTTTGCACGCTTCCACGACGACGCGCTGCCATTTGCCCTGCTTGCGCTCGTGCTCGGCTTCCGTGCCTCGGACGACCGTGCGCTCGCTGAGAAGCGGTGCGATTTCCGCCGCGCCGAGTTCCGTCGCTTTTTCGAGGATGAGCTCCATGTTTTTCCCCTTCGGGATCGCCTGCCCGAGCGTCACGCGACACTCCAGCGGCGGCAATTTCTGGAGCGACACTCGGCGCAATTCCATGCCCTGACGACTCGCTTTCACCACCTCGACTTCGGCCTCCGAGCCCTCGCCATTAAAGACCGTCGCCCGGTCGCCAGCCTTCATCCGCAGGACATCCACGGCGTGATGCGCCTCCGCGCTATCGAGCGCAAGACGGTCGGGATTCCAGGCAAACGGCGGTATGTAAAAACGTGGCATGACGGCGAGGAAAGCGGACAAAAGCCCCGCCGTCAAAGACCGAGAGTTGCACGAGCGCCCGACAACGCGCACAGTGCCTCCATCATGTCCGAGACTACTAATCCACCGCTGCCTACAAAACGCGTCAACTTGCGCACGCCCGACGTCATGGCTGCCGTGCAAGCGCAAGTGGAGACCCACTACCGCAGCGAAGTCGTCGAGCGCGTCCGCGCAAATGGCGGCGTCCTTTCCGTCGGCGGCGTCACCGTGAAACTCGCAAAGCAATTCGGCTTTTGCTACGGCGTCGAGCGCGCCATCGACCTCGCTTACGCAGCCCGCAAAGTCTTCGCCGACAAACGCGTCTTCATCCTCGGGGAAATCATCCACAACCCGGAGGTGAACCGCCAGATCGCCGACATGGGCATCGTCAACATCGTCGGCCCCGACCGCACCGCGCACGTCGATGGACTCACGCCCGACGACGTCGTCATCGTCCCCGCGTTCGGCACCGATGTCGGCACGCTCGCGCGGATCAAAGAATGCGGCGTGCAAATCGTCGATACCACTTGCGGCGATGTCATGAGCGTCTGGAAACGCGTGAAGCAAAACGCCACCGAAGACATGACGAGCATCATCCACGGCAAAGCCTCGCACGAAGAAACCCGCGCCACCGCCAGCCGCGCAGTCGTCGGCGGAAAAGGGCACTACCTTATCGTCCTCACGCTCGCCGACACCGACTTCGTCTGCGACTACATCCGCCAAGGCGGAAACGCCGAACGGCGCGCAGAATTCCTCTCCCGTTTCGAAGGCGCGATGAGCGACAACTTCGACCCCGACCTGCACCTCAGCCGCGTCGGCGTCGCCAACCAAACCACGATGATGCGCGGCGAAACCGAGGAAGTGCAGCGCCGCATCCTCGCCGCAATCAAAGACCGTGACGCTGGCGCCACGACAAACTTCCGATTCTTCGACACCATCTGCGGAGCCACGCAAGAGCGGCAGGATGCGCTCAACGACATGCTCGTGGAAAAAATGAGCCTCCTCCTCGTCGTCGGCGGCTACAACAGCTCCAACACCTCGCACCTCGCAGAAATGGGCGAGGCCGTCCTCCCCACTTACTTCATCCGCAACTCCGGAAAAATGTTGAGCAGCCAGAACATCGTTCACTTTGACCAGCACAAGAAAACCGAAGTAGAAACCGCCGACTGGCTCCCCGCCGCGCCTGTCGTTATCGGCGTCACCGCCGGAGCGAGCTGCCCGAATAACCTCATCGAAGAAACCATCGTCCGCGTCTTCGACCTCTACGGAATTAGCCGCGACCAAGTCCTCGCATAAAGCGTATGGAGCCCAACAGCCCCGAAGCCCGGCGCGCCGCGCAGAAAGTCAAAAACGGCTTCATGTTTTTGGCTGCCCTAAATCTAGTCCTGATCGCAGTCGCCGTCTGGCCCTCAAAAAAAGCGCCCCCTTCCGAAAACACACCGCCGCCCGCCGCCGCCATTCCCCTCACAGAAAGCGGCGAAACCGAAATGAAACGCGTCTTCGACACCGCGATGACCGCATGGCAGCAGCGAGACGCCAAAGCCTTCTACGCACAGTTCGCCACTGCGTACGTCCCCGCCGATTTTCCCGCCGTATTCGACCGCCTTTTCCTCGGCGTATATGCGAACGAATTCGGCACGATCACCGCCAAACTACTCGTCCCCAAAGAAAGCAACGGCGACCCCGAGTTCGGAATGCTCGTCTTCAACGCCGAATGCACCAAACACCCGAAAGCAAGACTCAGCGCCAACTTCACCCGCGAAAACGGCCAGCTCAAACTCGCACAACTCCGGATGGAAAAGCTGTAGCCGCGCGACTGAGAAGACTGTTGTGAATGACGAATGACGAATGACGAATGACGAATGACGAAACGCAAGCGTGAGGCGGAATCAACTCGCTTGCGTTTCGTCATTCGTCATTCGTCATTCGTCATTTCCAACGCCCCTAGTGCAACTCCAGCGCAACCGGACAATGATCCGAGCCGAGAATGTCGGCATGAATGCGCGACGCTTTTAGGCGCGGACGTAGCGCCGCCGAGCATAAAAAATAGTCGATGCGCCAACCGATATTTTTTGCCCGCGCGCCGCTCATCACGCTCCACCATGTGTAGTGCCCGCCCCCGCTCTCAAACTCCCGGAACGTATCCACAAACCCCGCCTCAATCGCCGCGCTAAAACCGGTCCGCTCCTCAATCGTGAAGCCGTGGTTGCGCTCATTGCCCTTCGGTCGCGCAAGGTCGATCGGGTTGTGCGCGACGTTCAAATCTCCGCACGCGACGACCGGCTTTATCTTCTGCAATGCGCATAGATACGCGAGAAACGCCGCATCCCATTGCTGACGATACGGCAGCCGCGCCAGCTCGCGCTGTGAATTCGGCACATAAACGTTCACGAGAAAAAAGTCCGCAAACTCAGTGGTCAGCACGCGCCCCTCGCGGTCATGTTCCGCAAGGCCAATCCCCCGCGTGATTGAAAGCGGCATCGTCTTCGAAAGCGTCAACACTCCGCTGTAGCCCTTCTTCTCCGCCCAGTTCCACTCCGCCGACATATAGCCCTGCGCAGACCAATCATGGTCCACATTCGAGGGATGCGCCTTCGTTTCTTGGAAGCACACCACATCCGCATCCTGCGCCGTCAAAATATCAGTCAGCCCTTTTTTCAACACAGCCCGAAGACCGTTCACATTCCACGAGAATAATTTCATCCGCGGGAATGGACGGGATGCGAGGGAAAGAAGCAAGTCGGCGCGTAGGGCAGTGGACGGTTGGCAGTATCTGCGGCGCGAAACGCCTGAGTAACATTTTGCAAAGCATGGAAGGATGGGGAGTTACGATTGCGAAAAATCGAGTGCGGGGTAGGGCGGGTATTCTACCCGCCGTGCCGCGTATTCTACGCGGCACGCTTGGAGTAGAATACGGGTCTTTCGCGAGAAGAACGTCCGTCCTACGCTGTATGCACCGGGTAAAATACCCGCCCTACCCCGCGCACATTGTTCCCGCTGCCAACGTCTCCGTGTTACTGCGGACAACTGCCCCCACTACTCCTTGCTCAGCGTCTCGTCGAGGTTCAGCAGCAGCGCGCCGATGCCCGTCCATGCGGCAAGTTCGGGCGCGGCGAGCGTGCTATTCGGCTTCGACTCACCGACGGCGATCAGCTTTTTGGCCTGCGCTTCATCTTGCTGAAAAACAGTTCGCAGCGCGGCCAAACGCGCCGTGAGCAAGTCGAGCTCATCTGCCTTCGGAGCGCGAGCGGTGCATCTGTGGAACATTTCGCTGAGCTTTGATGCGTCGTCCTTTGCCGCAGGCGAAAGGAGTGCGCGCTGGGCGAATGCGCGGGCGGCCTCGACGTATTGCGGATCGTTGAGCGTCACTAGAGCGTGAAGCGCGGTGTTCGTGATTCCGTTTTTCACGGAACACTGCTGCCGATTGGCCACGTCGAAAAACATCGTGGGCGCAACGATGCGCCGCCAAAATGTGTAGAGACTTCGGCGATAAAGTGCCTCGCCTTTATCCTGCGAGTATTTGATTTGGCCGAATGTCGCATCCTCCCAAACGCCTTCCGGCTGATAGCCTTTCACCGGAGGTCCGCCCACGCGCTCCACGAGCAATCCGCCGATGGCAAGCGCCTGATCGCGCAACATCCAGCTCGGCCAGCGATGACGCGGGCCACGGGCCAGCAGCTTATTTGTCGGATCGCGCTCGGCCATGTCAGGCGGGACGACGGACGACTGCCGGTAGGCCGCGCTCGTAACCATGAGCCGCACGAGTTTCTTCACATCCCAGCCGCTCTCGCGAAACTCGACTGCGAGCCAATCGAGCAATTCCGGATGCGTAGGCTTGTCGCCCTGCACGCCAAAATCCTCCGCACTTCCCACAATCCCGATTCCAAAAAACTGCGCCCAAAGTCGATTCACCGTGACACGGGCGGCGAGCGGGTGCTCCGGCGAGACGAGCCATTTCGCAAGCGCGAGGCGGTCCTTCGTGGAATCGGCGGGCAACGATCCGATGCGCGCAGGCACGCCGCGCTCCACCTCGGCGGCGGGCGCGGTGTAGGAGCCTTTCACGAGGATGTGCGTCTTCCGAGGCTCCTTGCGCTCGCGCATGACCATTGTGCGCGGCGTGGATTTCTCCGCGGCTTCGCGATTCTTTTTGGCGTCTTCACGCCGGGCTTTGGAGCCGACGAGCTGCGGATGAGTATCGAGGTAAAGCTGCGTGAGTTCCTTCTTCTCAGCATCGGTCCGCTGGTCGGCGGGCTTGGCGAGGATGGCCTTCAGCTTATCCGGCATTCCGCCGCGAAGCAGCGCGCGGTTATCGGTCGTCGCGTAGAGCTTAAAATGCCCGATTGTATGCTGCCTCCCGAAGCGCTGCATGAGCCGGAATGCGAGCTGCACTTTGCCGGACCCGACCTTTTCCTTCGTCTCGAAAATAAGCGTCTGCGCCTTGCCAAACTCCGGCATCAGCGCCCAGCCGCCCTTCTCCTTTTCGCCGTCGAATACTGCCGCAGCAGAATATCCGCCCTGCGCGAAACTCGTGCTGACGCCACCCAGCGCGATCGGCCTGCCGCCTGCCTGAAGCTCGATTTCGTTGAGCACAAAATTTCCGTTCTCAGGCGCGCGGCCCGGTCCTTTATTTGTGAAGGAATCATGCGGCTGCACTTCAAGTTTGAAGCCCGTGATTTCACCCAGCTCCACGTTCGTCGCGAAGACGTAGTCGTCTTTATCCGGCAATGTTCCGCTGGCTAAAACGCTGCCGTCTTCGAGCTTCGCGAGCGTCGTGCCGTGGTCGGAGAAAAGCTCTTCCGGCACAATCGGCGTCCATTTGATTTCAGCAGGTTTCCCATCGCCGCCGACCATTGTTTTCTCCCACACAGGTTGCTCCGCGAGCAGCTTTTTTTCGAGTTCGTCCCGCTGCTTTTTCACCGACTCCTCGACAGCTTTCAGTTCCTCGATTTTCTTTTGCTGCTCCGGGCTTGCGAAAGAATAGACGGGGTTCGCGAGGCCGCCCGCATCGTTCGCTCCGGTCTCGTCGATGGAATTCCAAAACGCGGAAAGCTGGTAGTATTCCTTTTGCAGCAGCGGGTCGAATTTGTGGTCGTGGCATCGGCAGCAATTCAGCGTGAGGCCCATCCACACAGTGCCCGTGGTCTCCGTGCGGTCCATGACGTATTCCACGCGCGACTCCTCCGCGATGCGCCCGCCTTCGCCGTTGATCATGTGATTGCGATGAAAGCCCGTGGCGATGAGTTGCGATTGCGTGGGGTTCGGAAGCAGATCGCCAGCGAGTTGCTCGATGGTGAACTGATCGAACGGCATGTTCGTGTTGAGCGCCTCAATCGCCCAATCGCGCCAATACCACATCGCGCGAATCGGGTCGCCTTGATAGCCGTTCGTGTCGGCATAACGCGCGGCATCGAGCCAGTCCCAAACCATGCGTTCGCCGTAGCGCGGAGAAGCGAGCAGCTTATCCACGAGCTGCGGATAATTTGGCTCACGCACAAATGCCGCAACTTCCTCCGGAGTCGGCGGGATTCCCGTGAGGTCGAGCGTCACACGGCGGATCAGTTTTTCCGTTGAAGCCTCCGGATTTTGCACGAGCTTCTCGTCGGCAAGACGCTTGGAAATGAACGCGTCGATGGCATTACCGGGCGCTGGAACTGCGGGGCGCTTGGGGGCGATGTATGCCCAATGTTCGCCCCACTTTGCACCCTCATCCACCCAGCGTTTCAGGGTCTCTTTTTGCGAATCCGTGAGCGGCTTCTTGGCCTTCTTCGGCGGCATCACGTCGTCCTCATCGTCCGGGAAAAGACGGGCGACAAGTTCACTTTCTTTGCTGCTTCCCGGCTTAATGACCGTGACTCCTTCATCGGTGCGAAACGCGCCTTCCGGACCTTCGCGCACATCGAGTCGCAGCTTGGCTTCGCGCGATTTTTCATCGGGACCGTGGCAATGGTAGCAATGTTCGGAGAGGATCGGCTGCACGTCGCGGCCGTAGTCCAGCGGTCCTGCGAAAGACGATGCTCCGGCTGCGATGAGAATGGCTGATACGAATATACGCATAGGTCGCTGGGTGAATCCAAAAGGTGGGAGCATGATTAGGGACGGTGTTCCTTCTTCGGCTCGGCATCGCGGAGCCTCCATGCGCGGAGGAGAAGGGTCACGCCAAACCACATAAGCACAAACGCAGCAGGCCATGCGAAAACCGCGGGGAAAAAGATTGCGACTGCGGCGAGCACGAGCGGGACCAACGCGGAAATCGCAAGTGGTTTTGCCTCCGCCGGCCCTAGCACTCGATGATTCAAAACAGCAGCGCCCACCGTGCGACCGAGACGGATGGCGCCTGCGGCAGCGCGGGAAATCGAGCCTCCACCGGGCCGTGAGCGCTGATTTTCGTTCACGCTTGGAAGGCGAATCCTTTTTCTTTTACGCAGCACAACTTCTGTGGCGTGCTGGATGTCGCGCTCGTATGCCGCCTCCATTTGCGCGGCGAAAGCATCGTCCTCGATTGCTACGTCGAGCTCCCAATTATTCAGCCAGCTTGCGATATTCAGATTCGTCGAACCCACGCGCGCCCAGCGCCCATCAGCCACGGCGGTCTTCGCGTGGAGCATCGATCCGTTCCATTCGAAAACGCGAACGCCGGATTCGAGCAGTGGCCGGTAGCCCGCAGTCGAAAGCGGGCGCAGCCACGGAAGGTCGCTGCCGCCGGGCACGAGGATACGCACATCCACTCCGTCCTGTGCAGCGCTGCGGAGCGCCTGCACATACGCGGGGACGCCCGCAAAATAAGCGTCCGTGAGCCACAGCCGCCGCACCGCCATCGACGCGATCAAAAGATCGAGTCGGTAAACACCGGCAAGATTCGGCGCAGTAGCCAGCACTCGCACAGCGGTCTCTCCGACTGGATACGGTTCAGGAATCTCCAGCAAATCAGCGGAAAGCGGACGCCCATTTTCATCCCACACTTGCGCAAAAGCCCGGACCAAATCCGCGCAAACCGGACCGCGAAGTTCCACGCCAGTGTCGCGCCACGGCGCAATGTTCTGCTCGGGGTTTCCGTTCCACACATCGCTCACGCAAAGGCCGGAGACAAATCCCACACGCCCATCGGCGACGAGCGACTTCCGATGATCGCGGCTCATCCACGCGAGCGGACTATCCCACCGGGCGGGATTGTGAATGCGCACGATGCCGCCCGCATTCACGAGCGGTTGCCAGAATTTCCTGCGTGTCGTTAAAGAGCCAAGCCAGTCTTGCATCACGCGCACTTTCACTCCAGCGCGGGCACGCTCGGTGAGCGCGTCGCGAAACATCCGCCCGGTCGAATCGTCCTTGATGATGTAGTTCTCGAACAAGATGACTTTCTTCGCATCGTGAATTGCGGCGAGCCACGCGGGGTAATTCTCCGCCGCATCGAGCAAAAGTCGCACGGCATTGCCCTCCACGAGCGGCGCGCCCGCAGCACGCGCGAAAGCACGCTGTGCCACGCTGCGCAGGTCGCGCACGTCGGCACCACGAAACGGACGATCTGAAAGCAGCGTGTTCACATAGAGATTGATGCACGAACTTTCGCCGCGACGCCATGCTCAATGCACAACCCGGACCCGCATAAACCGCTGCCCCTCGCCCGCCGTTGCCGCAGCATCCTTGATCGTCACGGCGCGCACCGCAGTCCCGGCGACCTCCCCGCTCACATATCCAGGCCCGGTAAATGGCGAGCCATTTGCGCTGCTTGCGACGACAGCCCACGGCCCGGCCACGGTGGGACCGGCGAGCACTTCGATCGTCACGTCGCTGTGAGTCGGATCGCGATTCACTGATAATGTGAGACGCGGCCCCTCGGCAAACGAGATTCGCTGCGGAGTAGGCCCGGCGCTGGTTTCCAGCGGGTTCAAAGCGAGCGCATACTCCATGAGTGTCGCCAACCCATCGCCATCCGGATCATCGAGATCGGGTGCGTTTGCGTCGCCGAGATTGTCGATTTTCCACTGCTCCAACAACGTCGGCGAAGTGTAGCTCATGATGGCACCGAGCGATGTCCCTGAAGCGTTCACCGCCCGTACCCGAAAATAGAGCGTCTGCCCCGGCGCGGGCGGCACGACCACGTCGATAAACGTTTCGTGCGCCAGCACGGACGGCGCAAGCAACGAAGAACCCGTGTTCTGCCCGAGCGCGACTGTCGGCCCGAAATCGAACGACACGTTTGTGAATTCACCACCCAGTTGCACAACGCTGTGCAACTCTACAAAGCCGGGGACCGCCCGCACAGCAGGCTTTGTCCCACCGTGTGGGCCTGTGCCGGTGATGCGGAATGCCGTGCCGCCGCCGCCAGTGCCGCCCTTCGACGCGACGCCGTATAGAACACCGCCTGGGCCGAACCCAAGTTTCCCTTCAGGTTCTTTTCCGCGAATCACCCCCGTGTATCCCGTGAACGAAAACAGCGACGTGAAAGTTCCGCCCGGAAGAATGCGGAAAACGGTGCCGAAGTTTCCCGCTCCGCCCTCCAACGTGCAGCCGTAAAGCGTGCCATCCGCAGCAGCAAACAGTCGGCAGGGTTGATTCCCGTTCGAGCTCGTAAACTCTTTCAGCACCGTGAAGACACCGGCGGGTGTCACTCGAAATACGACGCCATCATCGCTCGCGCCGCCAAGTGCAGTGGTGCCGTAAAAATTCCCATCCACTCCGGCCACCAGCCCCGCTGTCGGTCTGCGGGGACCCGTCGTCCCAAACGAGAAAAGCGTCGTGAGCACGCCGCCCGTGGTCACTTTGAAAATAGTGCCGTTGTTAGTGCTACCGCCTATTTGCGTAGTGCCGAACATCCCGTCTGGGCCAAAGGCGAGCGGTGCATTTGGGCTCTGGCCGTTCGCACCGGAAAATGTAGCGAGGAGCGTCGCCGAACCCGCGGGCGTGAGTCGGAAGACCGTTCCTTTCAGCGACGCGCCACCCGTTCTCGACGTGCCGTAAAAAAAGCCGTCGTGCCCGTCAGCGAGCTCCTCCGCGTCGGACCCGATGACGGAGCTCACAGTCGCCAACGCGGTCGGCGGAGAAGCGTCTGTGACCGTAAAAAACCGCCGGGTCTCCGAGAGCCCGAAACGCGCACCGGACACATCAATAATGGAACCTGCCGGCTCTCCGACGCTATCCGGAAAACTACTCTCCACCAACGGCGCACCAGCCGGAGGGATGCGCATCAGAGTTCCCCTTCCCGCCACACCGCCCGAGCGATTCGGAAAGACAACGCCCGTCGTAGTATGAAGCGGTGCGCCGACCGGATTCCAACCCGTGGCGTTTGTGAAGCTCGCGAGCGATGAAAGAGCCCCGAGCGCAGTCACTTTGAAAACCGTGCCATTTCCCGCCGGACCACCAGCCTCGGTGGTTCCGTAAAACAGACCGTCGTGGCCCACAATCAATGGCCCGCGAGGCCCCGCCCCCAGCACCGTTCCGGAGCCACCAGTGAACGTCGCAACGAGGGAATAAGTGTAGGGGAAAACCGAAGAAACCTTGAACAAAGTCCCCTCGTCTTCCGCGCCGCCGCTCACCGTGCTGCCGTAAAGAAATCCATCGACCGACGCCAACAGTTGCGCAGCAGGCGCATCGCCGTCCGCGCCCCCGAAATCGCGAATCGTGGCGAAGCTCGTTGCATTTGTGGGCAGGCGAAAAATCGTCCCGGAATCGAGCAAGCCGCCCGCTTCAGTGGTGCCAAAGAGGGTCGTCCCCACAAGAGTCACGCCGCCTAGCGGGCCGCTACCTCGCTTCAGTCCGCTGGTGCCTGTGAACTCAGCGAGCAGGTTCCAAGTACCCGACGTGGTTACCTTGAAAACAGTGCCGTAATCATTCGCCCCACCGGCATACGCTGCGCCGTAAAGGATCGCTCCATCGACTGCGAGACGACCAGTTGGCGCGGCACCTTTTTGCGGTGCGACCGTGCCCGTCAGTTCCGCGATTGTCGTGAGATTTCCGACGGCGTCCACTTTGAAAACCGTGCCGAAATCGCCCGCGCCTCCCGCTTGCGTGGTGCCGTAGAAAAAACCGTCGGGATGGAGGACGAGCCCGTTCGGCACCGAGCCTTTCCTCGCTCCAGTCATGCCCGTGAACTCCACAAGGCTCGTGAAAACTCCCGTCGTCGTCACTTTGAAAACCGTGCCGTAATCTCCAAACCCGCCATTGCCCGTGGTCCCGAAAAGTGAACCATCCCCTGCCAGCGTCAGGCCCGCTGCCGGATAGGAACCGCGAGCCGCGCCCTGCTCTCCAGTGAACGAGAGCAAAGTCGTCATCGCCCCAGTGGGCGACATCCTGAAAACCGTTCCAAAATTGAACACGCCGCCATCAACCGTCGTGCCGTAATAGTTCCCATCCGGGTGGGCTACAAGTCGAGCAGATGGATTCGTCCCCGCGCGCTCGAAGTCCACCAGCGTCTCAAACACGGGCGCTGCATGAAGCAGCGTCAGTGAAAAAAACAGCAAGGAAATGAGAATGCGAAGATGCATCGGCGCAAAAGTTAGCGGGATTTCACCCGCCCGCCAACGTCTCCGTGTAACAAGTTCGTATCACTGAAAAATTGTGAACCCTCGGACCGATAAGCCCTTCGTAATCCGGCAACTCGAAACCAAAAACTCTCATGACAAAATGTGCCCTTCCGGAGCGCCTTTCCGTCACCCTTCGATCGCGTCAACCCGCCAAGTGAAAGCCATGAACAGGGCTCTGATGATCGGCTACGAATCCCAGCACCGCTTTTACGAAATCCGCTCCCACGTCGCGCAGGCGGAGTTGGACGGATTCCTCCGACTCAAGCTGCGCCGCCGGGCGAGCAGTGCGAGGCCGCCGAGCAGGAGCGCGGCGCTGGATGGCTCAGGCACTATCGTAGTCACGGCGATGTCGTTGCCTACGCTGCCAGCGTCGCCGTTTGCGATGTAGCTGATCTGGAATGTGTCCGCACCAACGATGATATTTGCACCTTCCGCGAGCCCGGCGAATGTGCCGCTGACGGGGTCGGTGCCGCCGTTTAGGAAAAGGAAAAATGTGTCGCCAATGTTCGGCGAAGCTCCATTCACGGCGAGGCCCAGCGTGCCCGCGATGGTGAGTGCGCCGCCGACAGTGACCTTCGATTGGCTCAAGTTCGGAATCGGCGAATTGAAGTCGAAGTATGTCTCGGTGTTTGCGTGCAGCGTGAGTGCGCCATCAATCGCCAGCGTGCCGGTCGTGTACGGGAAGAAATACGTCGGCGCCGCGCTGGTAAATGAAACGTCGCCGGTGATGTGTCCGTCGCCGTCGAACTCTTCATTCACGATGACAGAGCCGCTGAGCGTGCCAGTGATTTCGACAAATCCAGTGGGCGCGAGCGGGGCGCCGACTGCGCTGGCGTCGAGCGTGGCGTCGGTAATGTAAAGGCCGTCGCTCGCGGCGAGCGTGATGCCGGGACCAAGCTCCAGCGTGCTGCCAAGCTCAACATACGTGTCGCCCGTGTAGGCAGTCGCGGCGTTGGAAAAAGTCGTCGTGCCGCTGCCGAACACGTCCACATCAATGTTGCCGGAAATTGCGCCAGCGACCTCGACGCTGCCGGGGCCATCGAAGCCTAGAAACGTCGTGCCGGTGCCCGTTGCGGTGATGTTGCCCGCGAGGATGCCCTCTTTTGCCGCAGGCCCGTCGTGCGCGAAAATCGTGCGTGAGCGGAAGCTCGTCGTGTTGTTGAGTTCGAGCGCGTTTTGGAAGGTGAGCGAGTGCGTTGCGCTTGCGCTACCAAAGAGTAAATCGGTGGAGCTGCTGTTGCTCAGGAAACCGCCGCGGCCCCACTCAATCTGTGCGCCCGCGCCGCCGAAGTTCACCGTGCGATTTGCGCCGAACGCCGCGAAGCCTGCGCCGATGCTGAGCGCAGGGAGTTGCGCTTGCCCAGCGCCGGTGCCGAATGCGCGGGTGAGGTCGCCATTCCCGAGTTCGAGCACGCCGCCGTTCACGATGGAAATGTTCCCCGTCGGCAACGCCGTGGCACCGCGATACGAGACGACCGTGCCGCTGCCGCCAGAAAAATTCGAGCCGTCCGCGTAGGTGCCGATGGTGAGCTCGCCAGTCGGCGAACCGCTGCCGGAGATGATGACCGTGCCGCTGCCGATGAACGCCTGCTCGCCTGCGCCGCTGATGGTTCCGGCGAACTCCGCCGTCACTCCCGCGTCGGCGCGGATGTTGCCGATGCCGGTGAAGGTGAGATCGCGTGCATTCGCAAACGACGCGCTGGTGTGCAGCACACCGCCGAGCCCGCTGCCGGTAAATGTCACGCCGCCTGCGTCGCCGAGCGCACTGTCGTTGGCGATTTTTACGGTACCAGCCGCGATGGTCGCACCGCCGGAGAATGTGTTGCCCGCAGCGAGCAGAAGCGTGCCGCCGCCCGTTTTCACGATACCAAAAGTGCCCGCGCCATCGGTGAGCAAGCCGGTGTAGTCGAGCGTGGCGACGGTGCTGTTGGGGGTTCCGTTCGCGACGTTAAAAGTGAGCGGCGCAGCGAGGGTCGCGGTCCCGCTAAAGGTGCCAGTGGTCCCCGTCGCGCCGGCAAAGCGAATCGTTCCTGCGCCTGTGCCCGAGCCATTCACAGCGACAGCGGAGGGAATCGTCTGCGCGCCCGCGCTGAGTGTGAGCGTGGCGTCGTCGGTGCCGGAATTTGCTAGTGTGACGGTGCCCGCTGCGCCGAGTGCGCCCGCGACGGGCACGCTGACTTCGCCATTTTGAATCGTGACGCCGCCCGCAAATGTATTCGCCGGATTGGTTAGGAAAAGCGTGCGTGCGCCAGTTTTCACGATGCCGCCGTTGATGATGACCGTCTCGATGGTTCCGCCTGCATTGAGCAAGTTCGTCACGTTGGTGCTCGCGACGGAAATCGTCCGCGCCACGCCGCCGAGGTCGAGCGTGCCGTCAAATGTCGGGGTGCCTCCGCTGCCGGTGCCGGTGATGAGAACTTCACGCGGCGACACGTTCGAAGAGTCGCGGTTGTTGTTCAAAGTGAGGCTACCGCCGAGCACGAGCGTGCCAGTCGCACCGGTCGCCACTCTCGCGCCAAAAGAGCCGCTGCTCGTGAGCGTGAGGTTGCCGACTGTCTCGCTAAAGCCGTTCAAATCCAACAGCGCACCGAGACTGGTCGTATGCACGGTGACGGGGGCGGAATCATCGATCTGCGCCGCTCGCAGCGATGTCGCTGATGTGCTCGCACCGGAGCCACCGACGAGCAAGCCGCCGCTGCCAATCGCGTTCCCGCTCGTTTTATCCATCTGAAATTCGCCGCCGGTAATCGTGGTAAGTCCGCTGTAAGTATTGCCAGAACCGCTCATGCGGAAGGTGCCGAAGCTACCCGCTTTCGTTAGCCCGCCGGAGCCGGAGATGACGCCATCCACGGCGAGGTCCACCGCGCCGGAAGCGCCCTCTACCGTGAAGGTGCGCGTCGCGCCGCCGAGGTCGAGGTTGCCGGTGATGAGCCCGGAAACAGTGGAAATTCCGGCGTCGAAAAGCACGTTGCCGCCGAGCGTGACCACGCCAGCGCCGGTGCGGAGTTCCGGCGAACCGATGCCGCCGCCGATGGTGAGCGCCGGGGTGGAGAGCGACACGCCGTTTAAATCGAGCACGCCAGCATCCACTTCTGTCGTGCCCGTCCAGCCTGCGCCAGTGCCGAGCGTCACGGTGTTTGAGCCGGTCTTGGTGAGCGAATATGCGCCCGCGCCGCCTTGGGTGATTGCACCGACGAGACTCACATTTCCTCCCGTGCCGCCGATAGAAAACGCCCGTGCGACGGAACTCGTCAGCGCGAGCGAATCAATGGTCAGCGTTCCGGGCGCGTTGTTCAAAATGGTCGCGCTTCCCGTCGCTGTGCCCGCGCCGAGCGTGAGGCCGTAGCCGTTGTCGCCGGTGACGCTGAGCGTCTGGTTCGACATCGTAAATGCGCCGAGCGTGTGCGTGCCATTGGTGCCGCTTCCAGCGAGGGCGCGGTTCACGTGAATCGCCGTCGTATTTCCCACGATGGTGAGCGGATGATTGTAGGCCGTGCTCGCGTCGTTTCGCAGTTCGAGAATCGGCGAGGTAAGCGTGCTTCCGAGGGTGAGCGGCCCTGCGGCGCTGAGGCTCGTCGCGCCGGAAAGCCGCAGCTTCACATCGAGCGCGGTGCTCGCTGCGGTGCCGCGCGCGGAATTATCCACGCCGTCGAGCGCGATGGTGCCAGCGTCGTCGAACACGACCGCTCCCGCTCCCGCAAATGGCCCAGTGACCGTCAGCGTATTGCCGCTCGTGACAGCAATGGTCTGCGAAGCGCCGCCGAGCGTGATGGTTCGCGCGGTGGAGAACGTTCCATCCGCGATGAGCGTGGTGTTGTTTGCAAGCGTCACGCCGTTCGCCGCGTTGCCGAGCGTGCC
>JAYTMG010000266.1:0-5548 GCA_043728745.1 Verrucomicrobiaceae bacterium
ATTCTTCAGCGCGTTTTCGAGCGTAAAGGGCGATCCGTATCCATCATTCGAGTGGCGGAGATATTGCCGGGCGGCGAAGCAGAAATCGAAGCTCAGCACGCTGTCGAGGCACGGGTCCTTGCGCGCAGGCCACTGCTCGCGAAACGTGTAGCGGCCTGCCACCGACGGCGAACTGTCGTAGATCTCCCCAAACATCAGCAGCCGCTTCGCCCGCTCTGGTCCTGCGGCAGCGCGCAGTCGCTCGGTGAATGCCTCCCAAAATCCGCGATGCACATGCTTCACCGTGTCGATGCGAAATCCGTCGATGCCGATCTCTTCCAAATAGAAGCGATAGACCGCCACGAAGTCGTCCACCAGGGCGTTGAAGTGCGGGCTTTTCGGGTCGGTGTCGATATCGCGAAGCGCGAAGAAATCGCACGTTACTTCTTCGCCATCGCGCTTGCCGAGCGAATCGCTGCTCATGCCCCGCCGACCGTAAGTGCTGAACTTTTGCAAGACGCCGGTGGTTTTCACTTCGTGCCCGAGAATCGTCTGTGGGCCGCCGGGCTGCGCCGGCACGGCGTTCCATTCCGGTATGTTGATCCATTGCGTATTTTCGTATCCGCCGTCTTTGCGAAATGGCTGCATCCATTCCTGCGGGTCCGCGCGATCGAATGATGCGTTGTGATTTACGTCGTAGTGGAAAACGGGGCCGGCGTGGTTGCACACGATGTCCTGAATGACCTTCAGCCCGTGCCGGTGCGCAAGGGCGACGAGGTCCTTGTAGTGCTGCATTCGCCCGTCGCGCGTGTCGTGATACTCGGTCGTGCCATCGAGGGATTTTCGGGAGACAAGGTGCGGGTCCACATCGAGGAAGTCCTGCGCCCAGTAGCCGTGGTAGCCGGTCTTCGGGCCACCGAGGTCCGTGAGTGAATACCACACATTGCGCACTGGCGGCGTAATCCACAACGCCGTCACGCCAAGCTTTTCAAAGTAGCCGGATGCGATCGCTTTTTCGAGCCCGCGGAAATCTCCGCCGTGATACTTCGTGATGTCGCGTTGCCGGGAATCGTAAAGCGTCTTATCGCTTCCGTCGGGGATATTGTTCGTCGGATCGCCATCGGAAAAGCGGTCGGTGAGCGCGAAATAAATCACGTCCTGATTCCACGGACGCGCTTGCGGTTCTTCGGCGGTAACCGTGATGAATGCTAGGGTGGTGAGAAAGAAATGTCGGAGCACGCGCGAGACTTACACGCCGCAGAGCCGGATTCCAAGCCCGCCGTCGGGCCAAATCACCGCCACTGACGAAGCCCTACTCTGCTTTGAAGTGTTCCTTCAAATCCTCGAACAGCTCCACGATACGTTGGTCGAATGTCAGCTTTTTCTCCGCAGAAATCTTCAGCAAATCATAGCACGCGCGGAAGTGTTTTTCTTCGCCCGCTTTGTTGCCGGTGCTGCGGGAAAAGTTGGCGAGCTTGTAGTGCGAAATCACCACGTCGCGGGCGGCCTGCGCGGAGTTGGGATTCGCAGCGAGGAGCTTCTCGCTGATGGCGAGATCGCGCTCGAAATGGCGGAGCGCCTTGGTTGCATCCTCGGGTTTCCCCAATGTTGCGAGATAGTCGCCAAGCTTGTTGAGCGCCACCGACAGGTCCCGCGCAGCTTGTGCGGATGTGGGATTGGCCTTCATCAGCACTTCGCGGATTTCCAAGCTGCGGTTCAGGTTCGCGAGGATCTTTTCGGAATCATTCTTGCCGCCTTGTTCGATCAAGAAATCCGCGAGTTTCTCAAGCCCGATGGAGACATCTCGCGACGCATCTTGCGAGTCGGGCGATTTTTTGAGCACCGCTTCGCGAAGCTCAAGACTTCGGGTGAAATTCGCCTGCGCAGCCGCAGAATCGCCTTCATCTTCCCGCTCAAAAAGGAACGTCCCGAGACGTTCGAGAGCCGTTGCCAAATCCCTCATTGCGTCCGCAGAATCGGGGTCAGTTTTGTGCAATGACTCGCTGAGCGTGGCGCAGCGGGAAAGGTGAGTGAACGCTTTCTCCACGTCGCCATCACCGCCACGGCGCGTGAGGAAAACGCCGAGTCTTTCGGAGCTTACGGCCACATCTCGCTGGGCTTGCTTCGATTCGGGGCGGGCTTTCAGCGCCGCCTCGGTGAGTTCCAGACTGCGAGTGAAATGGCCGAACGCCTTATCTAAATCGCCCGGTTGTCCCTGCTTCACGAGGAGAGCGCCGAGTTCGTTGAGGTTCTCCGATGCTTCGTGCGCGGCCCACGTCTCGCTTGGGTGCGACTTTAGGAGCTGTTCGCGAAGGTCGATACTGCTCTTGAGAAGCTCCAGCGCCTTTGCGAAATCGCCCGCCTGCCCCCGCTTTGAGAGGTAGATAGCGAGGTCATTGATGCTTTTTGCCAGTGCTCGTGCGACCTCTGCGGAACGCGGTGTTTCTTTGAGCCGAGCCTCGTTCGTTTGCACAGCGAGTTTGCGCTCCGCGAGACCTTTATCGGCCCCGGCGGCAGGCTTGGGCTCGGCGGCGAATGCGCTGTAGCCGACGATGAGAATGGCGGTGATGAAGATGCGGGGTTGGTTCATGGAACGCGGAACATGCTCGCAGGAACACGCCGTTGCAATGAGAGATGGAGGCATCGGGCGTGAATAAAAGTGGAACGTAGCACAGCCGTCCCGGCTGTGGGGCCAACAGGCGTCCCGCCTGTTGCATCGGGCGGGACGCCCAATGGCCCCACCGGCGGGACGCCCGTGCTACGTTCCTCGTTCACGAGCGCTGAGTGATTCCACTTTTTAAATCACACCCGGAGGCATCGACTGGCATCGGCACAAAAAAGCGCGACCGCAGCTCGGTGAGTCGCGGTCGCGCTGTTGGAATGTTATTCGCCTGAAGCTTTAGAACGACCTTTCCGAAGGTGCGGGTGCAGCCTGTGGACCGCGCGGCTCACCGTGCTCGCGACGCGGCGGGGCTGGCGGTTGCGGGTGATTGCCACGATCTTGCATCGGTGGACGACCGTCCATTTGCGGTTGCGGGCCGCGATGTTGTCCGTCGAACATCGGCCTGCGTTGCTGGAATTCACGGCGGGGCGGTTGCGGCTGGCGGTCATCGGGGCGGTGAAAGTCGGGCCGTTGCATCGGCGGACGATGTCCCATTTGCGGCTGCGGCTGGCGGTCATCGGGGCGATTAAAGTCGGGCCGTTGCATTGGTGGGCGTTGTCCCATTTGGCGCTGCGGGCCGCGGTTCTGACCATCGAAATTTGGCCTCCAGTGCTCGCGCTGTCTTTGCACGGGACCAGGGCCACGTTGGTCTGGCGAGGCTTGTGGCGATGGGCGATTTCCTTGTTCGCGGCGCTGATTGTCGGGGCGTTCGCCCTCGCGGCTCTGTTCGCCTTGTGGGCGGATTGCGCTGAATTCGTCCGGGTTGATCTTGCCGTCCGAGTTGCGGTCGAGTTTGCGCAGACCTTCCACGGCTTTGTCGATTTCGGCAGTGTCGATATTGCCGTCGTGGTTGGCGTCGATCATCCCGAAAAGTCCCGCGAGCGGGCGACGGGTGTCGCCCGGCGGGCGGTCGGGAGCGGGCTTGTCTTGTGCGTTCAGCGCGATGCTTGAGAAGGCGAGCGCTATTGTCGTGATGAGTGCTTTGTGTGTCTTCATAGTGCTTGTTTGCATTCGGTTAAACTCCGACGAATCGCAAAATGTGCAAAAAAGATGCGGGAGAATTGTGAAGCTTGTGTAAACCCCGCGACTCTCATTTTCTACTGCCGTGACCAATACTGATTTGCCCATCTATGAACTCGAATCCCGGATTGTGGATTCTTTGCGCCGCAATCACCGGCTGATTCTGCAAGCGCCGACGGGCTCGGGAAAGAGCACGCAAGTGCCGCAAATTTTGCTGGATCACGGGCTGGCCGGGGACGGCGAGATCGTCGTGCTTCAGCCGCGAAGGCTGGCGACACGGATGCTGGCGCAGCGGGTCGCCTCGGAGCGAAAGTGCAGACTGGGCGATGAAGTGGGATACCAAATCCGGCTCGATCGTGTTTGCTCAAAGGCGACGCGGATTCGTTTTGTGACGGAAGGCGTGTTGCTCCGGCAGATGCTATCGGACCCGATGTTGCGCGGGATTTCGGCGATCGTTTTTGATGAGTTTCATGAGCGACATTTGTATGGCGATATTACACTCGCGCAGGCGCTCAATTTGCAGGAAACGCGGCGGCCTGACTTACGGCTGATTGTCATGTCGGCGACGCTCGAGACGGGCGTTCTCGGCAAATACCTTGCACCGTGCGAGACGCTCACGAGCGAGGGACGGACCTTTCCCGTGGACATCCGTTATCTCGACCGCGCGGTGAATGCGGATACTTATTCCGTGTGGGATGCGGCAGCCGATTCGCTCGATGAACTCGCGCCGCTGACGGAGGGCGATGTGCTCATTTTCATGCCCGGCGCGTACGAGATTCAGCGAACGATTCAGGCGGTGCGCAACTCGCGGTGCGGCGGTTCTTTCATCGTCCTGCCGCTTCACGGAGAATTGCCCGCGAGCGAGCAGGACGCCGCGATTTCCCGCTACGAAAAACGGAAGGTGATCGTGAGTACGAACGTCGCGGAAACGTCGCTGACGATCGACGGCGTGCGCGTGGTGATCGACGCCGGGCTGGCGAGAATTGCGCGGTTTGATCCGCATCGTGGAATCAACACTCTGCTCGTCGAGCGCATCTCGCGAGCAAGCGCGGATCAGCGTGCAGGCCGCGCGGGGCGGACTGCGCCGGGCGTCTGTCTGCGCATGTGGACGGACCGTGAGCATCGCGATCGTGCGCCGCAGGAACTGCCCGAAGTGCGGCGACTGGATCTTGCGGAAGTGGTGCTGACTCTGAAGGCGAGCGGCGTGGTGGATGTCGCGGCGTTCCGTTGGCTGGAGGCTCCGGACCCGAAATCGCTGGCGAAAGCGGAGACGCTCTTGCAGGACCTCGGCGCGGTGGATGCGGCGGGCGCGATTACCGAGCTAGGCCGGCGGATGCTGGCCTTCCCCGCGCATCCTCGATATGCGCGGATGTTGCTGGCTGCGCACGAGCGCGGATGCGTTCCGTCGATTTGCCAGATCGCGGCGGTGACGCAGGGCAAGCCCGTGCTGCCGCGCGCGACGGGGAAGCAGCAGCAGGACGACCGCGAACATTTGCTGGGCGAGGAAACTGCGAGCGACCTTTTCGTAATCATGCGCGCGATGCGCCATGCGGAAGAGGCGAACTTTAATCCGCAGCGGCTACGTCCCGTCGGCATCAATGGAGTCGCCGCTCGCGAGGCGTGCGCGCTGGCGCAGCAATTCCTTGGGATCGCGAAAGACGAAGGGCTTGACTGTTCGCCGCGCGATCGCTCGGACGAAGCGCTGTCGCGCTGCATCCTCGCTGGCTTCCCCGATCAAGTGGGAATGCGTCTCGATCGCGGGACGCTGCGCATTCAGCTCGTTCATGGGCGGCGTGGTGTTCTGGCGCGCGAGAGCGTGGTGCAGGATGCAACTTTGATCGTGGCCGGGGAAATCCGCGAGGTGGATTCTCGCGACGATGTGCAGAC
>JAYTMG010000267.1:0-1530 GCA_043728745.1 Verrucomicrobiaceae bacterium
AGCAGGTGATTTCATATCTACTCGGCCCCGGCGGCCGTCAAAAAACAGTAGTGAAGCGCAAGCTCACCCTTCCCGATCTTCTCCCGGAAGACCTCAATCAACCACGCACGCTCTTCGGCGCGAAACGGCAGCCACGGCGGCGGGGCGAAGAGAAACTGGAGTCCCTCGAAATCGCATAATTCTCAAAAACTAATGAACGAATTCATCGCAATGGCGGCACCAATAGCTCGCCGAAATTACCTGGAACTCAGCCAGCTCAATAAGACTTACCCGTCTCCGAAAGGCCCCGCAGTTATCGTCAATGACTTCAACCTCGACATCGCCGAGGGCGAATTCGTCACGCTCATCGGGCACAGCGGTTGCGGTAAAAGCACGGTGCTCTCGATGGTCGCCGGGCTTACCGATGCGACCGCCGGCGGTCTCGTGCTCGCGGGCAAGGAACTCACGGGCCCCGGTCCCGACCGCGGCGTCGTATTTCAATCGCCCAGCTTACTCCCGTGGCTGACGGCGAGGGAGAATGTCATGCTTGGAGTCGATCAGGTTTTCTACACCGCAACGAAAAGCGAACGCCTGCAAATCGCCGAGTATTACCTCAGCGTCGTCGGCCTCGTGGACTCCATGGATAAACGGCCCGCCGAGCTTTCGCAGGGCATGCGCCAGCGGGTCGGCATCGCACGCGCATTTGCGCTGTCGCCGAAAATGCTCTTGCTCGATGAACCGTTCGGCATGTTGGACTCACTCACTCGCTACGAACTCCAGGCCGTGCTGCTCGACCTGTGGAGACGTCAGCGCACCACTGCCCTCATGGTCACTCACGATGTCGATGAAGCGCTCTACCTTTCCGATCGGATTGTGTGCATGACGGACGGCCCGGAGGCGGAAGTCGGCGACATCGTCGAAGTCCCATTCCCGCGCCCACGCGATCGCGTCGCGGTGATGGAGCATCCGGAATACTATCGGCTCCGCGAGAGACTCATCGAGTTCCTCGAAATCCACGCGCACCACAAACGACGCGTCCCGTTTCCAAAGCCAGCCGAGCCTGCTACTGAAGCCGCGGCCTCAGCGGCATAGAATCCAATCAAGACCAAACGACAACCAACTAAAAACATGCATAAAAAAACTAGATACTCACTCGCAGCCATCACCACATTCGCCGGACTTTCCCTCTCCGCGATAGCAGGGCCTCCATTAGCCACAAAACCTTCCGCTCCGGCTGCGGACTCCAATCCGTTGTCATTCGCAGATGGCCTCATCACGATCGACATTCAGGAACGCCTTCGTTTTGAATCGCGGGAGAACAACTTCGATTTCAACGATTCGGTCAATTCCCTGACCGACGATAGTTGGTTGCTCCAGCGCGCCCGCATCGGCATCAAAATAAAGCCAAATTCGTGGCTCACATTCTACGCGCAGGGACAGGACAGCCGCGAAATCATGAGCGACCGCGCCGACTTCCCCGGCGTGCTCGGCGCAGAGGGCGACGATTCGTTTGATCTCCGCCAAGCCTACATCGAGATCGCCGACTACGCG
>JAYTMG010000268.1:0-4571 GCA_043728745.1 Verrucomicrobiaceae bacterium
GATCGCGTCGCCATCGACCTTGAGACGCTGAACCGCACCATCAACGACGCGAAGGCGCACGGCAACGCGTTCTTCGGAATCCTCGGCGGCGAGCCGTTCATGCATCCCGAGCTGCTCGACTTGTTCGCGGCGCATCCGGACTGCTATTTTCAGGTTTTCACAAACGGCCAGTTCATCACCGAGAAAGTCGCACGCCGCCTCCGCGAGCTTGGCAACGTCACGCCGCTCATCAGCATCGAAGGGCGCGAAGTCGTCAGCGACGAGCGGCGCGGCAACAAGCAGGTCTTCGAGCGCACTCTGCGTGGACTACGCGCTTGTTTAAAAGAGAAGCTTCTCACCGGCGTCGCGACCAGCGTATGCCAGACCAATATTGGCGACCTCTGCACCGAGCAGTGGCTGCAAGAGCTCATCGATTTCGGCGCGCATTACGTATGGTTCCACACCTTCCGTCCGGTCGGGCCGAAGATGAATGCGCAGCTCGCGCTCTCGCCCGAGCAGCTCGTGCAAGTCCGCCGCTTCGTCGTCGAGATGCGCACGAAGATGCCCATCGGGATCGTCGATGCCTACTACGCTGGCGACGGCAAGGCGCTGTGCCCGATGAGCACCGGCATCTCGCATCACGTCGGGCCGAAAGGCGACATCGAGCCGTGCCCGATCATCCAGTTCGCCACCGAGAATATCCGCGACTCGCGCGGCATTTACGCCACGATGCGCGACTCCGCTTTTTTGAAAGACTTCCGCGAACTCAGCTCGGAGCACACGCGCGGCTGTGTCGTATTGGAGCGGCCGGATTTGGTGAAAGAGATCGTCCTCAAACACGGCGCGCGCGACACCACGATTCGCGGCACCGCGATGGCCGAGCTGGAGGCGATGACGCCGCGCTTTTCCCAATGGCTGCCCGGACAGGAAATCCCCGAGAAGCACTGGATGTATCGCTGGGCGAAAAAATGGTGGTTCAACGATTTCGCCGCCTACGACAAAGCCGACCACGACGGCACCGCGAAAGCCAAAGCCCGCGAACTCGCCGGAGCCGCCTGATTCCGAGCATGGCGACGCTTCTCCATTTTGCGCGTACGCCGACGACCACCACGAGCGCGACGAACTCGGCCCCATCGCCCTTCAGCGCGCCCGCGAACTCGGGCATAATTTGCGCCGCAAAACGTATGGGTTCTCGGCGCACGCCCCACGACATCGCCTGCGCCAGAGCCCTCGCGGGGTTATAGCTTCCTAATCGGGAGCGCCGCAGCGAGCGCGTCCACCCTTGCGATGAACCCATCCTTTCCGTCCGTGTAGGCGGAGATGTCCGACGGGAACTGCGCGGCGAGTCGCTGTTTGAGGGCGTCGTATTCCTTCGCGTATTCGGGATGCGCACGCAGAAAATCTCGAAACGCCACGTGACGCGCAATCTGCAAAGAGCCGACTGCGAACGCATGGATTTGATGCGTTCGATTTCCCAGCGCGTCGTCCTTTCGAAAATAACGGCGACCGGGAATTCCGAACTCTCCCATCACTTCGTAGCCCAGCGCCTCCATCTGCGGGCTTCGCGCATCGAGCGCTTCTACATTGCGAACCACCGCGAGCATATCGATCACCGGCTTCGCGCAAATGCCCGAAATCGCGGTGCTCCCGATATGGTGTATCGCCGCACAAGCATCACCCATAGCCTCCGCGACCACTGCTGATTCGCGTTTGTAATCGACCACCCATCGCGGGTCGTGCGGCTTCAGCTCGACTGTGAGTCTGCTCATGAAAACGAAAGCTTTCAGAAGCAAAGCATTTGGGCAATGCCCGCCCGGATCTACTTCCCTGCAAAGGAGCGGATGTGGCGGTGGTCGTATGGGTCCATCCATGAAGACACGGATTTTTACACTCCTCGGCCTTATCGCTTTCACTTTCAGCCCCGTTCATGCGGATGACGTGGAGCGTTTCCGGGACATCATTGATACGAACGACGATGCGTGGTTTCTAGGCTTGCGGTGAATCACTTTTCGCGAGTCACCCATCACGGGATACAACCGCTCGGAGCCCACAAATCACAACGGGCGAACCGCTAGTCCGCCAGTCGCAATTCGGCTTTGCCGGCGCGCAGTTTCATTTTCGCTTTTTCGCGCGCGGGGTCTTTGAAGGTGTCGTCGTAAACGGTGTCTGCTCCGGTCGCTCGGTCGAACTCGGCGACGGCGACGTTGTAGTCGTAGCGGGCTTGCAATTCCGTGGTGCGAGCGCGGGTGAGTGCGACACGGGCATCGAGCACGTCGAGCTGCGTCCCAGCTCCGGCCGCGAGGCGTTCCTTGGCGAGACGCAGGGCTTCGTCGGCTTGCTCGACGGTTTTTAGCTGACTGGCGATTAGTTCTTTTGCTTCGCGGACTCTGGCGAACGCACGGTGGACGTCCAACTCGACTTGCTGGAGGGCGTCTTGCTGCCGGACTCGGGCGGTGCCGAGCTTGGATTGCGCTTGGATGATTTTCCCCTGAGTGGCTCCCGAGTCGAAAATATTCCACGAACCTGAGAGGCCGAAATACCATCCGTTCGCTTCTTTGGAGAGGTCGTCCGTGAGGCGGGAATTGCGGAGTTCGTAGCCGGCATTGGCTTCGAGGCGCGGCTTGTCGTAAGAGCGGGCAATCGTGACTTGCTCCGCCTCGTTGAGGACGTTTCGCTCTTGCACTTTGAGCGACGCTCGGCGGCTCTTTGCTGTGGCGAGGGCTTTCTCCAAAGTCCAGCCGTGCTCCACCATGCGCAGCTCGCCGTGTGCATCGAACGGCGGACGCCCGTTTTTCGGCTGTGGAACACCTGCCGTTTTTGCGAGGTCCAGCAGCGCGAGAAAATGGTTGTTCTTTGCGCGAATGAGTTCCGGCTTTGCGTTCGCGAGTTCCACTTCGGCACGGAGGACATTGAACCTCGGAACGGTCCCAGCCTCAAACCGGTTTTGCTGATCTTTGAGTTCTTCGTTGAGCAGCGTGATGCTCTCCTCTGCGACCCGGATGAGCTCGCGATTGAGCAGGATTGCGTAAAATTGTTGCCGCGTTTTTGCGATGACACCTTCCACCGTATCGAGAAGCGCGAGGTGGACTGCATCGGTGGAATTGAGCGCGATCGTGATGGCGCTTTTTACCTGCCCGCCGGAGTAAAGGAGCTGCTTGGTCTCAATGGCAAATCGCCAGTTTTTATCCCCGCCGCTGCGATTGAAGTCCGAGGACGACGCACCGAAGCTCGAAAATGCTCCGATGTTGCGGCTGGTCTGTTCCAAAAGATCTTTGTCCTCCTGCCGGTATGTGCCCGTAGCCGAGACCGAGGGCAGCGCCGAAGCCCGCACCTCGATATACTGCCCGCGCGTCCTTTGGATCTCGTAGAGCGCCTCCCGAATGAGCGGGTTGTTTTTTAGCGCAAACGCGACGACGCGTTCCAGCGAAACGTCGCCATCCAATGTGGGGCGTTTTTTCTCCGCGGCTTCCACCGGGCATCCGACCGAGACAAAAAGCGCCGCTATTAAATACAGCCTCAATTTTGGCAGTGCGGAGATATTTTTTCGTAAATTGTCAGCCACGTCGTTTGTTCTTCCGGTTCGAGATGCTCCATGAGTGCGACGAGCGTCGTCGCCATATCACTTCGCACGCGCTTGACGAGATCCTCGCCTTTCGCGGTGATGTGAACCATGATTTTCCGGCGATCTTTGGGGGCATTGCCACGGCGAACGTGGCCGAGTTTTTCGAGTCGATCCACGATTCCGGTGGCTGCGGCTGTGGTGTGCCTCATTCGGTCCGCGACTGCTGTCATCGTCAGCGGCTCAGGCTCCAATGCCAGGAAGCATAGAAGAAAATACTGCGGGAAAGAGACGTTCCCGACTGCGAGCTCCTTCGAGAGATTGAGCACGAATGAACGCTGCATGACGGTGAAAATGTCGGCGAGGCGTTCGGCATTTGCGCGGAGTTTGGAAGCTTTGGTATTTGCTGGCATAGAAAGTTTATATGGTTGATAGTCTGTCCGGAGAGACTGAAGGTCAAGGCGGTTGATGTTACGCTTTGTTAATACGTTCTGCCACATCGCGCAGACTCACCGCGTTATCGTAGAGGGCTTTCCCGATGATGCATCCGTAGAGTCCGGGCATCTTGTCGGCTTTCACGACATCCTCCGCGCTGCCGATGCCACCGCTGAGAATCACCTGCCCGCCGCGAGCGGTCACCGCAGCGTTCACCCGCTCGGTCTCCTCGAAGTTTGGTCCGGCAAGCATCCCGTCGGTCGCGATGTCGGTATAAATAATGGTGCTCGCGCCAGCATCAATGGCGTTGACGGCCAGCTCCAGCGCACTCTGGCCCGTCTCCTGGGTCCAGCCTTTCACGCTCACGATTCCGCCTTTTGCGTCGATCCCCACCGCGATGCGCTCGCGCCCGAATTCCTTTGCCATATCGCGGACGAAATCGAGCGACTCCGCTGCCTTCGTCCCCAAAATAACGCGAGAAACGCCTGCATCGAGCGCACGCCGGATCGCGTCGGCATCGCGAATCCCGCCGCCCAATTCGCAAGGAATATTGACCGCCGCCGTGATCGCGCGCACCGACTCCAAGTTGCTCTGCTTG
>JAYTMG010000269.1:0-2256 GCA_043728745.1 Verrucomicrobiaceae bacterium
CAACCCGAAAACGAAACTTCAGCATTCATAAACAATGAGCGACATCCTTCGTGAAATCCTCGGTGCGGAAAACCCGCAACCATCGGCGCAGACGCAAACCGAGTTCAACAGCGTCACCATCACCGTAGCCTCGCCCGACTCCATCCGGAGCTGGTCGAAAGGCGAAGTGAAAAACCCGGAGACCATCAACTACCGGACATTCAAGCCGGAAAAAGGCGGCCTCTTCTGCGAGCGCATCTTCGGTCCTACACGGGACTGGGAGTGCTCCTGCGGAAAGTACAAGCGCATCAAGCATAAAGGCGTCATCTGCGACCGCTGCGGCGTCGAAGTCACCCTGAGCCGCGTTCGCCGCGAGCGCATGGGACACATCGAACTTGCAGTGCCTTGCACGCACATCTGGTTCTACAAGTGCATGCCTTCGCGTCTCGGTCTCATGATCGATATGTCGAGCCGGCACCTGGAGCGCGTGATCTACTACGAGGACTACCTCGTTATCGATCCGGGCAACACCCCGCTCACCAAAGGCCAGCTTCTCAATGAGAACGAGTACCGTGAGGCTCTCGACCAATACGGCGAGGACAGCTTCCGCGCAGGAATGGGCGGCGAAGCAGTTCGCGACCTTATGCGTGATATCGACCTCGCCACTCTCCAAAAAGAGATCGAGGAAATGATGGGCGCGACCCGTTCCAAGCAGAACCGTAAAAAGTTCGCCAAGCGTTTGAAACTCGTCCAGGGCTTCATGGGCAGCAACACGCGGCCTGAGTGGATGGTGCTCGACGTTCTGCCGGTCATCCCGCCGGACCTGCGTCCGCTCGTCCCGCTCGAAGGCGGACGTTTTGCAACGTCGGATCTGAACGACCTCTATCGTCGCGTCATCAACCGCAACAACCGTCTCCGGAATTTGCTCCAGCTCAAAACGCCGGAAGTCATCATCCGCAACGAGAAGCGCATGCTTCAAGAAGCGGTGGACGCATTGTTCGACAACGGCCGTCACGGACGCGCCGTCACCGGTGCTGGCAACCGCGCACTCAAGTCGCTCTCCGACATGCTCAAGGGCAAAGGTGGACGTTTCCGTCAAAACTTGCTCGGCAAACGCGTCGATTACTCCGGCCGTTCGGTCATCGTCATCGGTCCAGAGCTCAAGCTCAACCAATGCGGTCTGCCAAAGAAAATGGCGCTCGTATTGTTCGAGCCATTCATCATTCGCGTGCTCAAGGAGCGTGGCTACGTCCACACCGTCCGCAGCGCAAAGAAGATGATCGAGAAGCAGACGCCCGAAGTTTGGGACATCCTCGACGAAGTCACCAAGGGACACCCGGTTCTCCTGAACCGCGCTCCTACGCTTCACCGTCTGTCAATTCAGGCATTCGAGCCGCAGCTCATCGAGGGCGAGGCTATCCGCGTCCATCCGCTCGTTTGCACGGCTTACAACGCCGACTTCGACGGAGACCAGATGGCTGTCCACGTTCCGCTGTCGATCGAAGCCCAGTTGGAAGCGCGCCTGCTCATGCTCGCGCCGAACAACCTCTTCTCGCCAGCGAGCGGAAAGCCCATCACGACTCCTTCGCAGGACATCGTGCTCGGATGCTACTACCTCACGCAGGAGCCTCGCCAGCAGAAGAAAGAAGGCGAAGTCCTCTCGCTCTTCGCCAACGAAAGCGAAGTCGAATTCGCCATGGCAGAACGCAAGGTGAACATCCTCACCCGCATCCGGTTTAAAAATCCGGATAAGGGCAAAGTCAGCGTCTTCGGCGACAACGAGAAATCGGTCATCGAAACCACGGTTGGGCGCGTCTTCTTTAACCAAATCTGGCCAAAAGAAGTCGGCTTCTTCAACAAAGTCTGCGCCAAGAAACAGATCTCCGACCTCATCACCAAGACCTACGCAAACGCAGGTCATGCAGCGACCGTCGAGATGCTCGACAAGCTGAAAGAGCTCGGATTCACATGGGCGATGCGCGCCGGTGTGTCCGTCGGAATCAAGGACATGCTCATCCCGAAAGAGAAGCACGAAGCCATCGGCATCGCCTTCAAAACGGTCGCAGAACTCGATAAGCAATATCGTCGCGGTATCATCACCGACGGCGAGCGCCATAACCGCGTCATCGAGTCCTGGACTCAGGCCGGCAACAAGATCTCGGACGTCATGTTCCGCACCCTTCAGCATAATGAAGGGCGCAAAGAACTGAACCCCGTGTATCTCATGGTCGATTCCGGCGCTCGCGGTAACCGCACGCAGGTCAACCAGCTCGGCGG
>JAYTMG010000270.1:0-2025 GCA_043728745.1 Verrucomicrobiaceae bacterium
TCGTTTCGCTCATACAGCATCTCCACCAGCTTCGAGAGCACCGCCTCGCGCGAAATCGTCTGCCCCACCTTCAGCGTCAGCAGCATCTGGAGGAAGTCCTCCGGCGACGCCAGGCCGTAGATGCAAGACACGCTCGCAATCACGATCACATCCCGCCGAGACAGCAGCGACCCCGTCGTGCTCAGCCTCAGCCGCTCGATCTCATCATTGATCGACGAATCCTTCTCGATGAACGTATCCGTGCGCGGGATGTAAGCCTCCGGCTGGTAATAGTCGAAATAGCTCACAAAATACTCCACCGCATTATCCGGGAAAAAGCTCCGGAACTCGCTATAAAGCTGCGCCGCCAGCGTCTTGTTGTGCGAAATGAGCAGGACGGGCCGGTCCAGATTCCGGATCACATTCGCCGCCGTAAACGTCTTCCCGCTCCCCGTCACGCCCAGCAGCGTCTGGTGGCGATTCCCCGCCTCCAGCGACTTGGTGAGCTTCGCAATCGCCTGCGCCTGGTCGCCGCGCGGCTGCATTTTACTATCGAGATGAAAAGGCATCGTCCCTCCAGCATCGCGGCAGGAGCGGGGGGAAGGCAAGAGCGGGGCTGTCCTCCACTTCAACAATCAACAATCGAAATTCGGCAATCAGAAATGACGATTGCTGAAATCCGATTGTTGATTGTTGAAGGAACGATCCGTCTGACACCGCCGTTCACCTCGGCTTCCGTCCACTTCAACGACCAACATAAAGAAACCCATTTCCGCAGGTTCGGCAGCCCAGTAAATTCAGCCATGATCGCGCTCGAAACTATTCAGCAGTTACTTTAGCGCGGACTGGCAGCGAAAGCAGGACAGGTTTCCAACCTGTCTGGCTTGCACTTACCGGGGAGGTGTTCGTGACATGGGCGCTGGGACAGGTTGGAAACCTGTCTTACTTTGCGCACCCACCTTCAATTACACTTGGATGAAAAGTGGAACAGATGAAGAGCAGTCGCCAAGTCGAGACGCGAAAGTAGCGGGGCCGTCCCGGCCCCGGTGCGACCATGATTGTCGCAGTTGCGCGAGCGCCTTTCGCGCTTCGGTGGCGCGACGCTGCCGCTACGATTGCACTTCACGCGCTGGAATAAGAGGAGGGCTTTGCGCTCTCATCATGTAATCGTCTACAATATCTTATGAAAAATGTGCTTTTTCTCGTGTTGCTCGTTGCTGTCGCCACTGGTGTGTATTTCTATAAAAGCTCTTCCCGGCCCGGCATGAAAGCGGATCCGGCGCTAAAGGAACGGCTGACGGCGATTCAATACAATGTGACGGTGGAAAACGGGACGGAACCGCCTTTTAAGAACGAATACTGGGACAACCACGCGGCGGGCATCTATGTCAGCATCGTCTCGGGCGAGCCGCTGTTTAGCTCAAAGGATAAGTTCGAGTCCGGCACGGGCTGGCCTAGTTTCACGCGGCCGATTCGGGAGGCGGCGGTGAAGGTGGCTCTCGATACGTCCCATGGGATGGAGCGTGGCGAGGTCCGCTCGGTGAAGGCGGATACTCATTTGGGCCATGTGTTCGATGACGGCCCGCCGCCTACGGGGAAGCGGTATTGTATGAATTCCGCTGCGCTGAAATTTGTGCCGCAGGCGGAGCTGGCTGCGGCGGGGCTGGGGGAGTATGAGGCGTCGTTCGCCTCGGCGGTGGATGGTGGGGCGGGTGAGCTGAAAATTGCGACGTTTGCGGCGGGATGCTTTTGGTGCGTGGAGGCGATTTACGAAAGTATCGAGGGCGTGGGGGATGTCGTCTCGGGGTATTCGGGCGGTCAATCGCCGAATCCCACCTACCGCAATCACGGGAATCACACGGAGACGGTGGAGTTCAGCTACGACCCAAAGCGGGTGAGCCTGGAGACGCTGCTGAGGGTGTTTTGGAAGTCGCACGACGCGACGAACGGCAGCGGGGTCGCGCCGGATTTTGGCCCGAGTTATCGGCCTGTCCTTTTTTACCGCACGCCGGAGGAGAAGGCGGAGATCGAACGTGTGAAGGCGCT
>JAYTMG010000271.1:0-19530 GCA_043728745.1 Verrucomicrobiaceae bacterium
AACTAAGTTAAAACGCGGTATCAAAGGCAAGCAGCGTAATGCTGCTTGGGACCTTTCCTATCTGTTGGCACTTCTCAATGGGTAATGCGTTTGCCCTGCTGCCTCTTCCCACCGACAAATGCCCAAGTCTATTTCTTTTTTTTCGCCTGACCCCGTTTCCCCAAGAAAATAGGACTATGAAAATTAAAATTAAACAGGCTAAATTGCTACCTATCGTGTTGCTTTCATTTTATTGCGAGCTACAAGCAAACGTGTGTCCCGCAGAAGGCAATCGCCCAGTAACCGGGCTGGAGGCGTACGAAATCAACGACAAGCAATTGCCTCTGGTGATAGCGAAAGCGAATAAAGGAGACCGAGAGGCAGCGTACAAATTGTACCTCCACTTTGACGCAGCTAAACGCCCAAGGCGCGTCACGTTCCCCGATACGACGTATGAAGAGACGACTTACACCGCGATGGATGCGACGAAAATGCGCGACCGCTTGGGGCGGCTCACGACGACGCGCTTCAACGCGCTGCGGCAGCCGGTGTTCATGGAGGATTCGCTGGGGCGATTTTTGCAACTGGAGTGGTGCCGCTGCGGAGACATCCGCAAGCTGTTCGATGGCGAAGGAAACGAGACGCATTGGAAGCGCGATGTGCTCGGGCGCGTCTTTGAGAAACGCTACGCCGATGGTCGCACGGAGACGATGGCTTTTCAGCCGCTCAGTGGCAGGCTATGGACGATGACGGACGCTAAATCGCAGACGAAAACCGTGCGGTATAATGTGGATGGAACTGTCGCGGGAGTGGACTATACTGCGGCGGTGAATCCAGCGGCAAACGTCTCATTTACTTACGACCCGGTGTATCCGCGTCTGGCAACGACGGCGGATGGAATCGGCACGACTTTGCACACGTATCATCCCGTCGGCGTGCTCGGGGCGTTGCGCATGGCGACCGTGGATGGGCCGCTCGCAGGCACTTCGGATACAGCCCGCTACACTTACGATGCGCTGGGTCGGACGAAGACGCGCAACATCGGCACGGGCACGACGGAGAATTTGGTGACGTGGAATTTCGACACGCTCGGGCGTTTGGATGACACGCTCTCGCCGCTCGGCGCGGTGGACTACGTGTACGTCGCGCAGACGGAGCGGCTGGACCGGGTGAATTTGCCAAACGGAGCACGCACGGAGTTTGGCTACTTCGGAGCAAGCGGGGATCATCGGTTGCAGCAAATCAAGCATCTCGCCGTAGCCGCGAATCCGGCGAGCATCGTGAGCCAACACGATTATACGTACGACGCAGAGGGGCAAATCGCGACTTGGGCGCGGGTGCTCGGGGCGACGAGTTCGACGTTTGCGCTCGGCTACGACGGGGCCGGGCAACTTGCCTCCGCGACGCTCACGGGAACAAGCGGAACGATAGACCGCCACGCATACACCTACGACAAAGCAGGCAACCGCCGCAGTTCGCAGCGCAACCTCGCGCTCACGCAATGGGCGGCGAACAACCGCAATCAGCTCACCACCCAAAGCGGCGGCGGCAAACTCCGCGTGGCTGGGCATTTGAGCGAGCCCGCAAAAGTGACGGTGAACGGCACAAAAGCCACAGTGAACGCCGCAAACCAATACGAGGCATTCGTGGACGTAACGCCCGGCGCAAACACGCTCGCCGTAACCGCCACCGACTACGCGCCGACGCCAAACGCACGGACAACTTCATGGAGCGTGAACGTAACCGGAGGCACCCCCGCAACCTTCGCCTACGACCTAAACGGCAACATGACCAGCGACGGCGTGCGGGCGTTTGGTTGGGATTCGGAAAACCGCCTGAAATCCGTCACCATCGGCGCAAGCGTATGGAGTTGGGACTACGACGGAATGAACCGCCGAATCCGCGAACGGCTCAACGGCACAATCCAGCGTCAATGGGTCTGGTGCGGCACCGAACGCTGCGAAGAACGCAACGCCAGCAACACCGTAGCACGCCGCTTTTATGCGGAAGGAGAAACGCAGGGAGCCGTAAGTTTGTTCTACACCCGCGACCACCTCGGCAGCATCCGCGAACTCTTGGACAGCGCCGCCACCGTCCGAGCCCGCTACGACTACACGCCCTACGGCGAACGCACAAAACTGACCGGAGATTTGGATACAGATCGCGCCTTCACCGGGCATGAGTTGCACACGGCGAGTGGGCTACACCTCGCGCCATTCCGAGCGTATGACGCGGCGCTCGGGAGATGGATTTCCCCGGACCCGATTGCGGAGAATGGTGGGGTGAATTTATATGCGTATTGCGGCAACGACCCGATGGGTTGCGTGGACCCGCTGGGATTGTGTGACGATAATAATAACCCAGCATCGGATACTGCTAAATCTCTTGGTCAACAGTATGGCGATGCTGGTGCCAATCGAGACGTTTATAATCGTGCGGTAAAATCGCTTACGGAGGGTGATTCGGCTGGCCGTAGTGCCGCAAAAACGGCATTTAGAAATGGAGACACTGCAACTGGTAGGGGAATAATTAAAGGGGTTAGGCCGAGCACTGACGCGCCACCTGGAAGTGGAGGAACAGCGAATCGAACGAATGCGTATTGGAATAAAGTTGGAACTATTTCAAAATGGGCTGGTCGCGCACTTGTAGCACTGGGCGTCGCCTCTGACATTCGGGACGTAATGTCTGCGTCTGGATTGAGGTGTAAATCAAAGGCGTTACTTGAATCTGGGTTTGGAACACTCGGTGGACTCGCGGGAGGAGTGGCCGGAGCCACTGGTGGAACAGCGATATTTCCGGGTGTAGGAACAGTTGCCGGAGGTATTGCTGGAGCAACGGGCGGGGGATACGGTGGCAGGAAATTAGGAAATTGGCTTTGGGACGTTGTTTGGAATTAAAAAATATGGAATGGCTCAAGGCGCTAACTGGATGGATTGTCAGGCAACGTAAAAAGAATAAACCAATTTCAATATCGCTTGCGCCTGCTGGGTTTACTCTGCTCCAAAAAGGCGAACCCGAAATTTTTGTTTGCTGGGATCAGGTTGTTAAGATCACAGCGTATAAAATTGACGAGTGGTCAACCGACCTCGTGTGTCACGATTTATTATTGAGAAATCATCTCTATCAGGTCGTTTTTCTACATGAAGATATGGTCGGATATGAAGCGTTTTCTGATACACTGGCTACCGTGTTCCCCGGATTCAACAGCACTTGGAGGAAAGTAGTCATCCTGCCTCCATTTGAGCGGAATGAAACTGTTCTGTGGGAGCGTTAATAATGTGGATGGAACTGTCGCGGGTGTGGACTACACTGCGGCGGTGAATCCTGCGGCAAACGTCTCATTTACTTACGATCCGGTGTATCCGCGTCTGGCGATGACGGCGGATGGAATCGGCACGACGGCGCACACGTATCATCCCGTCGGCGGGCTCGGCGCACTGCGATTGGCGACGGTAAACGGGCCGCTCGCTGGAACGTCCGACACGGCGCGATACACGTACGATGCGCTAGGCCGAACGAAGACGCGCAACATCGGCACAGGCACGACGGAAAATCTGGTGACGTGGAATTTCGACACGCTCGGGCGCTTGGATGACACGCTCTCGCCGCTCGGCGCGGTGGACTATGTGTACGTCGCCCAAACCGGACGACTGGACCGCGTGAATTTGCCAAACGGCGCACGCACACAATTCGGCTACTTCGGAGCAAGCGGAGATCATCGCTTGCAGCAAATCAAGCATCTCGCCGTAGCCGCAACTCCATCGAGTATCGTGAGCCAACACGATTATACGTACGACGCAGAGGGGCAAATCGCGACGTGGGCGCGAGTGCTCGGGGCGACAAGTTCGACGTTCGCGCTCGGCTACGACAATGCCGGACAGCTCGCCTCCGCAACGCTCACGGGCCCAAGCGGCACCATAGATCGCCACGCATACACGTACGACAAAGCAGGAAACCGCCGCAGTTCACAGCGCAACCTCGCGCTCACGCAATGGGCGGCGAACAACCGCAATCAACTCACCACCCAAAGCGGCGGCGGCAAACTGCGAGTCGCCGGACACCTCAGCGAGCCTGCAAAAGTCACTGTGAACGGCACCAAAGCGACGGTGAACGCCGCAAACCAATACGAGGCATTCGTGGACGCCACCCCCGGCGCAAACACCCTAGCCGTAACCGCCACCGACTACGCCCCCACACCCAACACCCGCACAACAAGTTGGAGCGTAACCGTGACCGGAGGCACCGCCGCAACCTTCGCCTACGACCTAAACGGAAACATGACCAGCGACGGCACCCGAACCTTCGCATGGGACAGCGAAAATCGCCTGAAATCGGTAACGGTTGGCGCAAGCGTGTGGTCGTGGGACTACGACGGAATGAACCGCCGAATCCGAGAACGGCTCAACGGGACAGTGCAAAAACAGTGGGTTTGGTGCGGTATTGAGCGATGTGAAGAGCGAGACGCGGCTGGGGCAGTCACTCGGAAACTTTACCCGGCAGGAGAGCAGCAAGGCGGAGTATCACTGTTCTACACTCGCGATCATCTTGGCAGTATTCGCGAGCTTCTCGACAGCACCGCCACAGTCCGTGCCCGCTACGATTACACTCCATACGGAGAACGCACAAAACTGGCCGGTGATTTGGATACAGATGTCGGGTACACCAGTCATCAAACCCATACAGGAAGCGCCCTCACGCTCGCGCCATTCCGAGCGTATGACGCATTGCTTGGACGGTGGATATCGCCCGACCCGATTGGGGAAGCCGGGGGAATTAATTTGTATGCGTATGTCGGCAATTCTCCAGTCGGTCGTTGGGATCCTCTCGGATTGATTGATTACGAAACTTTTACCGGCGGCTGGGAGGAATCAAACATTCGCCTCTTTCCTGATAAATCAAATGTCTATGATGTTGGCGCACACGGTGCACCGTGGGGACTTTATACAAATACTGGAAAAGGGCCGTTCTCAGCCGAGCAAGTTTACAACCGTGTAAAAGACGACCCGAAATTCAAGAAAGCGGATTGTACGAAATTCTGGGCGTGTAATGCCGGATTTGGGAAGAACAGTTTTGCAGAACAGTTTGCAAAACTGTCCGGGAAACCAACCGAAGGTGCCACTGGTTATTTGAAGGCAGCAAACAAAGAAGGCGATACTGGACGTTTTTCGAGATATGAGGGAAATAAATTCAACCTGTTTAAACCAAGCACATGGAGCAAGGGAGGATGGAGAACTTTCAAGCCATAATTATGAAGCCACACAAATTTACAATACTACTTGTCTTAGGGATTCTGCTCTCAGGCTGTGCTGATTCACGACACCGCCCTGAGAAGAATCCGGCTGCCGGAACATTCAGTGAGCGCTTTTACGTCCCTCCAGAGGAGCGTGCGATACTTGAAGAAAAAGCACGAAAAGGCGCACCCTTAGCGGCGCGGCGACTAATGCTTCATTACTCAATTATCAAAGGAGATAGAATTCAAGCTCTTCAATGGGCTGAAATCGGAACGACGAACGGGGACTCGGAATGCCGCTCGTTCATAAAAAATACTCAGACACTGCCGTGAGGTCATGATTTCCCATCTGCTCAGTGGTCGGGTTTCGACGTTTGCGCTCGGCTACGACAATGCAGGTCAACTCAGCGCCGCGACGCTCACCGGCAGCAGCGGGACCATAGACCGCCATGGATCAGCAGGCATTGGAATTGTCGGAGTTTCTGGTTCAGCGGATTACGACGGTTCGTATGGGCGGCACGGAGGAGTGTCCGGTTCTGTCGGAGTGTATTCCCTTTGGACACAGTATGCGTATGCTGGTCGGGCTAATTTCGGCAGCCAACCGGAGTGCGGACGGAGCGGACCTGCGTTTGGAAATCCAAGCGGAAGCGTAAAAGGGACGAAAGCAACATTTGGCGCTGCGTGGAATGTGGGAATTGGAGCAACCTATGTCTGGTAAAAGACTTTCCATTGCGGTCGCGTCGCCGCCGATCTTGTTGGCAATTGCAAATTCCGAACGAGCGGCAGGAGAGGAATTAATTGCTTCAGTTGGTATCATCTGGGCCATATCGCTGTTCACGCTCATATTTATTATTAAAAACTGTCGAACAGTTCCGATGTTTTGGAAACTGAATTGGGGGGCACCGCTTTTCAGTAACACGATTCAGTTTCCAATCGACATAGCAGTGTATTTTTTTTCGTCCGCCTGCTTCGAACTTCTTACGCTTTATTGGCTGCCGTGGCTCAATTTATCGTCTATCGCTGTTCACTTCGCGTCAGCAGCGGCTGTCGGAATTATCTCAGGGTTGAGTTACACGGTCCTCGGGCGCAACAAACGTAGCGAAAATGAAGTGCCTCCGCGATAACTCAGCCGCTCAGTGGCAGGCTATGGACGATGACGGACGCTAAATCGCAGACGAAAACCGCGCGGTATAATGTGGATGGAACTGTCGCGGGAGTGGACTATACTGCGGCGGTGAATCCAGCGGCAAACGTCTCATTTACTTACGACCCAGTGTATCCGCGTCTGGCAACGACGGCGGATGGAATCGGCACGACTTTGCACACGTATCATCCCGTCGGCGTGCTCGGGGCGTTGCGCATGGCGACGGTGGACGGGCCGCTCGCTGGAACGTCCGATACAGCGCGATACACCTACGATGCGCTAGGCCGAACGAAGACGCGCAACATCGGCCCAGGCACGACGGAGAATCTTGTGACGTGGAACTTCGACACGCTCGGGCGCTTGGATGACACGCTCTCGCCACTCGGTGCGGTGGACTACATTTACGTCGCGCAAACGGAGCGGCTGGACCGAGTAAATCTGCCAAACGGCGCACGCACACAATTCGCCTACTTTGGTGCGACGGGAGATCATCGCTTGCAGCAAATCAAGCATGTCGCCGTTGCCGCGAATCCAGCGAGCATCGTGAGCCAGCACGACTACACGTACGACGCTGAGGGCCAAATCGCGACTTGGGCACGAGTGCTCGGGGCGACGAGTTCGACGTTTACGCTCGGCTACGACAATGCCGGGCAACTTGCATCCGCAACGCTCAGCGGCAGCGGCGGCACCATAGACCGCCACGCCTACACATACGACAAAGCAGGCAATCGCCGCAGTTCGCAGCGCAACCTCGCGCTCACGCAATGGGCAGCGAACAACCGCAATCAGCTCACCACCCAAAGCGGCGGCGGCAAACTGCGAGTCGCCGGACACCACAGCGAACCTGCAAAAGTGACGGTGAACGGCACCAAAGCCACAGTGAACGCCGCAAACCAATACGAGGCATTCGTGGACGTAACCCCCGGCGCAAACACCCTAGCCGTAACCGCCACCGACTACGCCCCCACGCCCAACGCCCGCACAACAAGGTGGAGCGTAAATGTCACCGGCGGCACGCCCGCAACCTTCGCCTACGACCTGAACGGCAACATGACCAGCGACGGCACCCGCACCTTCGCATGGGACTCAGAAAACCGCCTCAAAAGCGTGACCATCGGAGCAAAGCGTTCCCGCAAGACCGTCTGAAAGTAGCGTTCCCGACTGAAAGTCGCATTTCCGGCCGAGGGCACTTCTTGCGACAAATCACTATTCACGAATCACAGCCGAGAGACACGGCGGTTTATCATTACTCCACTGCGGAGAGAGCACTCGGTTGCGACTGAACGGTTACGCACGGTCCTTTTGATTTCCTCTGGTATCAGGGCACCTTTCCGCGTTCATTTCTTCTCCGTGTTTTTGATCCGCTTTTTACGACTGGTTTCAGTCTTCCTGCTACTCGTTATCGGGGCGCAGGCGGGCGTGGTCGTATCGGAGATCATGTATCATCCTTCGTCGGAGAATTCGGCGGAGGAATATGTGGAACTTTTGAACACTGGAACTTCTGCGCAGTCGGTTGGCGATTGGCGGTTGAGCGGCGGTGTGGATTTCACAATCCCGGCCGGCGTAAGTATCCCGGCGGGCGGTCGCCTCGTGGTCGTGGCGAGTTCTGCGGCGTTTGCGCTGAAGTATCCGGCGGTCACGAACTTCGTCGGCAATTGGTCGGGGCAGCTTTCAAATTCCGGTGAAGCGGTCACTTTACGCGACGCGACGGATGCGGTCGTCTGTGAACTAAATTACGCAGACGACGGTGACTGGGCCGAGCGCCGTCGGGATACGGCGGACCACGGGCATCGCGGCTGGGTGTGGGCGAGCGATGCGGACGGCGGGGGGAAATCAATGGAACTGATCCAGCCGCTGTTCGATGTGGATGAAGGTCAGAATTGGGCTCCGAGCACGCCGCTGCAAGGAACGCCGGGCGCGGTCAATTCCGTCGCGTCTGCAAACCTTCCGTGCGTCGTCGATAAAGTATCGCATTTTCCAATCGTTCCGAAGGCGAGCGATGTCGTGGCGGTGTCGTGCCGCGTGCGGGATGATCTCGGCGCTACGCCGGTGGTGACGCTCTTTTGTCGCACGGACGGAGCCGCTTCGTTTTCCACGATGTCGATGCTCGATGATGGCGCGCACGGTGATGGCGTCGCGGGCGATGGGATATTCGGAGGATACGTCCCGGCGCAGGCGGAAGGGACGCGAGTGGAGTTTTATGTCTCGGCGAGCGACGGCGCGCAGACTCGCGTTTGGCCGGCTCCGGCGCGCGATTACACGGGCTCGCTGCAGCAGAGCCAGAACTGCATTTATCAGGTCGATAACACGGCTTATTTCGGCGCGATGCCGCTGTATCGCATCGTCATGCGAAACGCGGACGCGGTGGAGCTTGCTGCGATCAATGCGGATACGGGAACGCCGCCGTTTCCATTTAATGCAGGCGAGGCGCAGGACCAGACGCACAGCCACGCGAGGTTTAATGCGACGTTTATTTCGTTCGATGGAACGGGTGCGAAAGTCCGATATTTGGCCGGCGTGCGGAATCGCGGGAACGGTAGCCGGACGGCGACGCCGCCGAATTACAACGTTCATTTTTCCAATGATGATACGTGGAATGGCCGGACGGCGCTCGTCCTGAATTCGCAGAACACGCCGTATCAATTGCTCGGGAGTGCGCTCTACCGCAAGGCGGGGCTGGCAGGCTCGGAGTCGCGCGCGGTGCGTTTGCGGGTGAATCAATCGGACCCGACGGGAGGCTCGACGATTGCGCCGACTTACGGTTTTTACGCGTGCAACGAATTCGAGGATGGCGACTTCACCCGGCACCATTTTCCGCAAGACGGGAATGGCAATGTTTACCGCGGCCAGCGGATATTGACGGGGTTCTCCGCAGACGGCACGGAACTCGATGGGGCAAGTCTCAAGAAGATCGTCCCGTCGCCCTCCGAGACGCTTTCGCTTGCGGAGCTCTACGCGATTAATTTTCGGAAGGAGACAAATGCGGCCGAGAATGAGTGGGTTGATTTGATCGGCTTGGCGTCAGCGCTGTCGCTTGGTTACAGCGGTCCGACTGTGAGCGAGCCGACTGGCTACGATGGCGGCTACGAATACGCGGTGTTGTCGGCGGTCGATGTGCGGCAGTGGATGCGATGGCTCGCGGTGAATGCGCTCGCCGACAACGAGGAGTCGAACATCAGCAATGGCGACGGCGATGACTACTATCTCTACTTCGGGAAAGACGATCCCCGCGCGGTGTTGCTGCACCACGATCTCGATACGCTGCTCGGGCGCAGTGCGGTCGCGAATAGTCCCACGCATGGGATTTTCCGAATGTGCGATGCGCCGGATGGATCGCCGACGCCGCTGAATCCGTTCATGAAATTTCCGGCGTTCGCGCCGATCTATTTTGAGGAACTTCAGCGGCTGCTCGATGGGCCATTTAACCCTGCGAATTTCGAGGATCTGTGCGACCAGATTCTCGCGCCCGTCGTCGGTGCGTCGCTGCGCACGACTATCAAGACGTTCAACGCCACGCGCCATGCGTTCGTGAGCGGGCTCATCTCCCGCTCGCTTGCCGTGACGGCAGTGCAAGGCACGGACGGTAGCACGCTCGCGCCGGTGAATGGATTTCCGCAAACCGTGGTGGGCGAGTGTCAGTTGGTGGGCCTCGCACCTGCGATCGAGACGCGCATGGTGCTAGTGAATGGGATGCTCGCGCAGTGGAGCGCGTGGGAGGCGAAATGGACGATACCGCAACTGCCGCTTTCTCCCGGCGTAAATCGCGTGCTCATTCAGGCGTTCGACAGCGCGAGCGAGGAAATCGGGCGGACTTGGCAGGACGTGTGGTATTTTGATGGCACCGAAGAAGTGCGCTCGGGAACGCTTCCTGGAAGTCAGACTTGGACCGCTGCGAACGGACCGTATCGCATCGCTGGCGACTTGATCATTGGCGCGGGCAGCACTTTGACGATTGAGCCGGGAGTCCATGTGATCATCAGCACAGGCAGCCGAATCACCGTCGCTGCATCGGCTGCTTTGATCGCTGAGGGAACGGAGTTTCAGCCCATCCGGTTCATGTCTGCGCCGGGTGGTGGTGCATGGAATGGAATCCTGGTAAATGGCGCGCTGAGCTCCCCGCCGACGCGAATCTCGCACGCGCATATTTCCGGCAATAGCGCGGAAGCGATCGATGTCCACGATGGCGAGATATTCCTCACGGTGGTGACATTTGGGAATCCCGCAGTGCCCTATCTGGAGCTCGAAAATGCGTCGTTTGTCGTGGCGGAGTGCGTCTTTCCTCCCGCAACGACTGCGTTTGAGATGGTGGTGGTTTCCGGAGTGCGAGCGGGCGGTAAAGCGGTGTTTCGAGGCTGTTTTTTCGGAAAGACGATTGGTGCGTTCGATACGATCGACGTCGCGAACATGCAGCGTCCGGGCGCGATTCTCTATGTCGTGGACAATGTGTTCGCGGGAGCCGACGACGACATTCTCGACCTCGACAACACGGACGCGTGGGTGGAAGGGAATATCTTTTTGAACGCGCACCGCAACGGAACAGCGGACACGTCCAGCGCCGTGAGCGGCGGCGGCGGCGGCTCGCACATCGCCATCGTCGGTAACATTGTTTCGCGGTGCGACCAAGTTGCGTCCGCCACGGATGGGAACTTTTTCACGCTGCTGAATAACACAGTGTTCGATCCGATTGCAGCATCCGCAGACGCGGCAATTGTCAACTTCCTCGACCCCGGAACGACTGCGGGAGCCGGGATGTATTTGGAAGGGAATCTCTTTCACTCGCCGGTTCCCATTGTGCGCAATCTGCCCGCCGCGAGCACGCTGACGCTCAATGGTAATTTGCTGTCCGGCGCTTGGACTGGGGCCGGAAGCGGGAATGTTGTCGCGGGGGCGCTTCTCGCCGGGCCTTTAGATATTCCCACTCCGAATGCCGGGAACTTCAAGCGCATCGCCGCTGACATTCGAGCACGGGTGACGCCGACTCCGCAGTCGCCCGCTCACCGCACCGGCCCGAACGGCACGGACAAAGGTGCGCCGCGCAATATGGGTGTCAGCCTTCGCGGAATGCCGGAGGGAACCACGAACGTCACCGGTGCGACTGTCACCGTGGGCACGCTCATGCAGGGTTTCGCAATTCCCGCGACTGCAAATGCTTTTCCCGAGGGCTCCGGCTGGACGCATTATTCATGGCGGCTCAATGGGGGCGCGTGGACCGGCAGCATTCCGATCTCGCAGCCCGTCGTGCTGAGCGGTCTCGCAGATGGCGCGTATTCTCTCGAAGTCGCGGGACGCACGGATGGCGGACTTTGGCAGAATGATTTTGCGCTCGGCGGCGGTGTTTCGCAGGCCGCGTGGACGGTCGATGGCGGCTACATTCCGCCCGCAGTGGAGCCTGTGTTGATTCACGAGGTGATGGCGCTGAATGCGGAGACGCTAGTGTTTGGCTCGGTTGCGCCGGATATCATCGAGTTGCGCAATTCCAGCAATGCGACAGTCGATATTTCGGGATGGGGACTTTCGGATAGTGCCGCCGTTCCTTTCAGATATGCGTTTCCGGCCGGAACGACTATGGCTCCGGGCGGCTACAAAGTCGTCTATGCGACGGATATCGCCAGCGTGCCGGCTCCGCGAACGGGCTTCTCGCTGAAGCGTGACGGCGATCAGGTTTTGCTGACGCGGCCCGATGGCGCGACTGCGGATACCGTGGAGTTTGGGCGGCAACTATGGGACTACAGCATCGGGCGCGCTGGCGATGGAACTTGGGCGCTGTGCAAGCCGACTTTCGGCGCGCCGAATGTGCTGGCGGAGCGCGGGCCGCTTTCCGAAGTCGTCATCAATGAGTGGCTCGCCGCTTCGGCAGTGCTTGAGGCGGATGATTTCGTCGAGCTTCACAATCGTTCGATTTATCCCGCTGATGTCGGCGGCTGCTTTCTCACAGACAATCCGGCCGACTGGCCGGACCTCCACGAGATTCGTGCGCTGACTTTCATCGAGCCCGGCGGTTACGCTGCGTTCAAAGCCGATGGCGACGAGGATGACGGGCCGGAGCATCTCGGCTTCAAGCTCGACCCGCTGCAAGGAGAGATTGGCTTCCTGTCGCCGACTCTCACTTTCATCGACAACGTAGTCTATGGCCCGCAACGCTCCGATATTTCCGAGGGACTGACACCCAACGGCGCGGGTGCCGTCGCGACTTTCAACCAGCCCACTCCCGGCGGCCCAAACCCGGCTGTGGCTGGCACGGCGTCGTCGGTCACGAGCAATCTTGTTCCAGCGAATCAAGCGTGGCGCTACTTCGCAAATGCGAGCGCCGGGCCGCTGCCGGACTCGGGAAGTCGTCCATTCACTGCTGCCGCGTACGACGATTCCGCGTGGTCACTTTCGTCGCAGCAGATCCTGTATATTGAGACTGCGCCGCTCAATAATGCCGACGGTTTTGCGAAGACCACGCTGCTTCCCGGCAATGCCTCGGGGCGTCCTTTCCAGACTTACTATTTCCGCACGCACTTTACGTATGACGGCCCGCTCACGGGCGTTTCTCTCACTGCGAAAGTCATGTGCGATGACGGCGCGAACATTTACCTGAACGGTGGGAGCCCTACGCGAGTCCGCATGAATGCAGGCGCTACGGGCTTCAGCGACCGGGCGAATGCGAGCGTCGGCGACGCCACAGTCCAGACGTTCACGATCCCCGCGAGCGATCTCGTTGTGGGTGATAATGTGATCGCGGTATCCGTGCATCAGTCGAACTTGCAGAGCAGCGGATCGCCGAGCACCGACATCGTTTGGGGGATGAAACTGGATGTCACCGTCACGACAACATTTCCCGTCGTCCCGGTAGTGTTGAATGAAGTGCTCGTGCAAAACACTGCGCTGCAAAACCCCGATGGTTCGTTCGCGGGATGGGCAGAACTTTACAACTCGGCCGGGCTGGCAATTGACATCAGCGGTATGAGTCTCAGCGACGATCTCGCCACGCCGAGGAAGTTCATATTTCCCGCCGGGACCATTATTCAAGCGGGTGCGCGGCACATCGTGCAGTTTAATCCTCTCGCCGCTCCGAGCTCTTCCAATGCGGGCTGGGCGCTTTCCGCAGACGGCGGGACGCTGGGCTTTTATCATATCCCGGCCAATGCGGGAGCGCTCCACGACAGCATCGCCTTTGGCCGACAGATCCCGAACTTCGCGCTCGGTCGCGTTCCCGAAGGTGCCGGTGCATGGACTCTCACCGTGCCGACGCGTGGTGGGCTCAATGCTGCTGCTGCGGTCGGTCAGGCGAACGATGTGAAGTTCAACGAGTGGCGATCCGATGCGAACGATTTCTTCGAATTGCGCAATAACGGCACGCTCCCCGTGGACATCGGCGGCAACTATCTCACCGATCGCGTCACGCAGCAATTTCAGTTCGTCATTCCGCCGCTCACTTTCATCGGCACGAGCGGAAGTGCGCGCTGGCAGGTGTGGTCGGCGGACAGTCAACCGCTGCGACGTCATGTCAACTTTTCCCTCGTCCCTACGGACTCGCTCGGTTTTTTCACCGCCGCTGGAAACGCACTCGATATTGTTTCGGTGTTGGGCGTTCAGCCCGCAGGGCAAAGCGCGGGACGCTATCCGGAGGGCGGGACCACGGTGGTAAATCTCGTGCCGACTCCCGGTTCTGCGAATCAGATCCCGCTCACGGATTCCGACGGCGACGGGATGCCCGACGCTTGGGAAGTTGCGAATGCGCTGAATCCGAATCTTGCCGACGGGGCACTTGATGCTGATGGCGACGGACAAAGCAATCTCGCCGAGTATCTCGCAGGCACCAATCCGCGCTTCTCGGGCGACGCATTCAAAGCCGAGATGACTCCGCCCGGTCCTGGCGGCGTGGTCATCCGTTTCGTCGCAGTCGCTGGAAAGACCTATACGGTGCAATATAAGACCGCGCTATCGGCTTCCGTATGGCAGCGCGTCGGCGACGTGACGCCGCAACCGAATACAGGCATCGTCGAAGTGCCCGATCCGACAAGCGCGACAGCGGGCCAGCGTTTTTATCGGATCGTCACTCCATCCGTTCCGTAATCCGGAGGCTTCCAGTAAAAAGAAAAGCCCCCGCATCGCTGCGGAGGCTTTGCTGAAATTCTAATGCGGAAGATCGTGCTACTCGGCCTTGCTGAGCCGTGGATCGTCTTTCTCCACGCCGTTATTCCAGTAAGCTTTCATCTCATCCGCCGAAACGGTCTTCAGCGGGCGAACGACCCGCATCCCGAGGAATTGCGCATCGGTGTGATACCAGATGCTCTTCGGGAGCTGCGGGTCTTGGCGCTTCCAGTTTGGTCCACTGGCGCGACGAACGGCGGCGCGGAGTTTTGCGGGTTCCTCGTCGTCCCACGAGCCACCACGAACGGAATGCGGATATGCGGTGGTCGCCTTGTTCCAAGGATTCGCAGCGGGCATCTTTGCGTAATAACCCGCGTCGTATTGGTCGATCGTCCACTCCGCGACGTTACCGAGAATGTCATGAAGTCCCCACGGATTCGGCTTCTTTTTGCCGACCTTCTGATATTTGAAATCCGCATTTTTCCCGTACCACTCGTGCTGCCCGAGTTGCGACGCATCGTCGCCCCAGTAGTAAGCGGTCTTCGTCCCAGCACGCGCGGCAAACTCCCACTCAGCCTCGGTCGGAAGGCGATAGAAATGACCGGTCTTTGCGCTCAGCCACTGGCAGTATTTATTGGCGGCGTGCTGCGTCATCGAGATGGCGGGAAATCCATCCGTACCCATGCCGAAGCTCATTTCCACATACGGCTGCGTCGGGTGCGAGACCGCGTCGGTGAGCGAGTTCAGTTCGCTGGAAAGGTTCTTCGACACGCGTGCCTTTTTCTCCTCTTCGGGATACATGAAGAGTTGGAACTCGTTCCAAGTCACTTCGTATTTGCCCATCCAAAATGGCTCCACGGCGATTTCCTTCTGTGGGCCTTCATCAGGGTTGCGGCCTTTTTCATTCTCCGGTGATCCCATCATGAATTTGCCGCCTTTGATTGGCAGCATTTCAAAAGTCACATCCGTCCCGACGATCGCTGCGGTGAACGGTGCCATCTCGGCTTCCGTCTTTTCTTTGGAATTCGCGACGATGCGCGCGTGGATGGAGGCTGCCACTGCGGATAAATCTTCCTTCGACACGCCAATCGACTGTTTCCGAGCGATGAGCGTGACGCCATCCGGCCATTTCGCGCCTTCGTCGATCCACTTCTTCAGCGTCTCTGCCTCATCGCTCGTGAGCTTGCGACTGGACTTCTTTTTGATCTCATCCATCGGAGGCATGAGCTTGTCGTCGTCGTCGGCAAGAACGGTGGTTTTGTAAACCTTCGACTTCGCGCCGTCTCCCGGAATGATATATTTTCCACGGATGGCGGCATCTTTCGTATCGAGGATATAGTCCGTGTCGCCCTTATCAACCGCAGTCGCTTTCGGGTTGTGGCATCGCACGCAGTTCAACTCGAGAATCGGCTGCACGTCTTTGACGAAGTCCACAGCTTGAGCGCTGCCGATGCTGATTAGTGCGGCACCTGCGATGGATGCGGTGAGAATGGAATGATGTTTCATAGCGGTAAAAATTGGATTTTGCGGGCGGGTTATCTCTTCGCATCGCCTCGTTTCGTCAAGCATCGGAACAATCCCCGGCTCGCGTGCTTTATTGGATTCTTTACGGAATGAGAGTCGGTACGGCTTCACATTTTTCCCGCCAGCCGGGGAAATTCCATCCGTTTGGGAAGGCGCGGCATTGCCGGGGCTTCACGGATTGCAGACTGCAATCCTTTCCATCGAGCCACGCGCAAGAGTGATCCTCGCGCTCCAGCAGGGAAAGGCCGCGTCGATCCGGACGCAGGCGCGTGTGCTGCTCAACAAAGAGATCCTCCGCAAGCCCCACGAATGCGGCGATTGCAGCGATCTCGTCGGGCTCCACTTTCACCACGCCGGGCCATTTGCAGCAGTTCGTGCATCGCTGGCAGACGTAGTGGATCGGCATGAGCCCTGTGAAAAAAGAAAAGCCCCGTCTTCCGGAGAAGACGGGGCTTTTATGAAAGAAGAAGGTTACTTCAGTTTGGACTTCAGTTCCTTGCCAGCGCCAAACTTCACGGCCTTGGAAGCCTTGATTTTGATCTTTTCACCGGTCTTTGGGTTCACGCCTGTGCGTGCTTTGCGGGCGACGACCTTGAAGGTGCCGAATCCGATGAGCTGGACGCTCTGGCCTTTTTTGAGGGCGCCGGCGATCGAGTCGATGGTGGCTGCAACGGCTTTTTCGGCTGATGCTTTGGAGGTGTCTTTTCCGAGCGCTTTCGCGACTGTGGCTACGAGTTCTGCTTTGTTCATTTTGTGTTTTCTATTCTGTGTTTTGGGTTGTTCTGACTCAATGTTTTCGGTGTGCCGTCGATGACTGCAACGGCTGCCTATTTGGCAGTGGCGATTCCGATAGTCAACGGACATTTTGAGTTTTTTCTGTGCCGGAAGCCTTTGCCCGTGGGGCTTAGCGGTTGATGTTCTTTTCGCGATGGGTAAAGATTTCCGTCATGACCTTTGACTCACGTATTGACAAATTCCTCGGAAAAGTTCCGACGCTCGCACCTTCTTCATTCGTCGCGCACAACGCTACGCTCATCGGCGATGTCACTCTCGGGGAGGAGTCGAGCGTGTGGTACCAATGCGTGCTCCGGGCTGATATTCACAGCATTCGCGTGGGTCCGCGCTCGAATATTCAGGATGGCGCAGTGGTGCATCTTGCGGATGATTTCGGTGTGGAAATCGGCGAGCTTTGCACCGTCGGGCACAAGGCGATTCTCCACGCCTGCACGATCGGGAATGAGGTGCTCGTCGGCATGAATGCAGTGATTCTCGACGGTGCGGAGATTGGCGATCGGTGTATCGTCGGGGCTGGCGCGCTCGTCACGGGGCACAAAAAGTTTCCTCCCGGCTCGCTGATTCTTGGTTCGCCGGCGAAACTTGTTCGCGTTCTTTCGCTCGAAGAACAGGCCGACATCAAGACTTGGGCGACTCGTTACGTGCAGCTCTCGCGGGAATATTTGCGGCGTGGCGTAAAGTAGTTCCCGTTTTCCGTTGCCCTCCGCCGCGCCGTTTGCAGGATGCGCGTCTTTCCACACATGCTCGAACAACACGTCCTCAAGATCGCCAAGGAACTCGCAATTCAACCACGCCAAGTCGCCGCGACTGCGGTGCTGCTGGAGGAAGGCGGCACGGTGCCCTTCATCGCCCGATACCGCAAAGAGCGCACTGGTGAGCTCGATGAAGTAAAAATCATGAGCATTCGCGACCGGTTGGAGCAGCTCGATGAACTCGACAAGCGACGTGCCACAATTATCGAATCGCTGACCGAGAGGAAACTGCTCACGGAAATTCTCTCCATCAAAATCGAGGGCGCTGAAACGATGACCGCGCTGGAGGACATCTACGCGCCGTTCCGTCCGAAGAAGCGCACTCGCGCGACGATGGCCAAGGAGAAAGGACTGGAGCCGCTCTCCGAATTGCTGTGGGCGCAAGATCCCGTGCTCGATGTACAGGCGGCGGCGAAAGAATACGTAGGCCGCTCGTGGCAGATCGAAGACAAGGTCGGCACCTTTGCGAATCCCGAAGAAGCGCTCGCCGGTGCCCGCGACATCATCGCCGAGCGGATATCGGACGACGCGAATGCCCGCGCGCGGATGCGCATTTTATATATGGAGCAGGGAACGATGCGCTCGAAGGTGCTCAGCGGAAAAGAAGAGGAAGGCGCGAAGTTCAAAGATTATTTCGACTGGAGCGAGCCTGCGGGCAGCGCCCCGTCGCACCGCATCCTCGCGATGCGGCGCGGCGAGAGCGAAGGGTTCCTTATATGTCGGCTCACGCCCGATGAGGCGGAAGCCGTCGCGCTGCTGGAGTCGCTGTTTGTAAAAGGGAAATCGCCCGCCGCATTGCAAGTGCGCGAGGCTGCGCAGGATTGCTACAAGCGGCTGCTCGGGTTTGCGATGGAAGGCGAGGCGCGCATCACGTTCAAAAAGAAAGCCGACGAAGAAGCCATCCGCGTCTTCGCTGCGAACATCCGCGAAGTGCTCCTGGCCGCGCCGCTCGGGCAGAAGGCCGTGCTGGGAATCGATCCCGGTTTTCGCACGGGATGCAAAATCGTGCTGCTCGACAAACAGGGCAAGTTGCTCGGCAACGACGTGATTTATCCAGAGCGCGAGGAAGAACTCGCCGCGCGGATGATCAAGATTTGCATCGAGAAGTTCAACGTCGAGGCCATCGCCATCGGCAACGGCACTGCGGGGCGCGAGACGGAAACATTCATCCGCTCGCTGAAACTTCCCGCGCACATTCCAGTCGTGATGGTGAATGAAAGCGGTGCGTCCATTTACTCCGCCAGCGAAATTGCGCGCGAAGAATTTCCGAATCACGACCTCACCGTGCGCGGTGCCGTCTCGATCGGGCGGCGACTCATGGACCCGCTCGCCGAGCTCGTGAAGCTCGACCCGAAGAGCATCGGCGTCGGCCAATACCAGCACGACGTCGATCAGACGGCGTTGAAAAAGCAGCTCGATGACGTCGTCACATCATGCGTGAACAACGTCGGCGTGGAGCTCAACACCGCGAGCAAATCCCTCCTCGCTTACATTTCCGGACTCAACAGCCGCGTCGCCGCAAATATCATCGCGCATCGCGATGAGCACGGCCCATTCAAGACCCGCAAGGCGTTGCTGAAAGTCGCCGCGCTCGGACCGAAAGCATACGAACAAGCAGCGGGATTCCTGCGCATCCGCGGCGGCGATCATCCGCTCGACGGAAGCGCCGTTCACCCGGAGCGCTACGAACTAGTGGAACGCATGGCCGCCGATGTCGGCTGCACCGTGCCCGATCTCATCGGTGACGCCAGCAAGCGCGCAAAGATCGACGCGAAGAAATACGTCACCGAGGAAGTCGGTCTGCCGACGCTCAACGACATCATCAAAGAACTCGCCAAGCCCGGACGCGATCCCCGCGCGCAGTTCGAGACATTCTCATTCGGCGATGTGCATTCGATGAACGACCTAAAGCCCGGCCAGAAACTTCCCGGAATCGTCACGAACGTCACCGCGTTTGGATGCTTCGTGGATATCGGAGTGCATCAAGACGGACTCGTCCACATCAGCGCGCTCTCCGATACGTTCGT
>JAYTMG010000272.1:0-3424 GCA_043728745.1 Verrucomicrobiaceae bacterium
AATTTGTTCGAGTGGGTCATGAAGAAGGGCATCCTCAAGTCCATCACCATGTCGAGCATCATCCCCGCGACGAGCTTCAACTTCATGGGCAAACGGAAAACAGCCATTACGTTTTCGATCATCGTCATTGTAGCTTCGATGGGCATCTTTGGAGCTCGCGGCTCGAAAAACTTCGGCGTGGACTTCAAAGGCGGCGACCGTCTCGTCCTGCGTGCAGAAGGCACGCGCCCTGCGCTTGACCCGGTGCGCGACGCGCTCAAGGAAATCAACTTCGGCGAGGCATCCGTCCAGACTGAGAAATCCGCGCAAGCCGAGTTCCTCGTCGTTCGCGATGCGGAAGGTTCCGCCGAGAAAATCGAGGCGCATCTGAAGGCAAAATTCCCGGAGGCGAAATTCCAGAAAGAGAGCAAGGAAACGATCGGCTCGCTCGTCGGTGATGAACTCGCCAAGAGCTCCATCGCCGCGCTCATCCTCGGCATGGTCGGCATCTTGATTTATCTCACCATCCGCTTCGAGTTCTCCTTCGCCATCGGCGCGCTCGTCGCATTGGTGCACGATGTGGCAATCACCGTCGGTGTCTTCGCGCTCCTCGGTCGGGAACTCTCGCTCGTCACCGTCGGCGCGATTTTGACCATCGCCGGATACTCGGTAAACGACACCATCGTCGTCTTCGACCGAATCCGCGAAAACATCAAGGCAGGCAAAGGCGGTTCCATCGCGAACATCATGAACGTCTCAGTGAACGAAACGCTGAGCCGGACGGTGCTCACCGGCGGCGTCACGCTCATCACCACGCTCATCCTGTTCTTCATGGGCGGCCCTGTGCTGAACGACTTCGCACTCTGTATGCTCATTGGTATTCTGGTGGGAACGTATTCGTCCATTTACATCGCCTCGCCAATCGTCCTCTGGTGGTCCGGCCGTGGCGGTCGCGACCTCAAGAGCGAAGTGAGCAAGGCCGACGAAAAGGCCATCGTGCCGGCGTAGTGGCCCGCCACTCGTTGGTGGAATGACGAATGACGAATGACGAATGACGAAGTCGCAAGCGTGTGTCGTCATCAACTCGCTTGCGTTTCGTCATTCGTCATTCGTCATTCGTCATTCCCCCCCGGTCATCGCATGTCCAAAATGCGCGGGCATCGGGATAGAATGTAGCCGATTGCAAATGACAGATCCCGCAGCCGACAGAGGCGGCGGCTGTCATTTTTGAAGTGGCACGCCAGCGGCTAGACGGCGCGGATAACTACTGGCATCATCCACTCATGCGCTTCGCAACTGCAATCATCTCATTCGCCTTCGCAACCTGCGGGTTTGCGCAAAGTCCGGGCTTTCAAGCGCCCAAGGAAATCGCGCCAGGCATCTTCGAGATCGGGGCTATCCGGCTGGATAAAAATGCGTCCACCGTGACCTTCCCAACCAAGGTGAATATGAGCGATGGGCTGGTGGAATACACCATCGTCACCACAAAAGGACCGACGCATGAGAGCGTGCTGGCGACCGACGTTTCGCCGCAGAACGTCCACATGGCGATGCTGCTGCTCGGCGCAAAAGGAATGACCATCGGCAAAGACGCACTGCTGCCCGAGCGCATCGACGCAGAGTATCTCGCCAAGGCTCCCAAATTGGACGGCGACCGCATTTTCATCACCTGCAAATGGAAGGACGCGAGCGGCAAGGAGCAGACTTCGCCGCTGGAGCGATGGATCGTCCGTCGGGAGGCATTAAACCGGAGGAAGCCTCGCGAAATTGTCGCGGAAGACGGGCCGTGGCTTTATACTGGGTCGTTCATGCACGAGGGGCGATTCAACGCAGAGTTGCAGGGCGTATTCGGTTCCGTCGTCACATTTCCCGGCGCGCTGATCAACAATCCACGCAAAGGGGCGAATGACGACGCGATGTGGTTCGTGAAGACATCTGCCATCCCGCCTGTCGGCACGCCCGTAGAACTCACCATCAAACTCGAACCAGCCCAGCCCGCAAAATGAACCGCCGCAATTTTATCCTCACTGCCACCATCGTCGCCGCCGTCGCTGCATTCTGTGCGTTCAAGCAAACGGTCACTGCCGTCGAACCGTTGCCGAAAGACGAAAAGAACGTATCGTTTCGCAATGAAGTCCGCGACGTGATCACACGCGGGCTCGATTACCTCGCAAAGCAGCAAAATGCAGACGGCAGCTTCGGCAGCGACCTGACGCACCCGGCGCTTGCCGCGCTTCCACTCATCGCGCTGCAACGCGAACCGACCGGACGTTTCTCCACATCGCCACAGCCGGAAATCATGCAAAAAGGCTACGCGTACCTCCGGAGCTTCGTGCAGCCGGACGGCGGGATTTACAACCCGCAGAACGGACTCGCCAACTACAACACCTCTGTGGCGCTGGTCGCGATTTTCGGCGCAAACGATCCGAAGGACGAAAAGATCATCCGCGACGCCCGCGCCTATGTCGTGGGCCAGCAAGCGAGCGGACTCGCGCAGCCTGGAACTGATGGCGGGATCGGCTACGGCACAGTCGGAGCCAGCCCAAAACGCGGGCACCCCGACCTCGATAACACGCTCATCGCTTTGGAAGCCCTGAAGATCACCAAAGGCACCATCGCCGACAAACCCGACGCTAAAGATCTCAACTGGCAGGCCGCGATCGAATTCGTCACGCGCTGCCAGAATCTCCCCGGCCAGAACAAGATGGAATGGGCCAGCGGCGACCCTGCAAACAAGGGCGGCTTCGTCTATTATCCCGGCTTCAGCAACGCAGGGAAAACCGAGCTGGAGGGTGGCAAGACTGCGCTTCGCAGCTACGGCTCGATGAGCTACGCAGGGCTCATGAGCTTCATCTACGCGGACCTCGCGAAGGACGATCCTCGCATCACCGCCGCGATGGAGTGGCTGCAAAAAAACTACACGCTGGATGAAAATCCCGGCCTCGAAATGCAGGGTTACTATTACTACCTGCACCTCATGGCAAAGGGCCTCGCAGTCGCCAAAGTCTCCACGCTCGAAGTCAAAGGAAAGCAAATCGACTGGCGGCGCGAACTCGCGATGCGGCTGATGAAACTGCAAAAACCGGACGGCTCGTGGGCCAACCCCGAGCCCCGCTGGAAGGAAGCAAATCCCGTCCTCGTGTCCGCATATTGCACGATGGCGATGAGCATTATTTATCAGGAACTTTGAGTCGCAAGGGCACCTTGCAAAGACACTTTTCGAGAGTATGGTCCTCCACCTTTTCATGCGATTCCTACCTGCACTCCTTTTCCTGATCTCACTCCTCGGACCCTTTTCGGTGTCCGGTAAGGACTTCCCTGACGGCACGCCTCTCAGGATTACCACGACGGAGATCTACGATGAACGGCTCATGCCCGTGGATGGATTTCCGGGGGCCAACTACCAGTTCACGATCAACATTACCGCGCTCGTTGAGCCGGAAGA
>JAYTMG010000273.1:0-3574 GCA_043728745.1 Verrucomicrobiaceae bacterium
CATCGACCTCACGGGCGTGCATTTCGAGGGAATCACATTCACGTTTGCCGACGGCACGCTTCTGAATCCCGGCGAACGCATCTGCATTACTCGCGACGTCACGGCCTTCACCACGCGCTACGGCAACGGCCCGCGCGTAGTGGGGCCATACGCCGGGGCGCTCGATAACACGGGCGAGGAAATTGCCGTCATCGCTGCGAACACCGACGACATCGTGCGATTTATTTACAACGACAAAGGCCCGTGGCCCGTCGCTGCCGACGGCACCGGACGCTCGCTCGTGCTTCGGCGTGTCGGCGTCGCGCAAAATCTCAGCGACGGTGCGAACTGGCGCAGCAGCACGGCAAATGGAGGCAATCCCGGCGGTGGGGACACCGTCGCGTTTTCCGGCACGCCGTTAGTCGATGCGGATGGCGACGGATATGTGCGGCTCTTCGAGTATTTGCTGGCGGGCGATGATAGCGTCGCCGGTGACTTGGCTGCGCCGATCGCAGGAGTGGAGACGCTCACAGTCTCGGGCATTCCCGCGCAGTATCTCACGATCACCGCACGCACCCGCGCAGCAGCAGATGACGCGACGTTGGGCGGCGAATTTTCCAGCAATCTCACGCTGCCGTGGCAGTCTGCCGTTTACGTCGGTGAGACGGTGAATATTGACGGCACAGTGTCGCGCAAATGGAGAGCACCCGTTCCACACAGCGGCGCACAGCAGTTCGTGAGGCTGCGAGGCGCGCTGTAGGGATGGGGGGAATGACGAATGACGAATGACGAAGTCGCAAGCGTGTAGCGGAATCAACTCGCTTGCGTTTCGTCATTCGTCATTCGTCATTCGCGAAAGCGCATCATTTCAGGGCTCCGCCTTTGGTGCCCTCGGTAAATTGAATTGCGCTGGAGGGCGGCGGCGGGCGTATAGGCGTCATGTCTATTGCCACAAAAACGGGAGATGATGGAACTACGGGGCTCATGTTTAATCGGCGCGTCGCGAAGACGGATGCGCGTGTGGCTGCTTATGGCGCGTGCGATGAACTCAATGTGGCGCTCGGGCTGGCGCGGGCTTGGAATGAGGATGAGACGCTGACTGTGCAGATTTTGGCCATTCAAAAAGAGCTGGTGATTTTGATGGGCGAGCTTGCGTGCGCGGTGGAGGATCGGGAGCGTTACCGCGAGAAGGGTTTTCTTTTCGTCACGCCGGAAATGACAGATCGGCTCACGGGCATTATCGACGATTTGGAGAAGAACAAAAAAATCTCGTTCACGCATTGGGCAACGCCCGGTGCGACTAGAGGCAGCGCGATGCTGGATGGCGCGCGCACTGCTTGTCGCAGAGCCGAGCGCGGCGTGTGGGAGATGAAGGAGCGCGGCTTCGCTGTGACGGACGCCGTGCCGCAATATCTGAACCGGCTCTCGGACCTTTGCTGGCTGTGGGCGCGGTGGGTGGAGACGGTCGCGGGCGTCGCGTAGCTTCTACGAAACGCCCTTCGCAAACAGCGCCGGGATGGTGGGGGATTTGCCGTCGGGCGTGGTGTAAAATGGGCGGCCTTCGATTTCGTAGTGCGTTTCGGAGCTGATGCCGAGGGCGTGGTACATCGTCTGGTGGATGTTGCCGATGCTCACCGGATTTTCGATCGTCGTGCAGGGGCGTTCGTCGGCTGTTTTTCCATACACCTGACCGCGCTTGATTCCGCCGCCAAACATAAGAACCGAGCCTGCGCCGGTAAAATGTCGGTGCATTCCGTAGTGCTTCTTATCGGTCATCTTCTCGGGCAGCTTTTTCGTGTCTGCGCCTTCGGGTGCGGGTTTGTCGGGGTTGCCTTCGAGCATGGCGTCGCGGCTGAATTCGCTGGCGAGGATGATGAGTGTGCGGTCGAGCAATCCGCGTGCTTCGAGGTCGCGGACGAGTTGGGCGACGGGGCGGTCGATTTGGCGCTTCATCTCGGCGGCTCGATCGTGGCCGGTGTTGTGCGTGTCCCAGTATTCGAATGGAATGTATTCGCTGGTCACTTCGATAAAGCGCGCGCCGGCTTCCGTGAGTCGGCGTGCGAGCAAGCATCCGAGCCCGAAGCGGCCTGTGTTGTACGCGTCGTAGGCTTCCTTGGGTTCGAGCGCGAGGTCGAACGCCTTGGCCTCCGGCGAGCGGAGAAGTCCGTATGCCTGCTCCATTGAGCGGAGCAGCGAGTCCTGCTGATAGTCGCTCGATTTGTCAGCGACGCCGCTCTTTTTCAGCATCTCGCGATAGAGCGAATGCCGCGCCTCAAATCGCTCGGGCGTCATCCCTTTTGGCGGACGCACGGTCTCCAGCGCGGCAGTCGGTTCTTCCACGAGAAATGGTCCGTATTCGCTGCCGAGAAAACCTGCGGTGTGAAATGCTTTGAGTTCTTCTTTTTCTCCGCGATCAAAGCGCTGGCCGATGACGATAAATGGCGGCACGACGGGATTGCGCGCGCCGAGTTCCTTCGCGACCCACGCGCCCATGTGCGGCGCGGCGACGCTTTGCGGAGGCTCGTAGCAGGTGTGCCAGTGGAACTGATGCCGCGAATGCAGGATGCTCCCCATATCCGCCACGACGTGCGAACGAATGACCGTCCCGCGGTCCATGACCTTCCCGATTTCTTCGAGCCCTTCGGAAAATTGCACGCCATCGAGCACGGTCGGACGCGGCTCGAAAGTGGAGAGCACTTTGCCCGCTTCCATCCCGACTTCAAAAGGCACGAAGCGCTTCGGGTCGAACGTCTCCGTGTGCGCCATGCCGCCGGCCATCCAGAGCAGAATCACGGTGTCCGCAGTGGCCTTCGGTTTTGAAGCGATGGCATACGAGCGGCGAGGAGAGCCCACGGTCATCGCGGCGATGGATGCTGCGGAAAGCTGGCGTAGAAATGTGCGGCGGTCGTTCATGGATTATCGGATGAGTTGAAATTCGGGCAGCAGCAGCACCGACCACAGCAGGTCGGCGGGCGCTGCGTTGGCGAAGGCGAGTTCGTCTGCGCGCGGCTCGCGGAGGAGCGCGGTGCGGTAGATGTTCGTGAGGCGCGCCGTTGCATCGGGGATGCGGGCGGTCCATTTCGCGGCGGCTTTGGTGAGCGTGTCGTCGAAGCTTCGTCCGTTTGCAAAAGTGAGCGCTTGCAGCAGCGTGGCTTGCGTCGGGCGGCTCATATTGATCTGGTCGCGGATGGGACGGCCGAGGACGTTTTGCAGCGGGTCGTTGTCCACGAATGCCGCGCGCACGAAGCCGCCGTGCTCCAGCAACGTAAAGCCGCGGACGTCAGCCCAGGGGAGCCCGGTTGGTCCGAGCGTGATGACCGGTGCCCATTCGCCATCGGCAAAGGCGGGCTGCTCCCATCCGCCTGCGGGTTTCGCAGCGCTGCGCCAGCCGGGGCCGGTCGCGACGACGAGCGGCGTCTTTTGTCCCTCAAGCCACACGGCGACAGCGAGGCGCAGCCCTGCCGCACCGGGCGCGATGTTGTCGGCCATTACGGCAACGGTGATTCCCGTTTGCCCCATCACGGCCTCGCTCGCGTCGGCATCCACGGCTTCGTTCCAGTTCGGATTGTCGAGCACGCGGGTGCCGTTGATGTAG
>JAYTMG010000274.1:0-2488 GCA_043728745.1 Verrucomicrobiaceae bacterium
CAGTTTCAAGGCTGCCGCCGGATGCGATGACTACGTTGCGGCTGCATTTCACAACGATGGTGCCCGTGCCGCTGGCAACGACATTGGAATTGTCGGCTACGGTCACGCTATCCGTGCCCACATCATTGTAGTTGGTGTCAGATGTCGCGTTGGCGGGAGCAGTGTCGTTTTGGAGGTTCACGTCGAGATTTGCATCGGCAGAAAATGCGAGATCGCCAGTAAGATTTACCTCATCATCGCCCCGGCCACCGTCAATGGTCAGCGAAGGCAGATTCGTCATTGCACCGACGTTTATGATGTCCGCCCCGCTTCCGGCATCCACACTCACACCGGTGATCCCGACAAGCGACAGAACACCGGAATCGGCATTCGAATCCGCACCGCCGTTGACGCTAAACGTCCGCCCTGCGGCGGCAAACAGGATCGTTCCTGCGCCCGGCTGAGAGATGAAAAGCGTGTCGCTATTTCCCGAACGGTCCGTGACCACAATGGATGAGCCCTGAGTAGATACACTATAGTCCGCAGCAGCCAACGACGACGGAAACACCAAGGCTGAAAGTATGGCGAGACCGAGTCTGCGGAGCATTTTCATCGACCAAGCGAAGCACGCCCAAGTGAAAAGTCGAGCGTTTCGGTGGCGGTCATGCCGCAAACGATGTCTGCATCTCCAGGCGACTCAAGGCAGTTCTCATGTGATTCTATTCTATTGTTCTGTCCCTTTGTTTGCGAAGCTCACCGGCATCGAAGTGGCGCATCCTGCGCGCTCCAGTCTCTCGCTTCGGCCCGAATCGATGCCGCTCGGATTGAAAGACCGAGTTTGTAAATTCCTTGATTCCGAGCGCCACTCCGTCTGCGAAGTAGTTCACTTTGCACCGCCTAAAAACCGTATTCGTCATCCGCCCGCCACGATCCGGAGCAGTTCCACCACATCACCGGATTGCAGAAGGCGCGGCCATTCGTCGGGGCGGAGCGCGACGCCGTTGAGCTCCACGAGGACTGTTCCGCGAACGAAACCAAGCTCGGCGACAAGCTCGGCAACGGTGGTTGCCGCAGTCGTGGAAGGGATTCCGTTGACCGTGATCATTGCTCCAAAATCGCCTTGTCCCAATCCTTCCACACGGGCTCAAATCCACGACGCTGGAGCAGCCCTGCGATGTCCGCCGGGCTGCGCATGTCGGCGATCTGGAATTGCTCCGTGGCCTGCCCCGTTTGCTCCGTCTCCACACGACGACCCTTTACGGTAAGATGAAGATCGTCCTGCCCTTCGCCCGTGTAGCCGCCGGGCTCGGTGTGACTGCCAGCGCTCATCATCGTGATGCCCAGCGGCAGCAACGCATCGCGCAACGCAGCGGGTTCGCGCGTGCTGAGGACGATCCCCGTGTGCGGGAAACAAAGCCGCATCGCGCAAACGACCTGCACCATTTCGCGATCGGACAATTCATGTCGCGGCGCAAATTCTCCCGCGCACGGGCGCAACCGCGGCAGCGAGACGGTAAACTGCGCCTTCCAGCAACGGCGCATCAAATGATCCAGATGCGCCGCGAGCGCGAGCGCCTCTTGCTTCCACGGCGCGAGGCCAAAAAGCGCGCCGATTCCGATGCGACGGAACCCCGCATCATAAGCCCGCTCCGGGCACGCCAGCCGCCAGTCGAAATCGCGCTTCGGCCCCATCGTGTGCATTTCAGCGTAAGTCGCGCGATCGTAAGTTTCCTGATAAACCACGAGCCCTTCGGCACCGGCGCGCACCAGCGGTTCGTAGTCCGCCACTTCCATCGGCGCGACCTCCAGCGCGATGGTCGGAATTTCGGGCACGAGCGCGCGGATGCACGCTTCTAAATATCCATTGCTGACAAATTTCGGATGCTCCCCCGCAACCAGCAGCACATTGCGAAAGCCCTCCTTCGCGAGATGCCGCGCCTCCTTCGTCACGCTCGCGATTTCGAGCGTCACCCGCAGAATCGGATTGTCCCGCGAAAAGCCGCAATACGCGCAATTGTTGATGCACTCGTTGCTCAAATAAAGCGGCGCAAACAGGCGCATCGCGCGTCCGAAATTCCGGCGCGTCAACAGCGCGGATTCCTGCGCCATCGCCTCCAGTTCCGCATCGGACTTTGGCTCCAGCAAAGCGGCAAATCTCCGCAGCGCGGCGGATGGTTGTTTCGGAAAAATGATTTCGTCTGCGTGTGACACAGCGTCCATATAGCCGCGAATCCCGAAAGCACCAAGAGACTTGCTCGACGGGTGTGATTAAAAGTGGAAATGCGAGCGTAAGCGAGCCAAGGAGCGGCGGCATTCCTGCCGCCGTTTTTGTAGCGCGCAGCGCCTGATTTGATAACCACGTCTCTCGCCGGAACCGCAGTGATCAAAAATGGGCGCTTCGCGCTATAGCACGGCGGCAGAGCCGTAAGACAGCCAAAGGCAAATGCCGCCGCTCCTTGGCTCGTTACACTCGCATCGCAACATTCGCGTTCCACTTCCAATCACACCC
>JAYTMG010000275.1:0-3493 GCA_043728745.1 Verrucomicrobiaceae bacterium
ACGGACGAAGACTTCCTGCGGATGCCCGCGCAACAGCTCGCGCTCATCCGTCGCTGTGCCACTTTGCTAAAGCCCGGCGGCACGCTCGTCTATTCCACCTGCTCGCTGGAGCCCGAGGAAAATGACGGAGTTTGCGAGACAGCGCTCCAGCGCATCCCCGGCCTCGTGCTGGAGGAAAAGCGCCACGTCCGCCCGTGGGTGGATGGCGTGGACGGCGCGTTCTGCGCAAAGTTCCGCGTGTCCTCGAACTAGTGGTCGGCCCGGCGTGGAATGAGGGTAGTGGCGCAGGCGCCCTCGCCTGCGAAAGTCTCCCCCGGCGCCTCGCAGGAAGTCCCGAAGGGACTACAAACCCGGGCGGGGCGCCCGTGCGACTCATGCAGGCGAGGCGCCTGCGCCACTACCATCAGTGCCCACCGTGCGAGGCACTAACTCACTGGTTGCGCTTGCGGCGCTCGTCGCCGCAAGAGCCCGCACCCCGGTGCTAGGAGAAGTGCGCAAACGAAGACTGCGGCTTGCGTGAGAACGATGCACGCGGCGGGAGAACCGTCTATTTTAAAGCTCGTATAGACGCCCACCCATGCCGATCCGACCGACGTGGAAACGGCGATCACGAGCATCCGGTCGAATCGCTTGGTCAGCAGCAATGCCGTCGCGCCGGGCGTGATGAGCGCGGCCACGACAAGGATGACGCCGACGGCTTGCATCGTGGCGACGATGGTGAGGGAGAGCAGCGTGAGCAGCAGATGCGTGAGCCCGCGCACATGCAGCCCGAGCGCTTTTGCGTGCGAGGGATCGAAGCAGATGAGGAGCAGATCGCGCCGCAGTGCGATCACCACGACGAGCACGACGACGGAGATGCTCGCTGTCTCGATGATGAGCGGCTTTGTGAGGCCGAGGATGTGGCCGTAGAGAATGTGGTCGAGGTGAAGTTCCGTGGGCGTCCACGAGAAAATGACGAGGCCCACGGCGAACATCCCGGTGAACACGACGCCCATAACCGTGTCCTCTTTGATCCGACTGTTCGCTTTAATCCAGCCCGTCGCCAACGCGCAGAAAACCCCGCTGGCAAATGCGCCGATGACGAGCGGAATCCCGACGATGTAGGCAATGACGATCCCCGGTAGGACCGCATGGGAAATTGCGTCGCCCATCAGCGACCATCCGCGCAGGACGAGGAAGCACGAGAGCACCGCCCCGACTGCGGCGATGATTCCGCTGATCCCAAATGCACGGAGCATGAAGTCGTATTGGAATGGTTCGAAGAGCGTTTCCATTTACGCCCTTGCCCTTCGGGTAGCGATGAGCCCGTGCTTTGGAGCAAGGACGAGCGCGACGAGAAACAGAACGGTCTGAAGCGTGACGATGCAGCCGCCCGTCGCGCCATTCACAAAGAAGCTGGCATACGCACCAACGAATGCCGTGACCGCTCCGAAGGCTGCGCCGAAAATGAGCATCATGCTGAATCGGTCGGTGAGCAGGTATGCGGTCGCGCCCGGCGTGACGAGCATGGCCACGACGAGGCACGCACCCACGGCTTGCAGCGCGGCGACGGCGGTGGCGGAGAGCAGAAGCAGCAGCAGGACGTGAAGCCCGCCGACGTGCATCCCGAGCGCACGGGCTTGGTTCGCATCGAAACAAAAGAGCATGAGGTCGCGCCACTTCACGATGATGACTGCGAGGCTGATGACGGACACGATGACGAGCTGAACCACATCGCCCGAAGCAATGCCGAGGATGTTGCCAAAAATGATCGTCTTCAGATCGACGCGCGTGGGATAGAGCGAGATGAGCAACAGCCCGAGCGCAAAGAACGCGGTGAACACAATCCCGATGACCGCGTCCTCCCGCACGGGCGTCTTGATCTTTACAAACGCCATCGCCCCCGCAGCGAGGAGTCCGCTCGCAAACGCGCCCACGGCGAATGGAAACCCAAGCAAATACGCCAGCGCAACGCCCGGCACCACCGCGTGGCTCAGCGCGTCGCCCATGAGCGACCAGCCTTTCAGCGTGACGAATCCCGACAACACACCGCAGACGCACCCGATGAGCGCACTCGTCCACATCGCGGTGAGCATGTAGTCATAGTTGAAAGGAGTGAACCAGTTCATGCGGCTCCTGCGTCGTTATCGTTCTTAGTCACGGCTAACTTAAATAGCCGAAACGAAACCACACGCAATAAGTATCAGTCATACGGGACCTGAGCGTGATTAATTCTGCTTTGTAAGTAGCGGGGGCGTCCCGCCCCCGAGCGCTTGGAAAGAGCGTTTGAAACGAGGGGGCCGGGACGGTCCCCTTACTGACGTAATTGGACGTCACAAAGTAGAACGAAAATGCGGTCCATCATTTGGGGCCACAGACCCTAAGCAAGCCAGCTCAAGTCCAGCGGGCGAAAACGCATTCAGCCCCAGCGGGGACGCCCCTTTGGCGCTCGGCCCTTTCTTGGGTGGTGTTCCGGCCTTGCGCGGTCCGGTGCGGTTCTGTCACTTTCCGATATAATGAAAGTACCGTATTACCAAGTGGACGCCTTCACCGACCGAGTTTTCAGCGGAAATCCCGCCGGGGTCTGTGTGCTTGAACGCTGGCTGCGCGATTCGCTGCTCCAGCAAATCGCCGCCGAAAACAACCTCAGCGAAACCGCGTTCCTCGTGCGCTCGGCGGACCGCTATGAGCTGCGCTGGTTCACGCCGGACCAGGAAGTCGATCTTTGCGGACACGCCACACTCGCATCTTCGTTCGTCCTTTTCTCCGAGCTGGGCCTCGCGGGCAATGTGGTCAATTTCGAGTCGAAAAGCGGACCACTCAGCGCGACTTACGACGGCAAAATCGTGATGCTCGATTTCCCCAGCCGCCCCGGCGAACCCTGCCCCGCGCCGCCCGCACTCTACTCCGGCCTCGGCCAGGTCCCCCGCGAAGTCCGGCGGAATCGCGACTACATGGCGGTCATCGGCGATGAAGACGAAGTGCGGAGTCTTACGCCCGATTTCCCGCAGCTCGCCACACTCGACAGCCTCGGCGTCGTCGTCACGGCGGCGGGGCGGGAGTGTGATTTCGTCTCTCGCTTTTTCGCGCCGAGCGTCGGCATCCCGGAAGATCCCGTGACGGGCTCCGCGCACTGCACGCTCATCCCGTATTGGGCGGAAAAACTGGGCAAGACAAAGATGGTCGCGCGCCAGCTCTCAAAGCGCGGCGGCACCATCCATTGCGAACTCCGCGGCGACCGCGTGGGCATGGGCGGAAGCGCCGTGCTTTACAGCCGCGCAGAGCTTGTGCTGCCGGATTAGCACCGCTTTCCGTGTTTAAAGAGACGCTGAAAAAGCGAGCGACGTGCAGCGGGTAGGGTGTCCCGACCTATCGGGACTGCCCGCCGTGTGGCGTATCCCCCAAGGAGGGGGGCCGTCCCATAAGCATATACCTAAGGAGTGATCTTGCTTCGGACCTTGCCGATTTGTCGTTTCCGATTGGGGCGCACTTCGCGAAAGCATTCTGCGAGTTC
>JAYTMG010000276.1:0-5119 GCA_043728745.1 Verrucomicrobiaceae bacterium
TTAATACTGAAATAAAATGGGAGTCCCAAAGCGTAAGAAATCCAAGATGCGTCTTCGCACGCACAAAGCATCACTCCGCTGGCACGCGCCGTCACTGAATAAGTGCGGACAGTGCAGCAGCACAATCCGCAGCCATCGTGCTTGCCCGGCCTGCGGCTATTACGCCGGACGCCAGGTGATGACGGTCGGCGCGTAACCGTTCCGCTTCGCAGCTTTTTCCAAGCGACCCTCAGCCGCCCTGCTTCACAGCATGGCGGCTGAATCGTCTTGTGGCGGAAAAGGCCCGAAATCTCTCGAATAGTGTTCATTCAATCGGATTATTTGCTTTGATACGAATTAGCCCGCAGCTACTCACAGGGCGCTTTTTTTCACGATGAAAATTGCGCTCGATGCAATGGGTGGCGACTACGCGCCTGAGAATATCATCCACGGAGCCGTCCTCGCGCTCGGTGAGTATCCCCATATCTCGAAGCTCTTTCTCACTGGCGACACGTCGCGGATTGAGGCCGAGCTGAAAAAACATGGCTGCACCGATGGGCGGATCGAAATTGTTCACACGACGCAGATTGTCGAGATGTCCGACAGCGGGATTGATGCGGTGCGGAGGAAAAAAGACAGCTCGGTGTCGCGGGCGGTCGATTTAGTGAAAGACGGGAAGGCGCAGGCTGTCGTCAGCGCGGGCCACACCGGCGCGGCTGTCACGGCGTCGCTCATCAAATTGCGCACGCTGCCCGGCGTCGAACGACCTGCGATTGCGAGCATCATGCCATCGCTCACGAAGCATTGGGTGCTCATCGACGCTGGCGCAAATCCCGACGCCGAGCCATTGCATCTCGTGCAAAATGCCATCATGGGTGCCGCCTACGCCGAGTGCGTTCTCGGACGGAAAAATCCGGAGATCGGACTCATGTCGAACGGCACCGAGGAAGAAAAAGGCAACGCGCTGACCAAGGAAACGCGTTCCCTTTTGAGCGCTGTGAGCAGCATCAATTTCCGTGGCAATGTCGAGGGGCACGACCTTTTCCACAATCCGCCAGACGTGGTCGTGTGCGATGGTTTCGTCGGGAATGTTTTGCTGAAAACGTGCGAATCGCTGGCCCATGCAATTTTTGCGATGATGAAGCGGGAATTGCTCTCCGGTTTTCGGACAAAAATCGGCGCGGCGCTTGCAAGGCCAGCCTTCAAGAGAGTGCATAAAGTGACCAATGCCGACGAGTGCGGAGGCATGCCGCTGCTTGGAGTGAACGGCGTCACCATCATCGCGCACGGCGGAGCTAGTGCGTATGCGATGAAAAATGCGCTTCGCATGGCGTGTGAGACCATCCAACATTCGGTTAATCCGCACATTATCGACGCGGTAAAACGCCATCATGACACCACAGCCAAGCCCGCGAACACGCACCCATCTTCCTAAGCGCACCGTCTCCATCATCGGCACTGGCAGCTATTTGCCGGAGCGGATCATGACCAACGCGGATCTGGCGAAAATCGTCGATACCGACGACGAATGGATCGCCAGCCGCACGGGAATCCGGGAGCGCCGAATCGCCGCGCCGAACGAGACGACGAGCGACATGGCATCAAAAGCTGCGTTGTCGGCGATGGAGGACGCGGGAATTTCCGGCGACGAAATCGACCTCATTATCCTCGCCACGATCACTCCCGATTATTTTATGCCGAGCACCGCGTGCCTCGTGCAGACGAAAATCGGCGCGGTGAAGGCGGCGTGTTTCGACATTAGCGCGGCGTGCTCGGGCTTCCTTTACGCCATCGAAATTGCGCAGCAGTTCATCACGACGCGCACTTATAACACCATACTCGTCATCGGCGTGGACAAGCTCTCCAGCATCGTGAACTGGAAGGATCGCAACACCTGCGTGCTCTTCGGCGACGGTGCCGGCGCAGCCATTTTGCGCCACCGCGCGCAAGGCCACGGCGTCATCGCCACACGCATGGGCAGCAACGGAAATCTCGCCGACCTGCTATCCGTCCCCGGCGGCGGAAGTGCCTGTCCCATCACGACTGAAAATGCTGGCGAAGCGCTGAACTGCATCAAAATGGAAGGCCGCGAGACGTTCAAACACGCCGTGACCAACATGGTGGAAAGCGCCCGGCAGGTGCTCGACGACGCCGGTCTCACGGGCGCGGACCTCGCGTGCGTCATCCCGCATCAGGCCAATTTGCGTATTATTGCCGCAGTCGCAGAGCGCCTCGATGTGCCGCTGGATCGCGTGATGGTGAATCTCGATCGCTTTGGAAATACCAGCGCCGCAGCCGTAGCGATCGCTCTCGATGAGGCAAACCGCACGGGCCGCATGAAAGTCGGCGACTACGTTTTGCTCGTCGTCTTTGGCGGCGGGATGACGTGGGCGAGCTCCGTCATTCAGTGGTAGTGCGTTACTCCGCGAGCCGGGCTTGGAGCTGAAGCATCGACGGCAGCAGCACGGGATAACGGTTTTCCTTCACCCAATCGGTGACGGTTTTGCGAAGTCCTTCGATTTTTTGCGGGGGCTCCTCCTCGGGCGGCGGAGCAGTCAGCAGGCTCTCGGCGGCGAAACTGCCGGGAGCAGCGATCGCATTTAGGAGCTTCACTTTTTCGGTGTCCTGCACGTCGATGCGCGAAAGATACGTCTCCACGGCTTGCCGTTGTTGGAGCTGGGAAAAGTCTGCTTTCGCAAAGTAGTCGGCGCGCAACATGGGCTTCGTGCTGAACTCGTCGGGGTTGGTGTTTAGCCAGTTCATCACATCGAGCGGATTCATCTCGCTGAGTCGATCCATCGCGATCGCGGCGGCGCGTTGAAGGGCTTTGTCTTCGCCTGTGGCCATCTCGCGGAGTTCCGGCGTGAAGCTGGCGTCGCGGAGAAAAACGATCACGTCGAACGTTTCCAGAAAGCCGCCGCTGGGCTGCCTCCGCCATGCCTCGTAGCGGAGCATTTCGCGGACTTTTCCCGCCAAGTAAGGGCGTTCGCCGGGAGTGCTCCAGCCGACATTGCGTAGAGCGATGGCCCATTCATCGGCGGAGGTCTTCCGCTCCATGAGCGCGCGGGCGACGGCGGCTGCTTCGGGGCCGCCGGATTTTTTGCAAATGCGGCCGAGTAGATCGAGGAGCAGCACGCGCATCGTCGGCGCGCCGGCAAGTTCGCCGCCGGAGCCGACGCCGAACCGCTCGCCGGTGTTTGCGTCCTGACCGGTGGCGAGAAACGCAGTGATCGCCGCAATGGCCTGCGCGGGATCGGCGGAGAGCAGGTTGCGGCGGAGTGCTTCGAGGTCTTCGGGAGTGAAGCTGCCGGAGCGGAGGCGTTCAAAAAGTTGTGCGATCATACCGGCGGGTGATGTGTCTGGCTGCTGTAGTTCTGCGGTGGCTTTTTGCCCAGCGTTTGCTCCGGTGGAATCCGGGGGCAGGGGAGCGCGGGAAATCGGGCCGCGCTCGCGGTCAAAGAACAACATCCCGACGACGACGAGAATGGCGACGAATGCGGCGAAGCGAAAGAGACGGCTCATGATTGGTTTATTCTGACACTGCCACGGCAGAAATCATTCAATCTTTGTCGCCGTTTATTCCTCTTCCGGTGTGTCTTTGAGCGGCAGGAGTAGCGCGAATATGATCGCCGGGATAAATAGAAAGCCGTCGAAGAGGAGTGTCGTGCGGTAGTTTTCGCCCTTCGTAATCCACGCTGCAAAAATGGTTCCGACTGCGGCAGCAATACGGCCAATGTTGTAGCAGAACCCGGCACCGGTCGTCCGCAGGAGCGTGGGGAAAAGAGGCGGAAGCATCATGGTGAAAAGACCAAATACGCCGCTCCAAAAGCCCACTGCCGGCAACCAAAAATACACGAGCGGACCGATCTCATGCGGGACGCCAAATGCGCAGGTCATCGTGACCACGAAACCTGCAAACATGCAGACCAACGCCGCTTTATATCCCCACATTTTTGCCAGCCATCCGGCGACGAAATTGCCGATGATGCTGATGCCGATGATGAGCGCAAATCCGACGTAAACCAAGTGGTCGCGCTCCGTCGCGGTCATCGCCTTCGCTTCGTCGAGACTGCGGACGTGCTGCGCCTGCCAGAACATAAACGCCCACCAGGCCGTGAGAGAAAACGCGCAAACGCCAATGCTCGGTAGCGTGACTCGCAGCGTCCGGCCCCGGAACAGATCCATCACGCCGGGCTTGGGCCCGCCTGTCTGCGCCGCCGACCATGCGGCGGGCTCGGGCACGTGACTGCGGATCCAAAACACCAGCAACGCCGGAGCCACGCCGATGAGGAAAATGTATTTCGGATGCTGCCCGCTCAGCAGCACGCCAGCTCCGCACGCGATGAGGACGCCGATATTCACGCCGGTCTGAAGCACCGCAGCAGTCCAAGGACGCCACGCTTTTGGCCACGTCTCCGCGAGCAATGTGGAACCCACGGCCCATTCTCCGCCGATGCCCAGCGCCGCGAGAAATCGGAAGATGAGCAAGTGCCACCATTCCGTCGCGAAGAAGGACATTCCTGTGAATACTGCATACGTGAGCACCGTGAAGGAAAGTGCCCGCGCCCGACCCATGAGATCGCCGATGCGCCCGAAGAACGCCCCGCCGATCGCCCAGCCGACGAGGAACGCCGCCTGAATCCAGCTCGCGCGCGTCTTCACGATGTCGCTGCCAGTCTGCGATTTCGCGGCGAACACATCGTATTCCTCGACGCTGATTGCGCCGTCGCCATTGCGGTCCGCCACCGTGAGCGCTTCCGTAGAAGCCCACTCTGCGGCAACGATGCGGCCATCGCCATTGATATCCATCGTTTTGAACGCGTCGGAAGTCATCGACGCATTCACCAAGATCGCCACGAACAGCGTCGCGACGAGCGTGTAAATGTGCATGTCGAGCCCATCGAACATCCAGCCCAGCCAAGCGGCTAGACCGGATTTTTTTTGCTCTGGTGTAAGATCACGGAGGTGCATCGCGGGAAGCTACGGGAGATGAACGGCGAACGACAACCATCGAATCATTCGCCAGTTCGCGATGGGTGTGATTAATTCTACTTTGTTAGTCGCTCATTTTGGCCCGCGAAAAGACGCGAAAAGACGCGAAAGGATTTCCCATTTCGCGCTTTTTTGCGTTTTTCGCGGG
>JAYTMG010000277.1:0-2417 GCA_043728745.1 Verrucomicrobiaceae bacterium
GCCCCGTGACCTCTGAAACGGATTGTGAAACGCTGGATTCTCAAGAAAAAGCGAGGGGACCGGGACGGTCCCCCTACTTTCCGATAAGGCGTAACAAAGTAGAATTAATCACACCCGCTTTGAGCGGAATTGAACGCTCGCAACTCTGCCAATCCCGACTAAAATTTCGCCATGCGACTCTGCATCCTGATCCTTCTCGCCTTCACCTGCTCTCTCCGGGCGGACCATGCCTCGGTTTTCGACAAACTGGGCGATTACACACCCGTGCTCTCGTTCACCGAATCCGTCGCGCAACATGTCGTCGGCAGTGGCGAAGACCGGCTTACTGAGGATTCATACTCCGGAAAGTTCCAAATGGCCGTGGAAACCGACGCCCTCGCGACGTTGTCTTCAACATCGATCGTCCGCATTCGCATCGGCTCCTTCCTCTTAGACAAAACGCTGGGCGACGCACCCGACTATGTCGCCGGGGGCACGCAAGCCACGTTTTCGATCATTGATGGAGTGGACTCCATCGGCACGGTGAAGGCGAAATGGGGCAACGGAAAACTCACGATTTCGGGCTCCATAAAATCACGCTTTCTTCCGCTGCCTGTGAACAGTTTTCAAGTCCCAGTCCTCGTAGAAGACGACCGCTACATTGTCACCGAGACGACCGATGCCTCGCTGATTTTTGGCGACAGTTCCGGCAGTCGAAAAATCGAAGTGCAGGGGAAATCCACATTCAAAACCGTCCGCTTCGGTCCTTCGGACGCACCGGATTTCGAGGATGATTTATGGAATCTTTCCGTCTCCGGCGCGCTCGATTTCACACCACCCACGATAAAGCTCCTCTCGCCGGGAAAGCTGACCAACGCAACGCCGCAGCGATACGTCCTCAGCACGCCTCTTGATACCGAGGTCGTCATGGTGCAGGTGGACTCGCAATCCGCAACCGACCCAATTCTGCGCGAGAATGTGGAGCCCCCGATTGTGAAGCCGAAGCAGTCGCTCTGGGACGGTGTCCTCTACCTCGCACCCGGCGCGAACAACGTGAGATTCACCGCCATCGATCGCAGCGGGAACTCATCCACCACGACGTTCACGCTCACTCACGATTGGCGCAGCGGAGTTTACGCGGGCATCCTCGACACCGGCTCCGATGAAATGACGCGCATCCTCACGCTCAACGTCGCACCGGGCGGAAAATTCACCGGCCAACTCCAACTCGGACTCGAAAAATACCGATTCAAAAACCAATTCGACAATACCGGTTTCGCGACCTTTCAAGTGCCGCGTTCCAAGGGCCGCGTATCGCTCGATTTCGTCATGAACGTGACGCAGGACGATTCAGACTTCACCGGCGAACCCGACCCAAAGCCCACCGTGCTCACCGTCGTCATCTCGGATGAATTCGGCTCTTACACCATCGACGCATTGCGCGTGGTGTATGACACCGAAAGCGTCCAGCCGGAATTGCTCGCGGATTACTACACCGCCCGCATTTCACCGGACCCTTTACTGGAGGGCAACGGCGGCCCAGAAGGCTCCGGCTATCTCACGATGAAGATGAAAAAGAACGGAAGCATCCGGACGCTTGGAAAAGTGGCGGACGGCTCGCCATTCTCGTCGTCGGGCCTGCTCGGCGGCGACGGCAGGTTGCTCGTCTTTTCGCGGCTCTACAAACCGACCGACGGCTTCGTGCAAGGCTTTGTGACATTCACCGAGGCACAGGATCAAGCCAGCACCTGCGAAGGAAACGTGCGTTGGGTGCAGCCGTTCAACGCAAAGGCGAGCGGCCTTTTCCCCAATGGCATCAATGCAGACTGCCCCGTCTCCGGCGGCATTTATCTACCGGGACGCCGCACCGTCGATGAAGGCATCATCGACGACACCACCGCGCTCGGGACAGCCACCGAGGGCGAGCTCCGATTCGTCGGCGGCGACTTCGGCGACTCGGCTCCCGGCCATCTTTTCGGCATCAATTACAAAGGTGCCGTGACTCTCACATCGCCGTTGCCTGCGGAAAAATTGAAGCTCTCTCTGAAGAACAAAACCGGCATTTTTTCCGGCAGTATTCTCGCACCGGCTCACGCGTCGCCAGCGAAGAAATTCTTTGGTGTTATCGTCGGCCAGGAAGGGCTTGGCGAAGGCGGCTACACGAGCAAGACCGATAGCGGCTCCGTCGTCATCGAGGCACAATGAGCGACCGCCTCATCGAACAATTTCTCCAGCACCTCGAAGTAGAGCGCAACGTCAGCGCCCGCACCCTGATCAACTACCGCCACGCGCTGGCCACCTTCCGCGAGCGCGTCGCCGAGCCGCCGTGGAAAGAGCTGCGCGCCGACCATTTTCGCCGCTACCTATTCGACAGAATGAAGGCCGGAATCGCGAAGCCGACCATCCGCCTTCACTTCGCAGCGATGCGGACATTCTTC
>JAYTMG010000278.1:0-12133 GCA_043728745.1 Verrucomicrobiaceae bacterium
TGTCCGAACGACCAGCGTGTGCTGAAGTTCATGGGCGTCGATCCCGTCGCGCTCAAAGCCGAAGTCGCGAAAGGTATTGGCGACGGCGACGTGCTGAACTGGATTCAGGCAAATCAGACGAACAAACTCACAGCCGCCGAGATCGACGCGTGGAGTGAGGCGAGCGACAAACGGAAGCCGGACGCCGGCGACCGTGAGTTCTTCGATAAGTATCTCGCCGAATGCGGCCCGAACCGTACCGACATCCATTATTGGAGCGACCTGCTCGACCTCGACGACTACGTCACCTACGGCGGAAAAGCATAGTGCCAATGAATAGCCGCCATCAAAATCCATGAGTGCGGCACCTCCGGCGCCAACCGTTCCAAGTCGGATCGCCGAAATCTCGCGACGGTCCGGGAGGATCGCCGTGCGTGGATGGCGGCGTTTACTCGGTCGTCCACGCGGATCAGAGGCGAAGAGTTTCTTGCCGCTGCTCGTTCAGGTGCTCGCCGGGTTTTCAAAGCACGACGGGCAAGTTGTGGAGACCGAAGTGGACTCCGCGTTGGGCTTTCTCCGCAACGACTACCCGGAGACGGTCTATTCCGAACTGACGCGCCAGTTCCGCGAAGCATTGGGCCAGAACCAGGATCTCTCCGAGATGGCCGAGCGACTCGCGAAGGAGCTTCATCCGGAGCGCAAGGTCATGCTCGGAATCCAGCTTTACGACATCATTGCACGGGCTGGAAAACAGCAGGCGCAAATGGATGCCTTTCAGACATTCACCGAGAAGCTCGGCACTGCTGCTGAAACGCAGCACATCGTCCATCAACTCAATCTTTCTGGTTCCGGCGACGCGGCACCCGCAGTGTCTGCTGATTCGCCGCTGGAGATTCTGAGTTTTGGAAGGGATGCGAATGCGGATGTGATGCTGAAAGGTCTGCACGACAATGACCGACTGCTCGCGTTTCGTTACCACAATCTCCTCCTCCTAAAGAACAATAGTCGCAATCCAGTTTTCGTTCGCGGACGACCGCTCGCACCGGGCGCTTTCTGCCGGATTTACGCCGGACAGCGAGTGATTCTCGACGAGCAGGTGCTCACATTTCAGGACCTTTCGTATTACTTCAACGCGAAGAAAAATATCGCCGTCACACAGGTCTATCTCGAACTGAACGACAACGACGAAGTGCAGGTCGCCCGAGCACGAAGCCGCGACAGCATTCTGGAAGTCCGGTTCGGATTGAAGGTCCAAGTGCGTGCGCTGAAAAACATGGACGCGCTTTTCAACAACGTCGCGCTTCGCCAGGGCACATTGCTCAACGGAAATCTCGAAGATCGGATCGTCTTTCACAACGACGCAGAACTTGTCCTCTCCGACCTGCGACGCCGCGCCCGTGCGCTCGGCGGGCGATTTCAACTCAAGAGCTACAAGAGTGTCTATCACGTCTCGAACCAGACGCAGCGTCTCGAGGTCGATGACATTCTCCTTTCCCCCGGCACGTCCGGGGCGGTGCTGCTCAAGATCCTTTGCGACTACGAAAACCGCGTCGGGCAGCTCGAAGTCATCGAAGCCGACCGCGATATTACCGTCGGCGATCGCACTGTCCCCGTCGGCGGTTCCTGCGACCTCAAAGACGGCGACATCATCCGCATCGACGCCGGGCAAGGGCTGCGCTGCGACTTCAGCGAACGCATCATCGAAGAAGAGCGGAACATCGTTTCCACCATCGAACTTCGCGACCTCACCTGCCATTTCGGGGATAAAGCGAAAGCGCTCGACGGCATCACATTCACGCTCAATCGCGGCGACATCGTCTGCGTGATGGGCGGAAGCGGCTCGGGAAAAAGCACGCTCCTCCGCGCAATCGCCGGTCGCCTCCCGCCCTCGAATGGACAAGTCCTGCTCAACGGACAATCGCTTTACGCAAACCTCGATGACTTCAAACGCTTCATCGCATACATCCCGCAGGACGACGCATTTGACGACCACCTCACCGTGGAAGAAAACCTGCGCTACGCGGCCAGCATCCGCTCGCCGCACCTCAGCCAGCGCGATCGCGAGCGCCGCGTGGACAGCCGACTCATCGAACTCGGACTGGCCGAGCGCCGCGACATCATCGTCGGCTCCGCAGAAAAAAAGACGCTTTCCGGCGGTGAACGCAAGCGGCTGAACATCGGCCTGGACATGATCTCCAGCGCCGACGTGTTCCTTTTCGACGAGCCCACCAGCGGCCTCAGCTCAAAGGACAGCGAGCACGTCATCGAAATCATCCGCGGGCTTGCGCACAACAAGATCGTCCTCGTCGTGATTCATCAGCCGAGCCAGCGGCTCTTCCAGATGTTTAACAAAGCGGTGCTCCTCGATCGCGGCGGGAAGATGGTCTTCCACGGAAGCCCGTCGCAAATGCTGGATTACTTCAGCGAAGCGGCAGAGCAGGAAAAGGGAGTCTCACCGGAAATTGTAGCCGCAGAAGCGCGCCGCCCGGAGTTCGCATTCGATATCATCGAGACGCCGCTGCACGATCTTAGCGGCGACGAAATTTTGGAGGAAGCGACCAACGGCCAGCTCATCCCCGCGCGCCGCTTTTCGCCGGACTTCTGGCGAGACCGATACGAGACGCACCGGCTTTATCAGGACATGCGGCAGATTTCGCTGAAGCAGCAATCCGCCGCCACACCGCCCACGCAGACCGAGCCCGCGAAAAAACCGGCAGCGCCGCCGCTGACGAAATTCCGCGCCCGCGAAGAGTGGCTTCAATTCACCACGCTGCTCCGCCGCGCATTCCTCTCGAAACTCCGCAACGTCGCCAGCCTCTTCGTCACGCTGCTCGCTCCGCCGGCACTCGCTTTCATCGTCGGGTGGGCGCTCTACTTTACCGACAAAAAGGATGTCCCCGATGGCGGCTACGTCTTCTCGCACGCGTTCCACGTTCCGACGTATATTTTCATCTCGCTCCTCGTCGCGCTGTTTCTTGCACTGATGAACAGCGTCGAGGACATCATCCGCGATCGCGTCATCCTTCAGCGCGAGCGAAATTTGAACGTCAGCATCGGCTACTACGTCCTCGCGAAATTTCTGACGCTCTGTGTTTTTTCCGCGTTTCAGTGCGGGCTCTTCGTCTTTGTCGGGAACTGGATTCTCGAAGTGCGCGGAATGTTCACCATCTACTTCCTGTGGACATTCCTCACGGCAGTCAGCGGCATTTCCCTCGGCCTGCTCGTCTCCGCAGTCGTGCCGAATTCCAAGACCGCCGCGATGCTTGTCCCGCTCATCCTCATTCCGCAGCTCATTTTCGGTGGAGCACTCATTAAATATGAGGAAATGAATCGCGACCCGGATTTGCTCTATTCATTCAACCGAATTTTTGATGGCAGAAAGTCGCGCGACGATGCGGAGACGGAAAAAAAACTGCGGGTTCCATTCATCAGCCGCCTTGTCGCCACACATTACAGCTACGAGTCGCTCGTCGTCGCTCAGGCCAAGCTGAATCCCCTCACCGTCCGCCAGACAAAGCTGGATGAAATGATTCGCGCCCTCGCGAAGCAGCCCGACATGCCACCCGCGCAGAATGACCGCCTTTCCGACCTGAAGGAAACACTCGCGCAGCTCTCCGGGCTCGAAGCCGGCTCCGCACGGGAAATCGACCGCCGCCTCGGACGCATCGACGAAATCATCGGCGGCAGCACACCGTCTCTCCGCGATTTCCGCACCAAGGTGTCGAACGTCAGCGCCGACCAGCTCTACAACAACACGAAGATCAACGACCTCGTCTCCAAAGCCGAGAGCGAACAAAACGACTACCGGCGCGCCTACCGTCTCAACGTTTTCTTCAGCCCGGAAAAGCACCACATGTATTGGTTTGCAGATAAAGACCTCGGATGGACGACGAGCGTCTATATCAGGAACGCACTCATCCTTCTCGGCACGTCCGGCGTGATGCTTCTGATTCTTGGATTCGTCCTTCGCCGACAACTAAACCGAACAGCCACATAAGTGCTCCCGCGCGACCTTGGGGTCGCGTTCCTTTCTCGCCGCAGCAATTTCAGCCGCTATCTTTTCATCATGAATCGTTCATCTTTTCTCATCCTCGTCGCCGTGATTCTCGCAGGCTGCGGACAAAAAACCACGAGCGGCCCTGCACCGCTTCGCGTGGGTATGGAGTTGAGCACGCCACCCTTTGAAATGGCGGATTCCGCAGGCAAGCCGGATGGCGTGTCCGTGCGGCTCGCAGAGGCGCTTGCTCAAAAACTCGGACGTCCGCTGCAAATCGAGATCATCGCATTCAAGGGACTCGAAACCGCGCTGAAGACCGGCAAAATCGACCTCATCCTTTCGTCCATGACCGACACACCGAAGCGCCGCGAGTCCATCGACTTCACCGATGCCTACTGCAAGATCGGATTGGCACTGCTCATCCCGAAAGACTCACCCATTTCCGATGCCGCTGAACTCAATGCTCCCGGCAAAAAAATCGTCGCCCGCCTTGGCACCACCGCAGTCGATCTAGTGAAAACAAAACTCCCGCTCGCAGAAGTCGTGCAGCTCGATCAAAACGCCGCCTGCCTGCTGGAAGTCACGCAACGCAAAGCCGACGCGTTCATCTACGATCAGCTCTCCATCTTGAAAATGCAGACATCGCAGCCCGACACGACGCGGGCACTACTGCGCCCGCTCCAAAGCGAATCGTGGGCGATGGCGCTGACCAAAGAGAACGCCGCACTGCGCGATCAAATCAACGAGTTCCTCCGCGAGTTCCGCGCATCGGGGGGATTTGACCGCCTTGCGACACAATATCTTCGCGAAGAAAAAGCGGCGCTCGCAGCGCAAGGCGTGCCGTTCATTTTTGAATGACCTCGTCACCCCGGCGAACGATCTTTTTCAGCGTGCTCGTCCTCGCGGCGCTCGCCTTGGCGTGCTGGCACATCCTCGCATCGCTCCGATATTCGTGGCACTGGAGCGCCATCTGGGAACAGCGCCAGATCATGTTTCAAGGCTGGCTCCTGACCATCCGCATCGCCGCCGCAGCACTCATCGGGACAATCCTTTTCGGACTCCTCCTCGCAGCCGGGCAACAGTCCCGCGAACCCGTCACTCGGACGGTCTGCCGCGCATACGTGGAACTCATTCGCGGCACGCCGCTGCTCACCCAACTCTTGCTCGGCTACTACGTCATCGGTGCCGCGTTTCGACTCGATGACAAAGTGCTCGCCGGCATCCTGCTGCTCATTTCCTTCGAGTCTGCATACATGGCGGAGATTCTTCGCGGAGGCGTCGCAAGCATCGAGAAAGCGCAATGGGACGCAGCGACAGCGCTCGGGCTCAGCCGCGCGCAGACGTGGCGCTTCATCATCCTTCCGCAAGCGCTGCGGCGCGTACTGCCCGGCGTTGCGGGACAGAGCGCGAGCCTCGTGAAAGACTCCAGCCTGCTCAGCGTCATCGGCGTCGCAGAGTTCGCAAAACAGACAGACCTCGCTGTGAGTGCCACGAGTTCCCCGCTGGAAGGCTACATCCCGATGGCGATTGGCTACCTCGCGCTCACGCTGCCGCTCAGCTACATCGCGCGACGTTGGGAAAAGAAATGGAGGGCAGCGTGAAGCTCCAAATCGAGAATCTCACGCAGACCTACGGAACCCAGCGAGCGCTGGATGGATTGTCCCTTTCCATCGAGCAAAACATCCGCTGTCTTGCGCTGATCGGTCCGTCGGGCGGCGGGAAATCCACCTTGCTCCGACATATCGGCGCGCTCGAAGTGCCCGCATCAGGCAGCATCAGCGTGAATTCAAAAATCCTTCCCCGCGACGAACCTGCGCTCCGTTCCATCCGCCGCAAGAACGGCTTCCTTTTCCAAAGCTACAACCTCTTTCCCCATCTCACCGCGATGGAGAACATCACGCTCCCGCTCGTCCAAGTCCACGGACACACGCCCGCAGACGCGCGAGCGCTCGCGGATGAGCAGCTTCACCGCTTTGGCCTCCACGCACACGCCGACAAACACCCCGTGCAACTCAGCGGCGGACAGCAACAACGCGTCGCGCTCATTCGCGCCATCGTCGCAAAACCGGAGCTGCTTTTCCTCGATGAACCCACCGCTGCACTCGACCCGGAGATGACCGTGGAAGTTCTGGAACTCATCCGCGAATTGATTCGCGCCGGACAGGAAGTCGTTCTATGCACCCACGAAATGGGATTCGCCCGCGCCGTAGCCGACAGCATCGCATTCGTCGCCGAGGGCAAAGTGCTCGAATCCGCAACGCCGCAGTCCATGTTCGACGCACCCAAACACGAAACCGTCCGCCGATTCTTGAGCCGCGTTTTGGAATTCCGGTAGTTCGGAAATATATTCCTTGTGACTAAAGGACCGATGGTTTTAGAAAGGCCGCTCACAACTACCAAACAAATGGACAATCCCTACCAAGCCCCACGCGGCGAAATTCTTACACCCACTGGCGGAGCAAACCCTCTGACATGGAAACAAATCTTGTTCTCCTTCGAAGGCAGGATTCCGAGACGGCAGTATTGGGGAGGTTCGTTCATGATTGTCCTCATCGCAGTGGTGCCGTTCGGGATAATCGCAGCACTCGCGGATTCCGAAAACGCGGGAGCCAAAATCGTTGTCGCGGCCCTCGGAATTGCTCTCGCGATTTTCTACTTTTGGTCGATATTTGCAGTGACCACCAAACGCTGGCATGATCGTGACAAAAGCGGCTGGTGGTTCCTCATCAATTTCCTGCCCGTTATTGGGGGCTTTTGGGCTCTCATCGAGAACGGCTGCCTGCGCGGCACCGAGGGACCAAACAGCTACGGCGACGATCCGACGTAGCAGTGGGCCATTCGTGAATAACGAATGGTGTCGCTCGTCATTGCCCGCCGCAGGGCACGAAAAAGCCCGGTGCGGTGTCGCCACCACGCCGGGCTTTGTTGAAGGGTTATTCGGTTACTTGATTTCGCTGCGGGGGACGATCTTGATGCTTTCGACGTTCATCCGCTCAGCCGGGCGGTCTTGCGCACCGGTCTTGGTGGTTGCGATTTTCTCGAGGACGTCGTCGCCTTTAATGAGCTTGCCGTAAGCTGTGTATTGTTTGTTCAAAAAACTGGGCGCGCCGTGGCAGATGAAAAACTGGCTGCCTGCGGAATCCGGGTCTTGCGAACGGGCCGCGCTGAGGACTCCGCGGACGTGGTCCTTGCTGTTGAACTCGGCTTTGATCTTGTATCCGGGATCGCCGGTGCCCCAGCGGCCCGAGTTGGCTTCGTCTTTGGTCAGCGGGTCGCCGCCTTGGATCATGAAGCCTTTGATGACGCGGTGGAAGCAGGTGCCGTCGTAGAAGCCTTTTTTGGCGAGGGTCTTGAAGTTCTCGACGTGCTTTGGCGCGACGTCGGGCCAGAATTCGAGGACCATTTCGCCCATATTGGTTTTGATGACCGCGACTTCTTCGACTGGCGAGGCGGTGGGTTTTGCGGCTTCTGTTTTCTCGTCAGCGGCCAGGGCTTGGAAGCCAACGGCTGCTGCGAGTACGAGCATAGTAGAAAGGAGTTTCTTCATAGGACGGCGAAGGAATCACGACGGAGCCGGGCTGTCACGCGGAGAAATTCCCATCGAAAGTCTCGCAATTTATCCGCGCCTCAATTTCGATGTTCTTTTTACTTTCGACAATGCACCGCGAACTCGACGAACACGATAAAATCATCCTCCGCGCCCTCGTGCGCGATCCTCGCAACAGCGATAACGCCATCGGGCTGGAATCCGGCATCAATGTGCGCACGGTCGCACGGAAGCGGCAGAAGCTCGAGGAAGATGGGATTCTGAGCTACCACACGAACGTCGATCTCGGCGTGAGCGGCACCGGGCAAAATCTCATCCGCCAGCACTACACGATTAAATTCAAACTCGGGGTGACGCTCGAACGTCTGCTGAAAGACATCCGCAACGAGCCGAAAGTGCGCAGCGTTTTCACCGAGAGCATCATCGAGAGCCACGTTGCGGAAATGGACGGGCATCTCGCGATGATCCTCATCATTGAGGCGGAGAGCGACCAAGCGCTCGTGCAGACGGTACACGAAAAGCTCATCCCCAGCCTCCGCCGCAACCACGGACACGACTGCATCGAGGAAGTCCGGACGATGCGGCTTCTGGCTCCCGTACGCGTGATGCGAAATTACGTACTGCCGGTAAACATCAAGAACGGCTACCTCGTGAAAGAGTGGCCGGACGACGCGATTTACGTCGGACGGTAGAAATTCCCGCAACTTTCATTTTCCTGCGGTGTTCGAATCGAAACCCGACCATTCCATCTTAACGATCTGACCCATGCCATTACCCATTCAAACCAACGACAAGAAACGTAACATCCTCATCGTGGGAGGCTGCCTGCTGTTTGCAGTCGTCGGCTTTTCGATCGGCCGGGCTTCGAGCTGGCTGGAGGCTCCCATCACGCCGCCAAAAGTGGTGACGACTCCCAAACCCGGCGGACTCGATGCAGTGAATGTCGGTGGTGACAGCAGGGTTGGCGGTGTCTTTTCGACTGAATCCGCAGGGAAAACGGGCACAGCGCCGACCGTCGGAGAAATCACGGGTGGTCAGCCGATGGAAGACTGGTTGAAGCGCGTGATGGCGCAGGAAGATGAGCTGTTCCGGATGCAGAACTTTATGAAGCTCCTCGAAGCGCTGAATTCGCCTGAGGACATCGAGGCGGCGCTGAAAGTGATCATGGCAAACGGTGGCCGCAATCGCGGGCCGGGTGGTGGCGCGCGATTCACGGAAATCTCAATGCTCATGTCGAAATACGTGCAGCTCGATCCGAAGGGCGCGATGGCTTACTCCAGTAAATTGGAGGGCGGTGAGAAGTTCATGGCGACAAGTTCGGCGCTGCGGACTTGGACGCGTCTTTCGCCCGAGGCCGCGTTGCTGTGGGCGAAGACGGACGGTGCGAGCATCACAATGGATTTTGGCGGACGGGGTGGCCCCGGTGGCGACCAGGCCGACGGGGCACCGAAGGATAACTTCGCGCTTCTGAGCGTCGTGAGCCAGCTTGCAAAGACGGACCTCGATAAAGCGTTATCGACGGCAACCTCAATGGAGTTGGGGCGTTTCGGGGATCGCATGGTGGACACTCTCGCGACTGAAATGATCGGCCAGCGGGGTGCCGATGCGGCGAAGTCCTATTTTGATTCGCTACCAGCGGGCGCTTTCCGCGACCAGTTTTTGCAACAGGTTGCAGATTCGCTTTCTAAGAAAGATCCGGCGGGAACGGTGCCGTGGATCGCCAGCAAGGTCGAGAGTGGGGAGGCAAAGCGCCGCGCTTTGGGTGATGCGGTGGGTAATTGGGCGAGAGCCGACTTGCCCGCTGCAACTAAGTTTGTAGAAAGTCAGCCGATCGGTCCGGACATGGACTCCGCGCGTGGCCGTATTTTGGGTGATCTCGCGCAAAAAGACGCGAAGGGTGCATGGGGCCAGCTTTCTACGATTACTGATCCAGATCGGATGAATCGCACAGCGTTCCAAATCGGACGTGAATTAGTAAAGACCGACAAGGAAAACGCCGCTGCTTTCATTCAAGCAACGCAGGCGCAGAATCCGAATTTGAAGCCGGAAACCGTTGCGGGAATCCTTAATCCGCAGCAAGGCGGCGGGCCGGGCGGTTTCGGAGGCGGTCGGCCCAATGGCGGCGGACGCGGCGGCAACTAAAGCGGCAGTTCCATCTGGTTCTCTTGCGCAAGCGCCCAAGCTTCGATGCCCCGGCGTCGCAGGTCGGTCGCGAATTCAGCGGCGAAGCCGTGGACGGTTAGCACTCGTTTCGGCTGCACGAGTTCCACAGCGTGGAGCAGTTCATCGTAATCGGCGTGGTCGCTCAGTGCGAATGCGGCGTGGCAGCCATAGCGAAACCTCGCGCTGCTTTCGACGGCCCATCCGGTGACAGCGGCAGCGCGGTAATTCCCGAAGCGGCGGTCGAGTTCTCCGGTATCGCGCGTGTGCGGCCAGATCACGACGTGGCCTGCGCTCTCGGACGGCTTCCAGCGGCGGTAGCTGTCGGGAAAAGCAGGGAGCAACTCGCGGTAAATTTCGCAGATTTTCCATGCTGCGTCGTGGAGCATCGGAGTGAGGCCCGCGGCTACGAGCGCGCAGACGAGCTCCTGTGCCTTGCCCAGCGAATACGCGAAAAGGATGGGCGTGATTCCGTCAGCGAGCTGCGTGCGGCACCAGTCCATGATTGCGGCGAGCACTTCATCCGTGGGCGGCATCCGGTATTTGGGCAGGCCGAAAGTGGTCTCCATCACGAGCGTGTCGGCTTTGCACCATTGGGCGGGAGGAACGCTGAGGCTGGGGCGCATTTTGAAATCGCCAGTGTAAAGCATCGAGCCCGCTTCACTTTCAAAAAACATCTGTGCCGCGCCAAGCACATGGCCAGCAGAGATGAGCGTGGCTTTTCCTCCGAGCAGATGTGTGGTCTCGCCGAATTTCGCCGTTTGTTCGATGCGGTTTTTGCCGAGGCGTTCGCGCATGATGGCGGCGGTTTCGGGCGTGCAAAAAACCGATTTATGCCGCGCAGTGTGGTCGCTGTGCGCGTGCGAGACGAAGGCGAATGGCTTGGCCTTTTGCGGGTCGAGCCATAGGTCGTGGGCGGGAAGATAAAGTCCGCCTCGATGGATTATTTCCACCGGTTACTTCGACGCTTTCACGTCGTAGCAGGAGATGAATTCCTGATCGCGAAGATACATTTTTCCATTGGCGATGACAGGGTGGACCCAAATTGCGCCTTTCGGATTCCGGGCTGCGGCTTGCGGAGTGAGCGTGAATTTTCCTTTCTCGGTCCATCCGGTTGCGGAGGCTTCTACGAGTGCAATTTCGCCGCTCCTCTCGCCGAGCGTGTAAAGCATGCCGTCGGCGTAGGCCACAGCGCCCTTGCCCACGCCTTTGTTTGTCCATTTCACGGCACCGTCGGCGAAGCTCATGCACGTCCAGCCCGCTTTTCCGCTGTGTCCAAATAGATTGTCGCCGACGAGAATCACGCCGCCGTGGTGGTTCTCCATATCTTTATTCATGAAGACATCCGTGGCCTCGGTGCCGGAGATTTTCACCTTCTTGCAGCCTACGCCGTAGCCGCTGCTCACGAAGACTTCGTCGCCCTTCACGATAGGCGTCGGGATGACGGCGGTGCGGCCCGGCCATGACGAACGCCAGAGCACTTTTCCGTTCGCGGGATCTACTCCGAAGAGCGTCTGCATCACGAGCTGAGCGTATTGTTTTTTACCACCAACGGTCGCCGTGACGATGGATGAATACTGCGCGCCTTCGGTGATTTCGGCGGTCTGCCAGACGGCTGTTCCTGTCGCCTTGTCGAGTGCGGCCATTGTGCCTTTGTTTCCGCCGGGCGTGACGACGACATTCTTGCCGTCCACAAGCGGAGACTCCGTGTAGCCCCAGCCGGGTGTCGAACCGCCGAGCGAGGACATGGTGACGGTCCAGACGATTTTCCCAGTGGCGACATCGGCGCAAACGAGGCTGCCTTTTCCGCTCATCGCAAACACGCGGGTGCCATCTACAGTCGGCGTGCTGCGAGGGCCGTCGCCCCAGCCGTTGCCGAGGATGTCGGCGATGGGCGAGGCCCAAAGTTCCTTGCCCGAGTTCGCGTCGAGAGCGAGGAGGATTTCTTTTCCATCGCGAGTACCGAGAGTGAAGAGCTTGCCGCTCGCGATGCTGAAGCCGGCGTAGCCCATCCCCGCGTTCTCAAAGAGCCACGCGCGCTTCGGACCGTCGGTGGGCCAAGTCTTCAGCAGGCCGGTCTCCGTGGAGTTATCGTCGCGATTTGGGCCGCGCCATTGCGGCCAGTCGCCGGCGATGCAGGTTGCTACGGACAGGCTGAGAAGAATTGACGGGATTTTCATGCTCAGCGGGATTACGTCTGCCGCGTGCCGGTGGCAATCCTGTTCTCTGCTTCCGACCGCAAATGGGTGTGAGTAAAAATGGAATAAAGCTCAGGGCAAACCAGTTGTGGCTCACGCAGCCCTCTGCGTGACACTGCTACCCGCGAAGCGCTGATCCAATGAGCGTTCCACCGAGAATAATGCGCTTCGCTTGAGGGGAAGCACGCGGAGGGCCGCGTGCGCCACGACGCAAGCGTGCTCACTTGAGCATTTCCACTTTTAATCACACCC
>JAYTMG010000279.1:0-1673 GCA_043728745.1 Verrucomicrobiaceae bacterium
GAGACGCGGCGCATGTCGTGCAGGAAGTCGGGAGAGTCCACACCGGCTCCGATGAAGTTCACGTATTTCTTCATCTTCTGCACCTGCGCGCTTTCACGGACTTCGGGGTCGCAGACGGCGGCGTAAAGCTCTTCGATGTAGGTGAGGACATCGCGCCCGCTTGGCAGGGTGATGGTGCCGCCCGCAAGGTGCGTGCGAATTTGACTGAAGAGCCACGGATTCCTGATGATTCCCCGCCCTATCATCAGGCCACGGCATCCGGTGTCCGAGAGGACTGACTCGGCAACTACTGCGGACGAAACATTGCCATTTGCCAAAACGGGGCAGGGGAGTGCGCGCACGGCGGCCCCGATGCGCGGGTAGTGGACATCGCCGCGGTACATCTGGAGCACGGTGCGGCCGTGGATGGTGACAAGATCCACTCGGTGTTTCGCAAAGAGCGGCAGCAGCGCGTCGATTGTTTCGTCGGTGTCAAATCCGAGCCTCGTTTTCACCGTGAACCGTCCCGGAATCGCGTCGCGTAATGCGCCAAGAATCCCATCCACGCGCGGGATGTCGCGCAGCAGTCCGCCGCCCGCGCACTTGCGATAAACGACCGGGGCCGGGCATCCAAGGTTCAGATCGATCGCGGCGACATTGTGTTGCAGCAGTTCCTTCGCGCTGCGAACGAGCGATGGGATATCGTTCCCGATCATCTGCGCGATTGCGGGGCACCCCGTGGGATTTTCCGTAATCGAACGAAGGATATGTTTGTCCAAGCGCGAATCCCGATACACGCGGAAGTACTCCGTGTAGTACAAATCCGCGCCGCCATAGCGCGAGATGAGCCGCCAGAACGGCAGGTCCGTGACATCCTGCATCGGCGCAAGCGCAAGCACGGGAGGGGCTCCGGCAAGTAAGGCATCGAGTTGGGCGACAGGCATCTTATGAAACGCGCCGGGCAATCGCCTCGCCGAGCGCCGAGTGGCTCGCAGCATCGAGGTGGAGCCCATCGAGCGGTGATGGCTCCACGATTTCCTGGGCATTGAAAAAGCCCGCGCCCCATTGCGCGGCGACGAGTTCGTAGAGCGCCGGGAATTGCAGCGACTTCTCCCGCGCTCCCGCAAATCGTGCCGCGAGATCCGGCAACTCTGCAAAATCCCCGACGGACGGCGGACAAACCAGCAGGACACGCGGTGCTCTTCCCCGAAGCCCTGCGTCGCTTGCGAGGATGATTTTCGCGAGAAGCCCTACGCTGGCCGCGATGTCTTGCGGTGGAGCGCAGAGGATCGTTCTGAGGTCGTTGGTTCCGAGCATTAAAATGACGAGGTCGATGGGCTTGTGTGATTCCAGCACGACGGGCAGATACGCACGCCCATTGCGCGAGGCTACGGCGATGGGATCTTCATGGACGGTGGTGCGTCCATTTTGTCCTTCCTCGATGATGTGGTACTCAGCGCCCAACCGGGCCGCGAGAACTCCAGTCCAGCGGACATGGCGCGGATGCCGGATCGGAATCGCCGACGCCGCAGTGGCAGCAGCGTCGACCCCCCCTGTATTCGAATCTCCGAAGCAAAGTATGACTGGCATCCAGCCATTCAAAGTCGCGCATCGGTCAAAACGTCAAGCGCCCGCGTCGATGATGTTGCTCCACCGAGTTTGCTCGCCCTCCTGAATTGGCAAATCGGATGCAC
>JAYTMG010000280.1:0-11918 GCA_043728745.1 Verrucomicrobiaceae bacterium
ATCAACCGCCGTTTTATCCACCGGATTCTCGATGGGCATGGAGCAGAGATCGTGATGGTCGGCGACGGTGCCGCCGCTGTGCAGGCTGCCGACGAGAGCGAATTTGACATCATCCTGATGGACCTTCAGATGCCGTTGCTCGACGGGCTTTCCGCCACTCAGCAAATCCGCGCGATCGAGGTTGCTCGGCCCGATCGCAAACGCGCGACGATTATTGCGCTCACGGCGAACGTGATGCCGGGCGAGGACCGCCGTTGCCTCGCGGCGGGAATGGACGAGTATCTTTCGAAGCCGCTGCGCCCTGCGACGTTGCGGAAACTCCTCCAGTCCATCGTTGCTGAAGGTAAAGAAGCAGGACCCGTCACCATCGGAGGCACGGATGATATCGATGCGTCCGCAGATTTCCTATCCGAGCAGCTTGGCGTGGAGGGTGCGCTGGAGATGTTTGAGATATTCGATCGCGATATCGAGCACGTCATCGCAGAGCTCGTACGGAAGCACGGTTCCGGTAATGCAGAAGAGTTTGCGCAGGCGGCGCATTCGCTCGTGGGATTCGTCGGGCTGGTCGGCTCCACAACCATTGTCGAGATGGCTAGAAACGTGGAGCAGTCAGCATTGAAGGGCGGTTGCAGTCCGTGCGCGCCGATGGTGAAAATGATTTCTGCAAGCGTGGATCGCCTGTTGCCGAGGGTGAAGAAAGCGATCGCCGGAATGAAAGAGCAAATGGGGGCACAGCCAGCGTGATGGCTCCTTTGCATATCACCGCAGGCAGGGAGTTCCCGGATATTTTGTCATTTGATTGGGCGTGCGTTCGCCCGCGGGCTCGTTACGCTCTCATCGGTCAACTCCAAGACAAATGAAGATTTTTTCCGCAGGAACTACCCTTTGCATCGCTGATGTGAACGAATTGAGCGCAACCACAGCTCCCGCGCTGCGAGACAATTTTCGCGCTGCTTTAAAGCCCGAGACGAGCGCGGTCGAAATCGACTTGTCGGATACAAAATTCCTGGATTCCAGCGGGCTCGGGGCACTCATCTCGATCCAGAAAACGATGGCGACCCGGCAGGGCAGCATTTGCGTTGTGAATCCGACTAGCACCGTCGTGCAAGTTCTGGAATTGACGCGTCTGCACCGAGTGATCGAGGTCGTCCGCAGGTAAAAAGAACGAATGAACCCGACCCAGAGCGCTCCCGTTGCGGAGAATCGAACGACGTTAAAGCTGGCGGCGCTTTGCACCCTTCAGTCCGTCCGGGATGCTGGTATCGAAGTGCGAAAGTTTCTCGCCGGGCAGGGACTCGGTGAGCAGGTTTTAGACGAGTGGGAATTGGTCATCATGGAAGCCGCCAACAATGCGGTGCTCTACTCTTCCGAGGCAGTGCGCCACTTGCCGATTACGATCGATGCGGCGGTCGGCGCAACCTCGGTCGAGGTGCGAATCGGTGACCATACGGCTGGATTCGATTTTCCGGAGGACGCGACCCTGCCCGACCCCGAGAGCGAAGGTGGGCGGGGGTTGTATTTGATTCGCGCACTCACGACTTCCGTCGATTATTTGAGGGGGAAAAAGGGGAACGTCCTCGTCCTGACAAAAAATCGCGAACAGGTAGTCGGCAGGCGTCGAGCGGCGACTGTGGAAGAATTGGAGTGCGAGCTCAATCTTCTCACCGAGGAACTCGCCGCGAGTTATGAGAGCCTCTCGGCGATTTTTAGTTTCACGTCCACATTCTCCAACGCGGAAGATCCGATGGCTCTTGTGGACCCGTGGATGAAGGAGCTGGCCCGCATTACTTCCGCCGATTGGTACGCCTTTTTCGTCGCGTCGTCCGATGGGCGGACGCTTATTCGCGCGGCGAGTAGTGGCCCGGAAGCACCCGCCCGCATCAACGTCCCGGCACGAGGCCCGACCGCGCCCAATGCCTGCGCTGTCGCTCGTGCGGTATGGTCGCGGCAGGATGTGTGGCTGGACGCCACGGCCCAGCTCGAAGATGACGACGCAATGGCGCCGATCGCCCGACGGAGCAGCGGGATTCTGCACAGCGTATTCATCGGGGCGACGCTCGTTGGTTTCGTCGGGCTCGGACGCCATGTGGACACGGACCCGTTTACAGCCGGGCAGGTGAATGTCATTCACACTTTCTCGGATTTCCTCGGGACCCAGATCCGCCATGCGCAGGTCTTGCGGGAAAGCCTCCTGAACCAAGTGATGCGGCGCGATCTCGAGATCGCCGCAAGCATCCAGCAATCGTTGCTTCCATCGGCGCTCCCCAACTCCCGTGAGCTCCGCATTTTTGGCAGCGCGACCAGTGCCCGCGAAGTTGGTGGCGACTTTTTTGACGTGATCGGATTTGGCGAAGGGAGCGTCCTCGTCGTCATCGCGGACGTGATGGGAAAAGGTGTGCCGGCGGCGTTGTTCGCGGCGATCCTTCGCACATTGGTGCGATCACGGCGCGATATCGCGAAGCAGCCGGGCGTGCTACTGGAGTGGGTGGCGGCCACGCTTTTTTCGGACTTCGATCGGGTGGAAATGTTCGCAACGATGCAACTCGCATACTTCGACATGCCCGCCCGCCGCGTCCATGTCGCCGGAGCCGGACATTGCCCGCTCATTATCGCATCGCCCACTGGCAAGATCACCGAGTTGCCCTCCCAAGGTGTTCCAATCGGCATCGAGTCGAATTCGCGCTGCTCGGAAGCCGTCCAAGCTGTGGAGCCGGGCAGCCGCATCATTCTATTCACGGACGGTGTGACAGAATCGCGCAACATCGAGGGCGAGGAATGGGGTATGGAAAGACTTCGGCACTGGCTCGCCCACACGCCGGAAGCCCCGCCCGCAAAGCTCGGCGAGGCATTGCTGTCGGAAGTCACCCTTTTTCGCGGAGCCGCCCCGGTGCCGGACGATATTACTTTTGTGCTCCTTACCACTCACTCCTGAACATCATGCCACACCGTATTCTTCTCGTTGACGACGAGTCCCATATCCTCCGCCTCACAGAGCTCAGTATCCGCAAAGGAAACTACGAGATTTTCACCGCACGGAACGGATACGAGGCGATCGAATGCGTGGCAAAAAACAAGCCCGACCTCGTGATAATGGATGTCCAGATGCCCGGAATGGACGGACTGCAAGCGCTTCAAATTCTGAAATCCGACCCGGCCACGGCGAAAATTCCCGTCATCGTGCTCACGGCCCGCGGCCACCAACTCACGCGGCAGGAGGCTGAGGGAATCGGAGCCAGCGCATTCCTCACAAAGCCGTTCAGCCCGACGCAGCTTTTCGCGGAGACGCAGCGGATTCTTGCGGAATGACGGGCGAATGACGAATGACGAATGACGAATGACGAATGACGAAACGCAAGCGAGTTGATTTCACAGCGCGCTTGCGACTTCGTCATTCGTCATTCGTCATTCCCCCTGGCGGGCTTTCTAGGTTGCTTTGCATTGCGGCCATCGGTAACGGGCTGCGCATGACTTTGCCCGCTCCCGGTCGGAAGCTTCTGTTTCTCCGCCGCGGACTTTTTTCCTACAGCAATGTGAGCACTGCCGAGCAGCTCCAAAAGCACTTTCCCGAGTATCCACTCGAGAATGTGGACATCGGCCCGCGCTTCGATTTCGGGCGGGCGTGCTTGTTGAAAAACCCGCTTTTTTTTCTGCGCAATCTCGTCGAGACGCGGCGGCTTTATGGGCCGCTTATCCGTTCGGGGAAGCTTTCGTTGCGCAATGGTTTCGGGCGGACGCTGGGTTACATGAAAGCGGCGCGCGCACACATCGTGGAGCGGTTTGCGGGCAGGGCGGGGGAGTTCGCTTTTTCTTTCCAGACGCAGTCGCTTTTCGACGGTCATCTGCCCGGCTTGCCGCACTTTCTTTTTACGGACCACACGCATCTAGCAAATCTCGGGTATCCGAGCTTTGACCGCGAGTTGCTCGCCGGGCCGGAATGGATCGCTGCGGAGCGCGCCGTTTACCACGCGGCGACTCGCGTTTTCACGATGGCGGGGCATGTGGCGCGGAGTTGTGTGAAGGACTATGGCCTGCCGGAAGAGCGGGTCGCGACGGTCCACGCTGGGAGTAATCTGAAATCGAGGCCGCTTCCGCTGGCGAACGATGAGTTTCGCAATCAGACGATCGTTTTTATCGGGATCGACTGGGAGCGAAAAGGCGGGCCGACGCTGCTGAAAGCGTTCGCCGCCGTCCGCGAAACGCTCCCGAACGCGAAGCTGATCGTCGTCGGTTGCGATCCCGGCATCGCAAGTCCCGGTGTGGAATTTACGGGAAAAGTGCCGCGCGAAGCCGTGGGAGGTTATCTGGCGCGGGCGACGGTGTGTTGCCTGCCGAGCCGCATCGAGCCGTTTGGAATCGCGCCGATCGAGGCGGCGCTAGGCGGCGTGCCTTCGGTGGTTTCGGATGTCGGCGCGCTGCCCGAGATTATCCTCGATGGCGAAACGGGCCGCGTCATTCCCGTGGACGACGCCCCGCGACTCGCTGCGGCGCTGATCGAGCTTTTGCGCGATCCGGCACTCTGCCAGCGTCTCGGCGCGGCTGGCAGACTGCATGTGACGGAGCGTTTTAACTGGGATTACGTCGGTGCCCGCCTGCGCACGCACATCCTCGCAGCGCTCGCCGGGTGACTGGATATCGAACGAAACCCGTGCGCTTTTGTCCAAGGTTGCCGATGCGCTGGGCTTGCCTTCGTTTCGCTTAATCTGCTTTCTACTCCGCACTTCACCGCCAATGCCGCAATTTCGCTACACCGCCAGAGACTCCAGTGGACAACTCGTCGATGGAGTCGTGACTGCCAACGACCGTGCTGGAGCGATTTCCCAAGTGGAGTCGAAGAAGTTTACGCCCATCAAAATCGCTGCTGCCGACAGCGCTCCGGCCGCCGAGTCTCCGGTGAAAGCGCTGCCCGCGCCCGGCGGAGAAAAGACCCTCGCGAAGGTGGAGCAAAAGCAGGTCGCTACGAAAAGCTCGGCAGCGGTCACCAAGGCGAGCACTGCGACATCGTCGTCGGCTCCCGTGCTAAAAGTCACGAAGATCAGCCACGCGCAGCAGTATCTTTTTTGCGAGCAGCTCGCGCATTTGCTCAGCGCAGGGATGACGCTGGATGAATCGCTCGGCGTGCTCGTAAAGCGGCTGAAACAGCCGAAACTCAAGGCTCTCTCGCAGTCGCTCCACCAGTCGCTGATCGATGGACGCAGCCTTTCGCAGGCGATGAAGGACTTCCCAAAGATCTTCAATTCGCTCTTCGTGAACATGATTTCCGCAGGCGAGGCGTCCGGTTCTTTGTCGCTCATTTTGCGCAGGCTCACGACGTATCTCGCCGACATCAAGTCACTCCGCGACCGCGTCCAGCAGGCACTGATGTATCCCTCATTCCTCGTAATCGCAGGCATCGGGCTGATCCTCGTCTTTATGACGACGATGGTGCCGCAGCTCACCAGTTTCTTCAAAGACACGGGCTCGAAACTGCCCGCTGTGACACGGATGATCATCGACGCAAACGACATCCTCACCAGCTACTGGTGGGCGATCATGGGCGTCGGCGTTGGCGCATTCGTTCTTTTTAAAGCGGCAGTCGCCAACCCATCTGGGCGCCTCGGGTGGGATAAATTCAAGTGGCACATCCCCGTTTTCAGCCTCATCCCGCGCTATCGGTTTTACGCGCAATTTGCGCGCACGCTCGGCACGCTCACGGAAAATGGTGTGACTCTTCTTCGCGCGCTGGAACTCCTCGAAGATGTCGCCGACAATGAATTCGTGCGGCTGCGTATGGCCGACCTTCGCGCCTCCGTGGTGGACGGCGCGACGCTCTCCGGCGCAGCGGCTCCGCAGAATATCTTCCCCGAAATGTTTGTGGACATGATGGGCGTCGGCGAGCAGACGGGTAAATTTTCCGACACCATGAATCTCATCGCCGATGTGTATGAGCGGGAGCTCGACAAGCAGGTGCAGGTCGTCAGCACGCTCATCCCGCCGATGGTCATGGTCGTCATCGCAGCAGTCATCGGCGTCGTCATTTACGGAATTTTGGTCGCCGTCTTCAGCCTCACCCAAGGCATCCACTCGAAATGATACCGGCCCTTGCAAATGCGTCGGCCAGCCCCATAGAATAATCGTTTATGGTCCGCACCGTCATCGCCGCACTACTCATCGCCTGCACCAGCGCATTTGCGCAGGATGCTGTCGAGCAGCCTGCGCCTTTCACAGCGTGGCTCGATTTTAACGTCCTGGGCCGCGCGAATGCCCCGCAACCATCGTTGCCGATTTGGTTTGAATCGTTCCAGAGTGATTTGGTCCCCGCGACGCTTACCACGCCGCCGCACACCGTCTTCCGCCTGCGGATGCGCCGCATGCCGTCGCTCCACCGCGATTTGCTGCTCCGCGTTTACTTTGATGATCTGCCCGACATGCAGCCCGTGATTAGCGCATGGACGGAAACCGGACGCGAACGCTTCCATAGCGAAGTGCTCGGGACGGGCATCGGTCTTCCCACTCAGGATTCCGTCGTGATTCCGGTGGAAGACACCGACTACATCGACATAAAAGTCCCCGGCGACGGCACGAATGTTCGCGGCGCATTTCTCAGTTCATTGCGGACGGCGGAAGTGAAACAGTCGTTCGATTTCGGCTCGCCTTCGCTGCTGAACGACCCTTTTGGCAATCTCCCCGGTGCCAAACCACTTCTGGATGATACCCGGATTTTTGGCCGCACCCGCGCAACGATCGACGAACAAATCGTCCGGCTCGATCCCCGGGGAGACACGGCCACTGAGTGGACGCTGGAACTCGCCGCACAACCGCTTGCATCGGTCATTTCGTTTGAGATTCTCAATGCCGACCTCACAGCTCCGCCGCTCCTTTCCGTGAACGGAGGAAAGCCCGTCGCCGCAAGTGTGCAATGGCCCGATCTCGCCGACCCAGGTTTTCGCGGAGAATCCCGTTCACTGGAGCCTGGGATGCGCTTTCAATACACCGGTTGGCTGCGCGCGCAGGTCGCGGTGCCGGGCTTTCAAATGCAGGCGGGATTGAACAAATTCTCGGTCACACTGTCAGATGAAAGTGGCTCCATTGCAGTCCGGAACGTGGAGTTGCAACTCAAACAAAACTGGAAACACTTCGATTACATTCTCACTCCCGTAAAACCATGAAACCAATCACCACACTCCGCCGCAACGCCATCGCAGCGTTCACCCTTCTGGAAATCATGCTCGTCGTCATGATCATCGCACTCCTCGCAGGCTCCGCAATTTATCTCATGCGCGGCAACGTCGATACCGCGAGGACCGTTCGCGTGATGAGTGACGTTGAAAACGTCATCACTCAAGTCCAGCTCTACGAGACACTGAATGGCGGACGACTGCCGACAAATGAAGAAGGTCTGAAGGCACTCACGACTCCAAAAAAAGGACGCCAGCTCATGCCGTCAGTTCCCGTTGATCCGTGGGGTAAAGAATACATGTTTCGGAACCCTGGGACCAAGAGCAAGTTGGGGTATGATGTGTTTTCCGCCGGTAGAGATGGAAAGCCCGGCACCGAAGACGATATCGGCAACTGGGAGTAGGGGAATGGCGGGGGAATGACGAATGACGAATGACGAATGACGAAGTCGCAAGCGTGCGGCGAACTCACTCGCTTGCGACTTCGTCATTCGTCATTCCCCCTCGTCCTCATTTCTCCCCGCGCGGAATATTTATTTCCCTGAAATGGAAAATCCCGCTTGCTCCCATTTTGCCGCGCCCCGTAGCATCCGGGTTTCAGCAACCAACAATCAACCATACCTCACACATTGGACCTAAAAGATATTAAAGAGCTCGTCGCTCTCATGAGGAGAAACGACCTGTCGGTTTTCAAATTCGAGCAAGAAGGGTTCAAAATCACCCTAAAGCGTGGCTCAGAACCAGTCATCACCACCGCCGTTGCCGCACCTGTGTCTTACCAGCCTGTGGCGGCACCAGTCGCAGCCATCGGAGCGCCTGCCGCGCCCGCCGTCGCTGTGGAGAACCTGAAGGAAATCACCTCGCCGATGGTCGGCACATTCTACGCCTCACCGGCACCGGATGCACAGCCATTCGTGAAGCCGGGCGCGGACGTCGCGTCGGACACCGTCGTTTGCATCATCGAAGCCATGAAAGTGATGAACGAAATCAAGGCGGACACCACGGGAACCATCGTCGAAGTTGTCGCAGAAATCGGGAAGCCTGTGCAGTACGGACAAGTGCTCTTCCGCGTTCGCGCGAAATAACTGCTGTAATGTTCAACAAAGTCCTTATCGCCAACCGTGGCGAAATCGCGCTCCGCGTCATCCGCGCCTGCAAGGAACTCGGCATCAAAACACTCGCCGTTTATTCCGAGCCGGATGTGGACAGCCTCCACGTTCAACTCGCTGATGAAGCGATTTGCATCGGTCCCGGACCCAGCAACCAGAGCTACCTGAAGATCGACCGCATTATCTCCGCCGCCGAGGTGGGAGATTGCGACGCGATTCATCCCGGCTACGGATTCCTGAGCGAAAACGCGCATTTCGCCGACGTTTGCGCGAGCTGCAATATCAAGTTCATCGGACCGCCATCGTCCGCCATTCGCAGCATGGGCGACAAGAACACCGCCCGCGCCACCGCGAAGCGCGCGGGAATGCCCGTCACACCTGGAAGCGACGGCATCGTGGAGAATGAAAAGGACGCGCTCGTGATTGCCCGCAAAATCGGCTATCCCGTGATGATCAAAGCCACGGCTGGCGGCGGTGGACGCGGAATGCGCCCGGCGCACAACGACGGTTCGCTTGTCGCGGGATTTCGTGCAGCGAGCACCGAGGCGGAAAAGGCTTTTGGCAATGGCAGCGTGTATATCGAGAAGCTCATCGAAAACCCGCACCACATCGAGTTTCAGATCATGGCCGACATGCACGGCAACGTCGTACACCTCGGCGAGCGCGATTGCTCGATGCAGCGCCGCAACCAAAAGATCATCGAAGAGACCGCCTCGCCAATCATGACTGCGGAAATCCGCAAGCGCATGGGCGACGACTGCGTGCGGCTCGCGAAAGAAGTCGGCTACGTCGGCGCAGGCACCATCGAGTGTCTCATGAACGACAGCGGCGACTACTACTTCATGGAAATGAACACCCGCATCCAGGTGGAACATTGCATCACCGAGGAAGCGTACGGCGTCGATCTCGTGAAGGAGCAGATCAAAGTCGCATTCGGCGAAAAGCTCTCGCATTGGATGCACAACGCGACCCCGAAATACCACGCCATCGAGTGCCGGGTGAATGCCGAGGACCCGTTTAATAATTTCCAGCCATCGCCCGGAAAGATCGACCTGTATTACGCTCCCGGCGGGCGCGGTGTTCGGATCGATAGTCACGCATATACCGGTTACGTCGTCCCGCCGTATTACGACTCGATGATCGCAAAAGTAATCGCAGTCGGCACCACGCGCGAAAACGCCATCAACCGGATGCGCCGCGCGCTTGGCGAATACATCATCCGTGGAGTAAAAACGACCATCCCATTTCAGCAACGCATCATGCACGACCCGGATTTCGTCCGCGGAAAATACCACACCGGCTTCGTCGCGAAGATGCTGGAAGCAGGAATCGAGTACAAGAAATAGGGAGTCGGGTTTGGGCGTTCTGCGGTGACCTGTGACCGGTGAGAAGTGGCTCCAATCCCGAGGGATATGCGGCGGGGTAGGGCGGGTATTCTACCCGCCGCGCTGCGTATCGTATGTGGTTACCCTCGCCAGACGAGCGATAAGGGAATCGCGGAGAGCGAATCGGAGCGGGGCTTTGCCTTCGGCGGTCTGACGGTTCCAAAGCCCCGTTTGTTCCGATTCATCGGGACCATGTGCGATGGCCACTTGCGTGGCCTCGGGGCTTAGGAAAGCCCCGCTCCGATTCGTCGCTCGCATCAGGCGAGGCTATCCACATACTGCGTATCCTACGCAGTGCCCGGTGGAGTATTTTGGCATGTCGCTCGACGATGATGCCTCCTTAAATTAGGAAAACGGTATCACCAGTCACACACGTCGAGCCCCGGTTTTATCGTCCCGCTTCGGCGAACAGTTTGGCGACGCGGCGGGCTTTGCTCTCGAATGCGGATTCCCAGCCGATTGGCAACCGGGCGCTCCAGTTCTCCGCAGTCACGCTGCCGGGGACGTTGAAACGGTCGGCGGTCCCGAGTACGTCGGTGATCATGGCGATGGCCACGGATGAATTGCTGCGGAAAAGGCCGGCCAGCAGAAGTTCGTGGACTTCATCAAACGGAAGGATTCGCGGGACGCGAAATCCGGCCCATCCGGCGAATGCGCGGACTTCGCGCCATGCTTTTTCATTTTCCGCAGAAAGGCGCTCCGGCTCTGCGAGGGCGGCCTGGATGGTGGACATCCAGTTGTCCCACATGACGCGGAGCGGATCGTGGTCGTGCGTGGCGTAAGTCGCGATGGAGCATCGTGGATACTCCGAGCCCACGGTGAGCGGGCCGTCGTGTTCCTTTTCCCAATGCGGCACTTTGAAGCCTGGGATTTCGAGGCTCAGCAGACTCGGGCGGATGTATTCCGGCACCGTGCCGAGGTCCTCGCCGACGAGCGCGCCGGGGCCGACTTCTGCTTGCAGGACGCGTAGAAACTCTTCGCCTTGTGCGCGGTTGAGCGCGCGGTGCTCGGGAGTGTCGTCGTCGTGGTCGTGAAAGCGCGGGAGTTCGCCGCCGGTGCGGCTGCGGGCTTCCTCCGGCGAGAGAGTCGCGAATTCCGCGTTGCGCTGAGGCCGCCACGGAAAGCCGTAGATGCGGTAAAAACCGAGGACATGGTCGATGCGGAAAAGATGAAACGCCTCGGCGACTTTGCGCACGCGCTGCCGCCACCATGCGAAGTGGTCCGCCCGATGCGCGGGCCATGCGTAAAGCGGGACGCCCCAATTTTGCCCCCATCGGCGGACGAACTCATCGCCCATGAATGCGGGTTCCGGCGGTGCTCCACCGCTCCATTTTAGATCGAAAAGCGCCGGTGCAGCCCACACGTCGGCGGAGCTGTAGTTTACGCCAAACGGAATGTCGCCCATCAACGCCACACCGCGTTCTTCCGCATAGCGTTTCATCGCGCGCCACTGCTCGAACGCCTGCCATTGCACATAGCAGATAAAGCGCAGCTCGTGGTCGAACGCGTCGCGATGGCCGGGCCGCAGCGACTCCATCCAGCGCTCGCCATCCGCGAACGTGCGCACGTCTTCCGGCCATGTGTCCCACGACTCCGTGCCGTGCCGCGCCATGAGCACGCGGAAAAGTGCATATCCCTCCAGCCATGCGGCTTCATCCTTTGCAAATGCGGCGAACGCTTTTGCCCGCTCATCGTTGCGCCCCCAGGATTGCACGCAAAAATTTGCAAAGGCTCTGCGGAGAAAATCCTGCCGGAGCGCTTTCACCGGAGCCCATTGGACAGCATTGTGCGCGACGTTGTGCCGGGCGGCGATTTCCGCGATCTCGCCGGGCGTGAGATCGGGGATCGAGTGCGGGTCGATCGTGGTGGGCTCGATGGCGACGGAACTGATCGCGTTGTAAGGGCTGTTGTCGCCGCCCGTTTCATTCACCGGCAAAAGTTGGACGAGCCGGAAGCCATGTGCAGCCGCCCAATCCACAAATCGGCGCAGCGCAGCGATGTCGCCGCAGCCGTAGTCCGTCGGGCTCCGCAATGCGAAAAGCGGAACGAGAACGCCCGCGTGTTTATCCTTGAGCGAGATCATCGCCCGACTAGGAACGCTTGGGCTGCGGAACGAGCACGCAAGCCATTCCTGCCGCCGCCGCCGCCTGTGCGCCGGTCGCAGTGTCTTCAAAGACGAGGCACTTTTCCGCAGCGACATTGAGTCTGCGCGCGGCCTCCAAAAATGGGTCCGGATGGGGCTTGCCGCGGCTGTAGTCTTCGCTGCACAC
>JAYTMG010000281.1:0-22390 GCA_043728745.1 Verrucomicrobiaceae bacterium
CCCGCGAGCGTCCCGACGGCGAGCTTCATCGTGAAAAACGGACGTCCCTCGAATTCGCCGACGGCATAGACGGGCACAATATTCGGGTGCTCGAACCGCGCCTCTGTCTCCGCCTCCATACGGAATCGCCGCACGTCATCGGGCCCGGCCCAATCAGCGGCGGCAAGCATCTTGAGAGCAACCTCGCGGTCCAGCCCTTCCTCCCGCGCGCGCCACACCACGCCCATCCCGCCGCGACCGATTTGCTCGATCAAATCGTAGCCAGCGAAAGTGCGCATCACTTCCTCTTCCGGCTCCGGCTCATTCATCGCCCCCCGCTCCAGCGCGCTGGCGAGCAGGCACGATGCGCACAGTCCACCCGAGAGCGGCGCGCGGCAGCGTGGGCAATTCGTGGATGTGCTGGTCATCGTTCCGTTATAGATGACAGTTTTCAGAAAGAAAGTTTCCCGGTTCCGCAGCTCACTGTTGCCGCTTTGGTGGTTGAACGATCGCGCGTTGGCGTTGAAAAGTGTGCGCTGCATGTCTGATTTCACGCTCACTTTTCTCGGCACTGGCACATCGCTCGGCATCCCGATGATCGGCTGCGATTGCGAAGTGTGCCGCTCGACGGACCCGCGCGATAACCGCACGCGCGCTTCGATTTACTGCGAGACACCGGAATGCGCGTGGGGCGTGGATTCGGGCCCCGATTTCCGCGCGCAGGCGCTCCGCGAGAATATCCGCAGGATCGATGCGATGATTTATACCCATGCACATACGGACCATGTGATGGGCTTCGATGACTTGCGTCCGTTTTGCTTTGGCGGGAGAAAGCTGCCGGTTTTCGCCTCAGCGGAAACGATGGAGACCATCCGGCGATCGTTCGCATTCGCCTTCGTCGATGACCCACGCTCGAAGGGATATTTGCGTCCAGTGCCGAACATCGTCGAAGGGCCGTTTCAACTCGGCGGGACGACCATCACACCGCTCCCCGTGCCGCACGGACGAGTGACGACCTTCGGCTATCTCTTCACGCGCGGCGGGCGGAAACTGGCTGCATATCTCAGCGATTGCAAAGAAGTGCCGCAGCCAGTCCGAGAGATCATTGCCGGTGTGGAAGTGCTGGTCCTCGATGCCCTGCGGCACAAAGAACATGGAACTCACATGAACGTCGAAGAGGCGCTCGCTGTCGCAGAAGAAATGAAGTCGCCGCAGACACTTTTCACGCATCTTTGCCACGACCTCGGCCACGCGGAGTTCGAACGCACGCTTCCCCCCGGCGTCCGCATCGCATACGACGGGCTGAAACTCCACTTATGAAGCGACTGCTCATTCCATTCTTCATCGCCGTCTTCGCCGTCTTCGCCGCATCCGCGCAGGATACGGGCGGGCTGCCGAACCAGCAAAAGATCCCGCCGATTCCCGACGCGAAGCCCGAGATACTTAGCGACGCAGAGCTCGCGGCGCGGACCGTCGTGATTTTCAACGAAACGGATTTCGACTCCGTGGGCCTCGCGAGTTTCTACGCCGAGCACCGCAACATTCCAAAAAGCAATCTTGTCCCGCTGAAGACCGCCGGACGCGAGGAAATCACCCGCCGTGAGTACGATGAAACCATCGCCGAGCCGCTGCGGAAAATTTTTACCGAGCGCGGCTGGTGGAAGCTCCGTGCGGAAGTGAACGAATCCGGCATGGTGGAAGAAACGAAAATTCATTACGTCGCACTCATTCGCGGAATCCCGCTCAAAATCGCACCTGCGACCTCCCGCTACGAAGGCGACGTGATTGAAGGAAGTCCGCCCGAAATCGTTCAGCAAAATGCCTCGTCGGTGGACTCGGAGCTCAGTGTGCTCGGGCTTTGGAGCCGCCGTATTTCCGGCGTGCTAAAGAACCCTTACTATCGCGACACGCAGTCCATTCACAAAACAGAGATGACCGGTCAGCTCCTCGTGTGCCGCCTCGACGGGCCTTCCGTGACTGATGTGCGCCGGATGATCACCGATGGTATCGCTGCGGAAAAAACGGGCTTGCGCGGCTTTGCTTACATCGATGCGCGTGGTCTTCCCAGTGACGATGTACGGGCTGCGGGCCTCTACGAAGGGGAGCGATGGTTACTCACGCTCTCGGAGCATCTTCGTGCCGACGGAATGCCGGTCATTCTCGATAACGGCCCCGCGCTTTTCCCGGAAGTATATCCGATGCGGCAGTGCGCGCTTTACCTCGGCTGGTATCACGAAACGATGCACGGCCCATTCACACAAGGCGGCTTCAAATTCGTCCCCGGTGCCGTCGCAGTCCACATCCATTCCTTTAGTGCGGAAAGCCTCCGCAGCGAAACTCGCAATTGGTGCGGGCCATTGATCGCCCGTGGCGCGGCGGCGACCATCGGCAATGTGTATGAGCCTTATCTCACGCTGACTTCGCACCTCGACGTCTTTGAGCGCCGACTTTCCGAAGGGTTCACGTTTGCGGAAGCGGGGCACATGTCCGTCCGGTTTCTTTCGTGGATGACGACCTGGGTCGGCGACCCGCTATATCGCCCATTTCGCTTTCGCGTGGAGGGGAAAACGCAGGCGTCGAACGAATGGGATGCGTACCGCGCTGGAGTCGGCGCATGGGCAAAACCTGGCGGCAGCGATACGTCCCTCGCCGCTGCGGCCAAACGGCTGAAAAGCGGTGCGATTTATGAAGGGCTCGGGCTGCTCCATCTCCGTGCCGGAAATAACGCCGATGCCTTGCGCGCCTTCAAGCAGGCCCGCGCGACTTATTCAAATGCGGCTGACCGCATTCGCGTCGCTGTCCACGAGACCTCGGCCGTGCAGGCGCTGAAAGGGAATGCCGCCGCGCTCGCGTTTGTCCGCCAACAAATCGGCGCGCAAGATGCCGGAACAGGCGTGAACATTTTGCGGATCGTCGAGCAGGCTTTTGCCCCGATCAAAAAGCCGGGGACAGAGCCTCCAAAGCGGTAACAGATCGCAAACAATTTTTCATGCGACGAAACGGGACCCTCGTTGTTCAATATTATGCATGATCGCCGTCCGGCTCGCCGGGTAGGAAGAAGGAGTCGTGTCTCAACTAACCTTGAGGTGCGCAGGGGACCTTCATTCTGCCCGGCGAGTCGGGCGGCGATTTTATTTTGCGGCAAACCGTAGTGGCGCAGGCGCCCCGCCTGCATCAGTCCCCCCGGCGCCCCGCCGGAACGCGCGTGGTTGGTGCCTCGCCCTTCGTGAAATGAGGGGCTTTTCTCGAATGACGAATGACGAATGACGAATGACGAATGACGAATGACGAATGACGAATGACGAATGACGAAACGCAAGCGAGTTGATTTCACAGCACGCCTGCGAATTCGTTATTCGTCATTCGTCATTCGTCATTCGTCATTCACATTTCACCCTCAATCTCGGCAACCAATCACTCATTCCCAATCCGCCACAGCGCGCTGTCCGCGCGGATGAAGATTTTCCCGCCGCTGAGTGCTGGTGTGGAGAGGACTAGTTCTTCCGGTTCTTTTTTGAGCGGGAGCTGAAGCGACGCGACCACTGAGCCCTCGGGTGCGCTGGTGTCCACGATTTGCAGCAGGCCTTTTTCGTTTACTGCGACCAGTGTTTTCCCAGAACCAACCGGCGATCCGCTAAACGCTCCAGCGAGCCGCAGCTTCCAGCCGCTCGTGCCGGTTTTGATGTCGGCGGTCGCGATGACTCCGGCGCTGTTGATCGCGAAGATGCGGTCGCCCAGGACAATCGGGCTGATGGTCGCGGGGTTGATTTGCTTCGACCTCCAAACTTGCTCGGGCGCTTCGCCGTTGGCTTTCGGAGCGAGGGCGGTGATGCCGTTTGAGGGCGCGTAGATGACGCCGCCGGAGACTACGCTGGAGCTGGTCGTCGATGCGCCTTCCGAGTAATCCCAAAGCGTGCTTCCGGTTTCCGGATTTACGCCGAGCAGACCTTTCGATGACTGCAAAATCGCGACGCCGTTCCACGAGACCGGGCTGCACCAGTTTGCGGCTTTCGGGCGTTCGAGCTTCCATAGATTGCGGCCAGTTTTTGTGTCGATGCCGAGCGCGTAGCTCTCGCTGTCGTTTTCGATCTGCGTGACGACGGTTCCGCCAATGACGATGGGCGATGATGCCATGCCGAGGCTGTTGCTCGCGTTGGGATAATCGGCGGTGAGTCCCCTCACCCAGAGCAATCCGCCATCGAGGTCGAACGCCGCCATGTCGTTGCTGCTCCACAGTGCGAAAATGCTCTTCCCGTCGCTGCACGGCGTACAGGCAGCGATGGAAGTTTTCGGGTGCGCCATCGTGCGTCCGGTCGCCTGGAGCTGCCGCTCCCACAGCTTTTTGCCGTCATCCGTAGAGAAGCAAATAACATGGAGCCGCTCTTGCGCCGGCCCGCTAGAGCACGTCACGAATACTTTCCCGCCGATGACGATTGGGCTGGCCAGACCGCGTCCCGGGAGCGGCGCGGTCCAGTCGATTTTCGGCTTCGAGGGAATGTTCGCATCGGCGACGGTGCCGGAGCTTTCCGGCCCGCGAAATTGCGGCCAATCTGCGGCTGCGAGTGAACTTGTAGCGAAGGCAATGGTGAGAAAAGTGCGGAGCATAGAAGAGTGTGCTGTGTGAAAAGTGACTGATGCCCTGTCTTCGGCGGTTTAGGAAGCTCATCATTTCGCGCGCGTAGAGAAAACTTCATCCCGGGTGCCGCGACTGCCTCCGGTAGTTCACCGAGCGCTCCAAGTGCGGGGCCGGGAGTTTCGTAGCCCGGATACCGGCAGCATGGTAGGTCTCATCGGATACCGCGAACGGCCTGCGCCGACGCGATCTCATTCCGAACAATGCACTTGCAATAACTCCTCCAGTGTTCCCTCATGCTTTCATCATGAAGCATCTCTCCGTTTTCCTCGCCCTCGCGTCATTCGCAACGCCTGTCGGCATCTTTGCCAAAGAGCCCGACTTGGTGGACTCATCAGCCCGTCCGCTCATTGACTCTGCCGGGGTGAAGCTCAACTACGCAAAGCCCGCACCCACTGCGACCCAACCGCGCGGCGCAAAGCCAATGCGCGCGATAAGGAACGTAGCGAGCGTGTCCGCTGCACCGGGCGATCTACCAGAGTGGCAACATACGATTTACGGCTCTGGGATCGGCGAGGCCGGCATGGAATTCCTCACTCTCAACGGCCAACGGGAGGTTTACGTCACCGGCTCGATAGGAGGCGGATATGGGGCAAACGACTTTTGGCAGATTTTGCAACCGGAGGGAAATGGCTACCGCCAAGTATGGGCGCATCCTCCTTACCAGTCGGCCCTCATCTCCCTCTCGCTCGCAAACGTAGTCGGTGATTCCGCGCCTGAAATCGTCATCGGGTTGGAGTCTGGAGAGATTGAGTTTTACGACCCTGCAACACGCACCCGTGTGGGCGGGTTCGCTGTTTCAGCAGGCATAAACGCTTTGCGAGCGGCGGACCTTACTGGCGATGGTACCGCCGAGATTATTGCGCTGACCGACGAGGGCCTCCGCGTATTCGATTCGTCTGGCACGCTTCTTTGGAGCGTCGCGGGCCCGGGTGGTTCGGACCTCGTGGTAGCGCAAATGGATGCCGATCCGGCGCTGGAAATCGCCACGACATCGGGGCATATCGTGGATGCCGCTTCACACGCAATTCAGTGGACCCGTGCAGGCGGCTTCGGTGCAAGCCTCCGGGCGCTTGATTTTGATCAGGACGGCCACGCAGAGCTAATTGCGGCCACGCAGTGGAATGGGATCTCCGCCTATGATGTGGACCTGCAATCGGAGAAATGGCGCATCTCGACGAGTCATGATATCGGAGCCATCGAAGTGGCAAACGTGGACGCGGACCCGGAGGTTGAACTCATTTACGGCGATGGCCAGTGGGGTAGCATCCATGTCCTCAATGCCGCGACGCGTACCGAGAAATGGAGCGTCGGAAATCCGGAACATGGGGTCACACGCATCGGCCTCGCGGACGTGGATGGTAATGGCATAAAGGAACTCCATTGGGGCGCAGGGCACACATCCTCCGGTTCAGATTACCTTTTCGTCGCAAACACGCAGACTCATCAGATTACCTGGCAAAGCGAACACTTGGACGGCCCCTTTGTCCCGCCGGTTATCGGCGATATTGATGGCGACGGCTCGCTGGAACTGGTGACCGCCTGCCAGAGCTCGGAGTCTGGCTACGACAGCGGGCGCATTCTGGTTTTCGATCTCGCGACACTCACCTTGCGCGCGATTTCGGTGCCGATCGTCGGGAACCGTTCGTGGACGGGACTGAACGACCTTCGCCTGCGCAACGTCGATGGAGACGCCGCGCTCGAAATCATCGTCGCAGCCGACCAACTCTACGACGGCGTCATAGAAATCTATGACTTTTCCCCGCAAGGAGCCTTCACTTTGAAATGGACGAACACCATCCGACCGTCCGGGATGCCGTATAGTCAGGTCCAGGCGGTCGATTTGAATGGAGATGGCAATCCCGAGATCATCGCCGGCAACGACCGTGCCCACACGGGGTCAACAGGAGTATTTATTAAGATCATCGACTACGCGACCCAAGCGGTAACTTGGCAGTCTCCGCACCTTGGAGGGACTTGGAGTGGCATCAGCACGCTTGAAGTTGCGGATTTTGATGGAGACGGGCGGCTGGAATTTCTCGCTGTGTCCAGAGGCTCAGGAGTCTTCGTTTTTGACGCGATCACGCATACACAAAAGCTGGCGCTCATGGGAGATTACGAGTGCGCCGCAGCGCGCGTCGGCGATACAGGATTTTACGTCGGCCGGACAAGCGGCACCGTCCAACGGTTCGCACCGACAGTGGGTGGAGGATATGCCGCCGCCTCGTCATGGGCGGCCTCCACGGGACCAATTAAGGGACTCACCTGCACCGACTCGGCTACCGTTTGGGTGTCAGCAGATGGCGTCCTTTCGCTTTGGGACGGTAGTTACTATCCACTATGGGCCAGCGTAGCAGTCGGCTCGCAGACCCGAGTCGCCGTGCAACCCGGAGCGCCGCCCCGCGTATTCACCGCAACGAGCTACGGCATCGCAGCATTTGATGTCGAAGACCGCACGGCACTTCCCGCCGTGAGCCTCACCGCTGCCGGATCACTTTTGGAAGGTTCCGCCACCACCGCACAAATTGTCATCGCTTTGGAACCGGCGCAACCGGGACCATTGACTGTGGAATTTACCCTCACCGGATCGGCGGTGCCGGAAGCGGACTACCGCATCACGGGCGCAACATCGATCGGTTCCGGTAACTGGAGCGTGACCATCCCAGCCGGAGCTACTTCTTTTACCATCACCCTCTCCGCCATCCAAGACCGGACAGCCGAGAGCAGCGAAGAAATCGAGGCAATCCTCTCCCCGACCGACAGCTATCGAATCGGCGCATCCGCCCACGGAAGCATCGCGCTCGATGACGATGAACCATTCGTGAGCGTTTACGCGGAAGACGACACTGCGAGCGAATACAGGATCGGACGCAACTCCGACCTCGGCACATTCACCTTTTCCCGCACCGGAAATCTTTCAAAGCGTCTCGCCGTCCGCTTCGCTCTTGAGGGCACTGCCGAACGCGGCTCCGACTATCGCAGCCCGACCTCCGTGGTCATTTTCCCACCCGGCCGTAACACGGTCTCGCTAAAGATTCACCCTATCGCAGATCGCGTAGCCGAATCCGACGAGGTCGTAGTGCTTCGCTTGCTGCCCCACGCGCGTTACCTCATCGACTCTGAATCTGAATCGCCCGCCATCACCATTTTGGACGGTGCGCCAGAGTTGAGCCTCGGTTCCGTCGCCATCGTCCCGAACAGCACGATCGAAGTGCAAGTCACCCGCAATACCACCAACGGATTTCGCCCGACGGCTCAACTGCTGATCACCCGCGAAAGCTCGAGCGGTGAAATCGCCTACATAATCAGCCGGGCCCAGTTCAAGATCGACAGCACCTCAGCAACCGTTTCGGTTTCCAATCTCACGGATGGGGAAGTCGTCACCATCGAGCTTCTGGACGACTCCGGGTATCGCCTTGGCGAAACCCTCGAAACATCCCTGACATTCCGCACACCAGTCGCTCCGTAACTCGCGGAAGGTGGGCCTGACTTTTACAGGGATTCTTCAACCCGGACGCCGCGATTGCGTGTCGTGGCTCACGCAGCCCTCTGCGTGAAGATCCTCACGCGAAGCGCACTTTTGCCGGTCGCACGCTTATTTGATCTGCGCTTCGCGTAAAAAGTTCACGCAGAGGGCTACGTGAGCCACGACCGCAAATCATGCCGCTCTCTTTTAGCCTCAACTGCGGTGTTCGTGTTCAGTTCAAGATTGCCGTGCCGGTGCTGTCGCAGACGCGGAGCTGGAATTCCCATTCCACGGTCCATTGCTCGGTCTGTTCGTTCTGGCAGGCTTTTACGAGAATCGTGTTTGCGCCTTTTTTGAGGTGCGCCTTCATCGTGTATTGGTCCATTTTCTGGCCCCTATGATACTCGTCGCGGCTGAAAAGCAGCTCGCCGTTCAGCCACACTTTCCACGCATTCTTACAGCCGAGCCGCAGTTCCGCCTCGCGCTCGGTGGCGGAGTCGAACGTGGTCACGGCGTAAGCGGTCACTTCCTTTTTTGCGCCGAGCGGTTTGTTCAAATCGAGCTTCCCGTAATCGTCCGCGCTCTCGACTGGCTGCCATTTGATCGGTCCGCTCTTGCCGTCGTATGTAGCATCGAGTTTCACTTCCTTCTCCGGCGGAAAGACGGTGTCGAAGCCTTTGCGGTCGGCGTTTTCAAAAGGGCCGATGACGTTCCACTTCATGAGGAATCCGAAGTGGCGGGGAAGGTCCACTTTCACGCCGTTTTTCCCGAGTGCATCGGAAATTGTTTTCGTCTGATCCTCGTCTCGCACTGCTTCAAGCGCCTTGGAATACAGCGCTTTCGCATCGTCGCCGCTTTTCGATTTCGCCGCATCGATGAGGCGTGCGACGGCTCCACGGCGCAGCGCCTGCACAGGATCAGAAATCAACGACGGCTCCACCTCATCGGCCTTCGCGCCATCGGCCTGACGAAGGAGATCGAACGCAAGAACCCGCGCTGCGGCTGGGTGCGAAGTTTCCTTCAAAAAAGCGAGCAGCGGAGTCACGGAATCCGCTTTCTGAGCGCTGGAGGAAATGATCGCATCGCCTGCGAGCCGCAGCCAGTTGTCCGCAACCGGATTTCCATTGCCCGTGGCCTTCAGCAGCGCGGGAATGGCGGCTGGGCCTGCCTTCACCACATCTTTCCACGCAGCGGTGGCGGACTCATTTCCTTTTCCTTCGCGCTCAACGGACGCGAGGGCTTTTACGGATTCATCGAGTCCGGCGCGGGCCGGGACGACAGAGGCGAGTATCAGTGCAGCGAAGACGGATTTCATACCTCGCTGAATACGCATCGCAGCGCCCGGCGTCACGCGTCTTCTACTGGCTATCGAGCAAGTTTTTCAGCTTCTTCATTCCCCGGCGAATGCGAGCCTTCACCGTGCCGAGCGGCACTGAGAGCCGCTGCGCGACTGCCGGGTAAGGCATGTCGTCGAAGTATGCGAGTTGGATTGCCGCCTGCTGATCGGCGTTCAATTTCGAAATCGCAGTCCGGATCGTCGCGGCGCGCTCGGCCATCACGGCATCCATCAGCGAGTCGCGGTCGTCGAATCGCACGTCGGTTTTTCCCTGCTCTTCGAAATCCGAGTTGAGCCGACTCCGGCGGTTGAGCGCGCGGAGGCGGTCGATCGACTTGTTGCGCGTGAGCGTGATGAGCCATGTCGCGGCTTTGCCCCGCTCCGGGTCGTAAGACGATGCGCGCTCCCAAATCTGAATGAACACATCTTGAATGACATCCTGCGCTGCCTCGCGGTTGTTGAGGACGCCCATCGCGATGGAAAAAAGAAGCGTGTTCATGCGTCGATGCAGTTCATCGAAGCTCACGCGGTCGCCCGCGCCGATTTGTTGAAGGAGCCGTGATTCCTCGATGGAATCAGGAGTCTGGGCGGTTTGCAGGTGACTTGATGCAGTGTTTGTTTTCATCTTGTCTAAGATATGTCTCATTTTATGAAATCCGTCAAGACTTTGTCTATGCGTCTTTTAAGAGGCGATGATCGTTTTCTTGCGGATGTCTCAATTTTGTCTCAATTATCGCTCGAAATGGTGAACCACGGATTTTCAATCGCTGTCGCGGCCCGAAGGTCCGGATTGTCGCAGCACGTTATTCGCGCTTGGGAGAAGCGACACGGGGTGATCACCCCGCTGCGCACCGACACCCGGCGACGACTTTACTCGGATGAAGATATCGAGCGTCTCCAGCTCCTGCGCCGCGCCACACAAGCCGGCCACAGTATCGGGAATATCGCCGCGCTGCCGTCAGAGCTACTGCGCCCGCTCGCTGCGGAAAACGCCATCGCCCCGGCTGCAAAATCTCCCGACACAGCCGAGACGCTGCTTGCCGCGGCGCTGGATGCAGTGAAGGCGCTCGATAGCGGAAAGTTGGAGCGGCTCCTCCAGGATGGAATGGTCACGCTCGGGCGCGGCCTGCTCACGCTCCGTGTGATCGTGCCACTCGTCCAGCACGTGGGTACGGAATGGGAACGCGGGAACCTGCGTGTCGCGCACGAGCACTGCGCGACATCCGTCATCCGCACGTTGCTCGGCACTTTTGTCCACTCACATTCACAGACGACCAATGCGCCGGTCCTGATCGTCACAACCCCGCCCGGCCAGCTCCACGAACTCGGCGCGCTCATCGCCGGGGCCGCCGCGAGCGACCGCGGGTGGAAGGTCGTTTACCTCGGCCCCAGCCTGCCGCCGGAGGAAATCGCGAGCGCATTTCACCAGTGTAAAGCGGACGCCCTCGCCCTCAGCATCATTTACCCAGCCGATGATCCAGGTCTCTCCGCGCAACTGCGGACTATCCGCCACCTTTTGCCGGACGCCCCGATTCTCGCCGGGGGAACCGCCGCCGCCGGATACACGGGCGCGCTCAGCGACATCGGCGCGACCGTCTGCAACGACATCCCGGAAATCGTCCGCGCGCTCGACACCGTTCGCAGTTCGCGAGTGGGATAAATGCCGCTGCCTGCTTGACGACCGCGCGCCGCATCCGCAAACCGGAGGCATGACAAAAAACGCAGTTGTTACCGGAGCAGGAAGCGGAGTCGGCCAAGCCACAGCCCTCGCGCTCGTGAAAGCAGGCTGGCGCGTCGCACTCATCGGACGCCGCGAAAACGCGCTCGCCGACACGATCGCTCTCGCCGGTGCTGACGGCGCAAAGATGCTCGCGTGCCCGTGCGACATCGGCGACTCCACCGCCGTCGAAGCTGCGGGACGCCGCATTCTCGCCGAGTTTGGCGATGTCGAAGTGCTCGTCAACGCCGCCGGAACCAACGCCCCAAAGCGCGCCCTCGAAGTCCTCTCCCTCCCCGACTACCACGACATGATGAACGCCAACCTCAACGGCGCTTATTACTGCGTGCAAGCCTTCCTCCCCGGAATGCGCACGCGCGGCAGCGGCACGATCGTAAACGTCGTTAGCGACGCCGGGAAACAAGCCTCGCCAAAAGCCGGGCCCGCCTACGTCATGTCGAAATTCGGCCTCGCCGGACTGACCCAAAGCATCAACGCCGAGGAGCGCGGACGCGGTGTCCGGGCCTGCGCGCTTTTCCCCGGCGACATCGACACGCCGCTTCTCAACAAGCGCCCCATCGTCCCCGATGCCGGCTCACGCGAAAAAATGATGCGCCCCGAAGACATGGCCGAGTGCGTCCTGCTTTGCATCAATCTCCCATCGCGCGTCATCGTCGAAGAAATGATCGTCCGCCCGCGCTGAGGCCCTCGCTCACAATCCCCACGCCTTCACCGCCTGGCCCATCTGCCACATCAGCTTGTCGAGGTTGCCTTCAGTGCGGCCATTTAGCAGCCCGGCCCAGCACATTCTTTTTGCCGTATGCACCATGATTGTCGTCGTCCCCGGCAGCCCGCCCGTGTGCCACCAATTCGGCACCTTGTTCACCGCCCAGCCGCGCGCGTATCCATTGCCGATGCCAGCCGTCGTCATCGTGCGAATCGAGTCCGCACTCAGCAGCTTCGGCAACTGCGACGCAAAGCGCACCAAATCCCCCGCCGTCGCGATCCAGCCGCCGTGCGCGTCCATGCGCGCCACATTCATCCCGTAGGCTTTGCCGTCCGGTGCGGTGACATACATCACTTCTTTTGACTGCCGTTCGGCCAGCGTGTTCCCGGCAATCTTCATGCTTGTGATGGCACACTTCGACAGCACATCCCGCGTGAGAAACCTCTCATAAGGCAGCTTCGTCACCCTCTCCAAAACGCGCCCCAGCACGCAGTAGCCGAAGTTCGAATATGCAAAGTGCGTCCCCGCCGGATGCGTCTGCTTTTGGTTCGCCAGCGCCCACGGGATGAGCTCGTCGTGCTTCATCGCATGCTGCGAAAACATCGGATCATCTTTGTCATTCTTCCACCCGCCGCTCGTGTGCATCAGCAAATGATCCACCGTGATCGCGAGCACCGCCTCCGGCAAATCGCGCCCATACGCCTCGCCCAAAATCCCCTTCGGACCAAACACCGTGTCGTCCAGTTTCAGCAGCCCATTTTCCACACACATCATCACCGCCGTCGCCGTGATCGGCTTCGAAATACTCGCGATGCGAAACCGATGCTCCGCCGTCACCGCCTCCTTCCCCGCCGCATCCGCAAATCCGTATCCCTGCTCAAACGCAATCACCCCGTCCCGCCCAAAAGCAATCGCCAGCCCCTTCACCCGATGCTCCCGCAAAAAGCCCTCCGCCATCGCGCGAATCGCCTCCTCCTCCGCTGCCGACGGCCTTTCCGCGTCATCTGCAAAAGCCCGACATCCTGCGGCAAAAACGGAAGCCTGCCCCACGCGACGGATAAAGTGACGGCGATTCATGCGCGCAGATTTACGAACCGGAAAATCGTTCATTCTGCAGGATGTCATCATCTCGCCGCCCGCGCGTAAAGCGTCGGGAAAACTTGATTCGTGCTTTAGCCCGCCTTCCGACCATATAAGTCGATATGAACCTTTCCCGTTGCCGCTATATCTTCCTCACAGCGCTCCTTGTCGTGTGCGCACATGTTTGCCCCGCAGGCTATCGTCCACGCGTCCCGACCTTGCAGCCATTCCAGGTCACATCTCCGGACGGCGCGTATCTTTTCGAGGTAAAACCGACTCATCGATACGGCTCCGGCCCGTGCAAGGGGACGTTGTCGAAACAAGACACGAAAGAAATCGTGTGGAAGCGTGAGCTGCCGTTCACCTTTTGGCAGGCTTGCGTGAACAATGACGGGAAAGTCGGCGGCTTTGCTTACAGCAAAGGTCCGATGGGCGGCGACCCCTTCCCGAATGATTACAGCGAGAACGATGCGGGAGACTTTCTTGTCCGAATCCTCGACCAAAATGGAACATCGGTATTTGAAGAAACCAGCCGTCGCGGTAGCGCGTCCGGCCCATTCACGGGATCCGTCCCGCCGCTCAGCCCGGATAGCTTACTGTTCGATTCAGAAAACAACAGCATGGTCACCCAGATCGGAAATGTTTTTAGAAACTACAGTCTGGATCGGGCATGCCTCGCTTCGGCGATCATCCCTGCGGTGGAAGGGTTCTCGCCAAACTCGTTCTACGTGAGCGACGCCAAAGTCATTCCCAAATCGCCGCTGCTGCTGCTTGAGATTCGCTACAGTAAACCTGACGACATCGAAGGCGCGAGTATCGCCGTGATGGACCAACGCGGAAAATTGATCTGGTCTGTGAACCACGAGAACAAACTCCGAATTGAAGGCAACACCGTCTATAGTGAATCGGTGCGTTACAAACTCCTGTCGGTCTCGCCGATTGCTCCCGCCGCGACCGACGTTGCACCGTTCCCAATCGCGGAGTGCGATGTGTATTTCGGCAATACGGAAGAGCGTGTCACCTACCGGATTTTGAGGACCGGCCCCGACGAGGATGTCGTGTGGAGCGTCACCGAAACAAAGCGCGCTAAGTGGACACTCCCTCACGACGACGAAGCGCCGCCGGTAAACATCCCTCCCTCCGAGTCAAAGAAACTCGCTGAATTCCAGCTCAGCGATGCAGGTGGAAAACCTCTCGACGAAATCAAATCGGCCGTCCTGGGTCCTTCCGAGCAAATCTACGCGTTGCATGCAGACGGCACCGTACACGTATTTAACCGGGACGGAAAATCGCTCCACCTCTGCAAGCCTGGAGCAGGGCAAGAGGTGGAAACCGGTTTCGGCGAATCGCTCACGGTAAACGAACAAGGCGACGTATTCGTAAAGCTGAACGCTTCTGATGCCGAAAAACCCAACCCGTGGAGCGGCCATTTTCTTCACTTTTCGCCCGACGGCACTCTTCACGAAAAACCAGCCCCTTCATTTGAAAAAGACAGCCCCGAGCAGTGGTTTGCACAACCGAACTCAAAGCGCTTCGTCGTCGGACGATGGGATAAAGCCGTCCTGGCCCGCCGGGACGACGATCAGTGGTCTCACGACAAAACGATCACTCATCGCGCTGACGGGCACTGGCTGGAATCGATTGGTGCAGTCCGCTTTGCGCCCGACGGCACAATAGCCATACGCGACACGTCGTTGGGAAATGATTCCGGTGGTTTGTTCACTCCATTCCCACTCCCGCCGAGCCATCTTCCAATGGATACGATTACGATCTTTCAGCCTGACGGAACGCCCATCCGAACAATCGATTTCACAGCGGGCAAGAACCTTTCAAGAATCGCGTTCGACGGAACCCGCATCGTTGCGGCGGGAGGCTTCGACGTGCCGAACCCTTTCGTTTATGTCTTCAAAGCGACCGGCGAAGTCGTCGGCGCAATCCGAATCGATGGCCTTTCGGAAAAGGAGACTCCAGACTTCCAACCATTCATTGTCGAAAACGGAACCGCCATTCTGGTAATCGCGAAGCAAAGTGGTCGCTGTTTTCGGTTCTCGATGCCGAAGTGAACCGGTGATTGTTTTCCCTGCGCTCCGCAGATAAACCGCAGCGATGTCCACAGAATCTCCGCCTTCTCGATCCCGCCGCTTCTCCCGTTCCTGGTGGGTGCGCTACTTACTGTTGTCAGTCGTATTTGTTGTCGTCGTATATTTGGTGAACGACTGGCGGTGGCAGAAAAAGTGGGCCGCTTACGAGACAGATGCACGGGCTCGCGGAGTGAAAATCTATCTCCCCGAGTATGACCGCTCGGCTGAGGTCCCCGATGCCGATAACTTCGCGACGACTCCGCTCTGGAAGGAAGTCTTCGCGAAGGAAGGAAAAGGGCCGCGAGCGACGAGGCTGAAGAAAGCTTCTGAACTCGGCCAAAAACTGTCAGAGAAATCCAAACCCGGCTCCCGTCCACCCCGGAAGAATTTGGCCAATTGGCGGGCAAGTCTCGCTTTAAACAAGGAAAGCGCGAAGTCCGATGCGTCAGTCACCGACGCGGCGGCTGTCCTCCGAGGACTGGAATTCGTGCAGCCCGAACTGGACGAACTCCGAGATGGATTGAAGCGCTCTCAATGCTTTTTCCCGAAGAATTTTGCCTCGATTTCGGATATGCCATACGCCCATTTCTCGGTCTTTCAATCCGCGGCAAAACTGTTTTCCCTCCGCAGCTTCGCCCGACTGAGCAACGGCGATGGGGCGGGAGCGCTCGACGACATCCGCTCTATTTTCGGTCTCGCTGGAAAGCTGGAGTCAGAGCCCACTTTGATTGCGGGATTGGTCGAATCGTCTATCGTTTCCACGGCATGCCAAACGATTTCCGACGGAATGGATACTGGCCGATGGAGCGAAGACCAGTTGCGTGAAATCGAAGCACTCGTCGCAGGCGTGAATCTCATTCAGCGGCACCTGTTTTCGATGCAATCGGAGCGGGCGTACCTTAATTCGGGCCTTTCCAATTATATCATCGACGGCAAGCTGCCCAAAAATAATCTTCTGAGTTCGGATGCGAACGAAAACTGGCTGATGGAACGCTACATTTGCAGCAGGAGCTACGTACTAAGGAATCAACTCTGGATAAACTCCGCTTTCGACGAGGAGCTCTCAATGTGGGATCCGGCGAAAGAACAATGGAACCCTCGCAAGCGGCTTTATTCCGCAAATCAATTGGAGGCATCGTGGAAAAAGTACAATTTCGTCCACGCGGTCCTCGCCATGTTCGTTTACGAATCCGCAGGAAAGAGAGCGCTCGAACTGCATGCAAAACTCCGCATGGCCGGACTCGCCTGCGCGCTGGAACGGCATCGCATGGCACGCGGGGCCTATCCTGAAAAACTCGACCTTCTGGTGCCAGATTTCCTGGCAACGATGCCCCACGATCCATGCGACGGACAGCCCTTCCGTTATCGCCTCGCACCGGACGGTTACCTGCTCTACTCCGTCGCCATCAACCGCAAGGACGACGATGGGAAGCTTTCGACTGATGATTCCTCGTCCGACCCAGACTGGCGATGGTGGCCGCCGCTCAAGGAGTAGTCGGAGCAGGGTGTGATTAAAAGTGATCCATCTCGGAGAGCCTACGCCAGTCGTGAGGAATTGCAAAAATGCGGACTTTGCGTGCGAGGGGGGAATGAGGTATCTTACACCCGATGATGATTTTTCGAACCTCAGTAACCATTTTGATCGCTCTGTGCATGTTCGCGCCGAACGCTTTTGCGGGGCTTCTGGTGATTCGCGGGACGGCGGTTGTGGGGTTGCCGGTGGCGGCTTGCAGTGAGGATTTGAAGAGGTCTTTTGATATCGAGTTCAAAGTGGTGACGGAGGGCGGGAGCGCGGCGGGGATCGCGGGAGTGGGGCTGAATGTGGTGGATTTGGGGCTTTCGAGCCGGGCTATCACGGGGGAAGAGCGCGCGGCGTCTCCGGATAAGCGCTTCACGGAGACGAAGATCGGGGCGCAAGCGGTGCTGGTGGTGGTGCCGGAGGAGATCTGGCAGGCGGGTGTGCGGAAGCTTTCGCGTCGGCAATTGGTGGCGATTTATGAGCGGCGGGTGAAGAATTGGAAGGAGCTGGGTGGTGCGGATCGGGAGATTGTTTTTTATAATCGACCAGGCGGTTTTTCGGGTCGCGGGGTTTGGGATGTGTTTGCGATCTGGCTTTATGAGGATGTGCGGAAGGCACCGCTCTCGAAGGCGGAGGTGCTGGAGACGCCGGACGAAGTTCGCGATACGGTGGAGTTTAACGGCGGGGCGATCTCGCTGCTGGAAGTGGGCGAGATGCCGAAGGCGGGGCTGAAGGCGATCCCGCTGGAGCTGGATAATGGGACGGTGATCGAGCCGACGATGGGTGCGATCAAGACGGGTAAGTATCCGCTTTCGCGTCCGCTTTTTTTAATCACCGCAGGGAAGCCGACGGGGAATGTGAAGACGATGCTGGACTACATGGTGGGGGAAAAAGGACAGGCGGCCGTGGAGAAGGCGGGGCATCTGAGTCTGAAACAACTCGACGCGGAGTGAGCAATAATCCTTTTATAGCACAGTGCCCCGCGACATGCTCGCATCCTTGTCTATGAAACCGGATAGCCCAAGTCCCGCCGCCCATCTCGTTCGCTTCGGCGTCGCCACTTCGCGCGGCGCGTTCCGGGCGTTTCTTCGCCATGCGTGGCTCCAGACGACTATTTCGCAGGACCCGGCGCGTGGGTCGGAGGTGTTCGACGAGGTGATTGCGAAATCGGGGACGCAGTTCCCGGTGGGTGTGCAGCCGTGGGCCGGGGTGCTTGCACGGGCGCTGCAACGGGTGGCGCGGCTGTTTGCCGATGAGGGTCTGGCGATTCGTTTTGCGACGTCCGCTGCGGGGGCGGGGATTGCGCCGATTTTAAACGCGATCGCGCCGTTGTGCGCAGACATGGATTCGGAGCTGGAGACTTCGGGCTTCGAGGTGCAGCTCGGGGAATCGGAGATGTCGGTGCGGACGCGGCTTGCGGCGCATTTGCCGGACTCGCCGTTTGCCCCGAGTCTCGGTGCGGCGCGCGTGTGGTGGCCGGATTTCTTTTCGGGCATGATGGTGGCTGCGCTCTGGCGGGAGATCGTCGCGGAGGAGCCCACGATGAAGCTCGCGGCGGTGTCGGCCTGTGAGTTTTTCACGGAGGTGATGAACAAGCTCGGTGTGCCGGAGCAAATCCCATCGGCTTCGGCGATTGAGCAGACGATGCTGGCGTTTGCGCCGAAAGCCGTGGAATACGGATTGGGGCAAATCTCATGGTTGCTGGAGCCCGGCAATGCGGCTGAGCTGGAGTCGAAAGTGCTGCCGTTTCTCCGAGCCGCTTTCGCTCGGGAGACGCCGCCGCCGCCGGTGCTCGCATCTGCGTCCGCCCCGCCAGTGCCCATCATTCTGCCGAACGCGGCGCCGGTGAAAAGCAATGGCCCGCAGGCTCCGCAGGCCGCGCAGTCGGCGCAGTTAGTGCAGGCACTCAGTGCGAATGTATCGCCGCCCGCTCCTTTGGCGCAGCCTCCAGCTCTGCGCCCTGTGCCGAAGCCCAAAGTGGAGCCATCCGAGCCGGCTCACGCGGATGAGGATGAAGATGAAGAAGTGCTGCCGCAAAAAGGAGTCCGCGATGTGCGCTGGATCATCGCGGGGATCGGCGGCGTATTGCTCATCGTGGCGCTCCTACCCTTTCTCAATGGCGGCGGGTTGGATATCGGTTCGGGCATTCCGGGTGCGTCTGTGGATTTGACTCCCGTGCCCGTGGATAAAGGACCGGAGCGCATGGTCATCGCGCCAGTCGATCCCTTGCAAGAGCCGGTCGCTGTGACGGTGGCGCCGAGTGCTCCTCCGCTGCTTTTCGAACGTGCGCAGAATTACATCGACGCTGCGGCACGGGCGAAAGTCGCGGGCGACAACCGGCAGGCTGCCGAGGATCTGTCGCGGGCGATGCTCATCTTCAAGCAGGAGTTTGGCGAGCAGCGCTGGCGCGACCAACGTTATATCGACTTGCGTAACGAATATCGCGCGCAGTTGGCGCTGTTGGAGCTCAGCAAGGAACAAATCCTCCTCGTGGAGGACATCGTGGGTGCCCGCGAATCCATCAAGCCGGAGCCTGCGGGTTCACATTCACCGGAGTTGGTGAAGGCAGTGGCAAACTTCCGGCGCGGCGATGAAGAAATCACCCGCCGCCGCCCGAAAGCCGCCGCCGAGGCTTACGAACAAGGGCTGCGAATGGCAATCGAGGTGCTCGGTCCACGGCGCGATACGGATCGCACTTACCAGCAGCTTCTCTCCCGCTACATCGATTTCCTCATCGGCGAAAACCTCGCGCCTGACCAACTGCATAATCGTCTCTCGCTGGTAAAATCCGGCAAAAAACCAGGGCCGCTGCCGGATAAAAAGCAGGAGCCCGAGAATGGTGGACTGGGCCTCCCGCGGCAGTAGAGTTTATTTCGCCGGACGGTTGGACTGCTGCTTCCAAAACTTTTCCACCAAAATGGGCGGTTCCGAGAAGCTGAGTCGTTCAAGCGATCTCATCTCCCGCAAGAAATCTATATCGACCGTCCCCCTTTGCGGCAGGGTCAGGGAGGAAAGTTTTTGCAGCGAATTCAGCGGAGTCAAATCGACAATCTTTTTGCATCCATCGAGCCGCAGTTCGGTAAGCGGCATCGATTTAAGGGGCGTCAGATCCTTCACATCCGTCCCGCTCAGCGAGAGAATTTCAATAGGAAGTCCGGCGAGCGGCGACAGATCCGTGACGCCCCGGGACTTGGTCAAGGACAACACCCGGAGTTCTTTCATCCCAGACAGGATTGCTAGATCCGGAACTTCGGTGTCGTCGAGGTAAAGCATTGAGATGCGGACGATATTGCTACGAAGGAGGGGCGAAAACACTGTCGCGTTTACGCTCTTGAAACTTGCGCTCCAAGTCCCGTCCTCGCGCCGGTGGAAGCGTTGCCGGAGATCCTTGCGATCTGCAATGAGCGCACCCAACGGTTTCAATTCTGGATTCAGAGCAATCGCAGAACTGAGTTCGCGAAGAAACTTACCGCGCTCCAAACCAGTCATTTTCTTCACGGTGGAGGCTTCATCCATCCGCTTCTGCGCAGTCAGCGCCGCTTCGAGCTCATCCATGTGTTTCGGCTCAAGCTCACGGTCGTCGTTCTCCGCCGCGAGCAGTTTCTGCGTAAGGGCGAGGTTCTCTTTCGCGCCGGGAAAGTTGACGTTCAATTCAAGGACGCGTTGATATTCATCCTCGGCTTCATCGAGCCGTAACAATGTCTGGCAAAGGTTTCCGCGCTGGTAGTGATAGTCCGCATTATTCGGGAGCTGGCGAAGCGCGGCGTCGAGCTTGTCGAGCGCTTTGTCGAATTCCTTCTTTTTCGCAAACTCCTTTGCCTCGGCAAAAAAGATCGGCCCGGTGCCTTGCAAGTCGGCAAGGGCCACGTCGAGCTGTTGTTGCTTGGTCGTGGCGATTCGTTCGTTTGTTTGCGCGATGTCGCGCTGGTTTTTCAGCGAGAGAAAAAGCCAGATCACCGCGACCAGAAATATCACTACGAACGAGGTAATCAGCGCGACCTTGTCCTTGTGCCGCGCGGCCCAAAGCGAGATTTGCTTGCGGAGACCCGCGCGCTCGGCCTTTGGCGCAAAGCCGTTTTGCCACGCGGTGATGTCGTCCTGCAATTCCTCCACTTTTGCATATCGGTCGCACATGGCGTACGACATCGCCTTCAAGACGATCGCCGCGAGACCTTCCGGCACACGCCGACCGGGCAAGTGCGAGAGCACATACGCGATGTTGTCGCCAGTGCCGTCGGACGATTCCCGGGATGCCGCGTTGAAACTGCTCGGGTGCTCGAATTTCCCGCTGACGATTTGCTCGATCAGCTCTCCGAATTCCTTCCCCGGATACGGCGGGCGGAGCGTGAGCATCGCATACAAAATCGACCCGAGCACGTAGATGTCGCTCTGCGGCGTGATCAAATCCAAATCCCCTCGCGCAGCTTCCGGCGAAATGTAAGGCGGCGTGCCGACGATAAGCCCGTTCAGTGTCTGAAACTCGCGGAGATTCGGCGGCGGCATCTCGGCTGCGGGCACCGGAGTGCGAGGCGCCGCGTCGGAAAGGTGCTCATCGTGCATCCCGGAAGACATGCGCTTCGCGAGGCCCCAATCCATCACGAGGACTTCGCCGTATTCGCCGATCATGATGTTGTCGGGCTTCAAATCGCGATGGACCACGCCCATCGAATGCGCGTACGCGACGCCGTCGCAAATCTTCTGAAAGATGTCGAGCAACGCCGTCAGCGAATACTCCTTTACCATCGCTGCATCGCCCTGCCGCAGGCCCTTGAGCACGTCGTCGAGCGTGATGCCCTTGACGTATTTCATCGTGTAAAAAACTTCGTCCTGCTCATCGAGCGCGATCTCATAGACGGGGACAATATTCGGATGCTGGAGCTGCCCGGTGAGCTGGGCTTCATCGACAAATCGGAGGACGTTTTCCCGCGAGAATTGGCTCGCCGTTTTGATGACCTTCATCGCCACCTGCCGGTGAATGCGCAGGTCGCGGGCTTGATGCACGACGCCCATGCCGCCGCGTCCGATGCTGCCCATGACTTTATACTTCTTCCCGTTGAAAAGTGCCCGCACCGGAGCGAGCCCGAGATCCGGGTCCCACAATGCTGCCGAGAGCCTCTCGCTGGCCTCGGCTTTTAATCGGATGAAGATGCGCGCATCGCCGACTTCCACCTGCTGGTCCGGCCGGACGCGGGTCGGGAGCTGGACCTGGATGCCCTCAATGAACACGCCGTTGCTGCTCCCCAAATCTTCAATAACGAGCTCGTAGCCTTGAAAAGTCAGCCGTGCGTGATGGCGCGAAATTCCTTCGATCTCGATGCAAATCTGACAGGCTTTTTCCCGTCCGATGAGATACTCACCGTGCGTGATCGAGTATTTCGACGTGAGTTCCTCGCCAACATAGACGAGCACTTCCGCCTCGATGGGCGGCGGCGGCTCGACTGGCTGCGGATTGGCGGATTTAGTTTTCTTACTCACAAATTGGGTACCTCCCGGCAACTAAACCCGCACCGCGTCCCAAGGTTGCGGGCCGCGGCTAGATTGTTCGATGAACCTACAGACCCGGAATCGCCGGAGTCGCTCCAGGCACCGCAGGTGCGGCCGGATCTGCGGCGGGCACTGGCGACAGGCCAGGAATTGCGTTCTGGTCCGTATTCATCCCGGGCAGCGCGCCGCCAGGTTGCACCGTGTTGAGCTGGTCGATGATATCGGTAGCTTTCAGCTCGACCTTCGACTCTACAACAGGCGGCTTGAACGAGTTCTTTTTGTTCGAATAGACGCTTGAATACACGGTCTTGCATCCCGTGAGAGCGGCAGTGGAAATGATGGCGATAGTTAGAAGTGTGCGGGTGGAC
>JAYTMG010000282.1:0-2603 GCA_043728745.1 Verrucomicrobiaceae bacterium
ATTGCGGTGCTGCTATTGCCGTCGATGATGACGTTTACGAAGCGCGATTCCTGCGGCGATTCGTCGAGAGAGATGCCGCCCCAAGTGCCAGCAGTAGTCGTCTGGCGGCTGATGCGCACTGGCAAATCCACCGTGCCTTCTGCTAGAATGCGGCCTGTGTTTGAGGCGGCGAGCGACACGCCCGGATCGACAAAAACTGTCGTGCCGGGCTGGATGCTCAAGGTCGCATCCACGGAAATGCTGGTGGTAATCCGGTAAGGCCCGCTCGCTGCGGTCCAGACGGTGTTGGTGGTGATTGGCGCGGAGATGTTCACCACGGAGGCGTCATCATACACGATGCTAAATGTCTGCGTTTCCAGCACGACATCATTTTTCCCGAGGGCGCGCACGACGACGGTATTCATGCCGGGCAGCAGTGTGACTGCGGTACCCGCTGTCCATGTGCCGCTGCCGTTTGCGCCAGCGTTGTAGTTATTAATTGTGACGGGGATGTTGTTGACGGTGACCCGACGCGTGGTGACGGAATTGACGGTGCCGCTCAATCCAGTCGTGGTGGCGACTGTCGTAGTCGGGTAACCGCCCGTCACGCCGAGGCTGCACGCAGCGGAGAAGGTTCCGTTGATGATGCCGAGGATGTGCGTGCGGCGTGCGGCGTTGAATGCTTTGTAGCCGTCGCGTGTCGCTTGCGGGAGGGAGCCGATAGGGCTGGTCCAATCTCCAAGTTGCGCGTCAATGGTCGCGTCGAAATTCGCAGGCAGGAAGACCGTGTTCAGCAGTTCAAAAAGCTGCGCTTTATACCGCTGGTTGATCTGCGGGTCGGAGTAAAAATTCGCCATCGCGGGGAGCGTTTCTCCGCCGCCAAATGTGGGGTCGGTCATGTGGTAAATGCCGCTGCCTGTCGCAGTCGTCGAGGCGTCGCCACCCGCGAGAATCGTGTCGTAATCGTGGATGAGCAGTTTCACGCGAGGGTCTGCGACTCCGAAATAAACACCAAAATCATCGAGTGCGCCGTTGCTGATGTTGGTTTCATTGTCGCTCAAAATCACCGTCATCGCGAGGGCGCGGCACCATTGGTCGATGTCCATCACGGTGCCGAGAGTGGCTTCGTTGTAGTTTGATGTGTTGACCTGCATCCATGCGTGAAGGTCGCTCCAATTATTGACGCTGGCATTCGATTGCTTGCTCCAGCCTTGGCCGATGTAGCCGGCGACATTTGGTGCGCCAGTTCCGTCTGCTTGCACGGTGAAGTTCGTCGATCCTGCGCGGACTTTTTTGTAAACATTCCCGCCGCCATCGGTGGAGAAGTTGTCGTCCGTGTAGCTGTTGTCGCCGATGGGCTGCATGTGGACGTACATTCCGTACCCGTATTTCAACGTGTTCGTCGCGTTGTTCGTGCGGTTGAGGCGGACTTGCACGGGGATCGCGCCTTCGTGAGGGAGGTTGGCCTGCTTCATGAGCTGTGCGCCGATGTATTGCAGGTATGGGAAGGCGATATTTAGATTTCCGCCGCGTTGTCCGTTGAATTGATCGTCGGCCACCCACTCGACCTTCCAGTTGCGCGGAATGTTGCTGCGGCTGCCCGCGCCGCGAACTCGGATGGCGCTTTGGTAATGAACGTCGATGTCGTCGCCTTGTTGGGAGACGAAGGTGACATTGATCGATGCGTCGCTGCCTTGCGCCCAGCGTGCGGGGTCAAATTCATATTGGTCGCTGCCAGTAGCGATGAGCCGGTAGATTGGCTGGCGTGCAGTCCACACTTCGTTATCGACTTGGTAATTGCAGTTCGCGCCTTGCGTGCCGGTCGCATTCGTCGGCGCGGGCCATGTGCGGACGCGGCTTCCGCTGTCGGTCGCACGAACGTAAAACTCGACAATCGTGTTCAGAGTTTGCGCTGGGATCGTCGCGCCGAATTCGCCGTCGTTTGCGAGCCCGTCGCCGTGGAGTCCGTCGTCGAACATCGCAAGCGGGGAAAAATTACCCGCTGGTGTCGTGGCGACGTTTTGATTTGGCACCCATGTGCGCCACAGGACCTGGCCGGTGATGCCCGTGGTGAGTTCGTCGCTGAGCTTGGCCGTGACGTTCACCGTCTGGCCGGGCACTGGAATCGCTGGGCGATGCTTCACGCTCGAAATGAACGGTGCGCTGTTGAGCGCCGGGTTCGCAGAAATGTCCGTATTTGCGCCACCGGGCGTGCGTTGATTGCCGACTGCGGCGTTCTCGCGCTTCGTCCAGTTTTGCCCGTTGTTATTGGACATCAGCGGGTTGATCAGTTCGATCGAATCGCCCAATCCATCCGCCCGCGCTTCCCATTCCCATCCGGTCTCGCCGCCGATGGTAAATGCGCGCCGCAAGCCCCAATCGCCTTCCTTGGAATAGTTCACTTGGTCCGCTTCGCTAAAGCCGTCCGCTGCGTTCGAGTCCGGGTATTGCAGGCGGATCGTCTCGCCGCTATTTGCCAGCGATCCGACCCAGCCGCCGACGATGAGCGGCACGCCGCCGTAGGTCACATTGCAGTCCGCAATCACGACGGTTTCGGTCCAAGTCGGCGTGGACCCGACGCAGATTGTCATCAACGAAATCATGTATCACCCCTCAACAAATGT
>JAYTMG010000283.1:0-1110 GCA_043728745.1 Verrucomicrobiaceae bacterium
CCGAGAGAAGCGACCAGATCTCCCGTGAATCCGTCGAGTGTGAGTGGCACGCCGGGCTCCGTCGTTGTTTCGAGAAAGCGAACCGAGACGTTTGCAGCCGGTGTGATAACGAGTCTCCCCTCGCTGGGCCGCGTGAGGATCGCCGACTCGTCGCTGGCGTCGCCCGCCCCGCCTTTGAGCAGCACGTTGCCGTCGGACAACGTGACCATGATCAACCCCGCCGGTGCGATTCGCGATTCGAGTAGTTCTATCATTCGGCGGGAGACTCGCCTCAAAAGCCCATCTTCGCCAGTTGTTGATCGAGCAACGTCTGAAACTCCTGCACATCCGCACCCGGTGGACGGTATCCCGGCTCTTCTGCGGCCACGCCGAGACGGCCCGTCTGGTCGAGATACCACGCAGCCGTGATCCCGTCGCTAAACGTCACCTTTCCGCTCACGACCGTTCCCGGCTTTGCGATGGCGTCCACAGTCAGCGTCACATTCCCGCTCGGAGGCGGCACGGGCAGCGCATCTTCCGGCGCGACCGTTCCGTCTGGCGTTGGCGAGGCAGCGGCGGGCGGTGGAACCGGTGGCGCAGGCGGGACTTCTATGACCGGGTCTTTCGGAATCAGCTTCAGATCGTCCACGAGAAGGCGGACTTCCATATAAGTGAGACGCACCTCGCACTCGTTCTCGAGGCGGGTCTGGATGTCGGAAAGTTTTACCCCTTCAGCGATCCATGCGCTGACCTTCTGTTTTTGCTCGTCGTTTAACATGCGTGATTCCGTTGCGAGTCGGGGGCTGGGAAAGCAAGCGCGGATTTCATTTTGGCGCGGATTTTTTGCCCGCTACTGCGCAGGGATTGCCACGGGACGCTCGCTCAATTTCGGGATCGGAGGGAGCCCCGCCGGGCGCTCGGCCTTCCGCTTGGCGCCCACGATGCTCAGTGTGCCATCGGGGTCTTTGCGCAGCATCGCGCGCCCCTTCGGTGAATCGTAAACTACCTGCCCGAGCCATTCGCCATTCACGCCGATTTTCGAGAGCCAGTAAACATTCGGCGCGACCATGTGGAGGACGTGAAGGTTGTTCTGGCCATCGAATTCCGTCGAAGGCTTCATCCCCATCAGTA
>JAYTMG010000284.1:0-2982 GCA_043728745.1 Verrucomicrobiaceae bacterium
GCTTTGCCTTGAGTCCAAAAAGGCCGGGGGGTACACCGCTGGCTCCAAACCGTTGACGAACGGTCACTTGGAGCCAGCGGCCCCTTTCCTACCAAAGCAAGATCTGCTCGGGCATCCCCTCCGGCGGATGCAGCTTCGCGGGCGAACCGTGTAGGACGTAGCTCCGCTCCCATTGGGCGCGAGTCACAAAGAGCACCCTCACATTTCCCTCGTCGGGCAGTTGTGCGCGCACTCGGGCGATGTGCGTTTCCTGCCGGGAAAACGTCACGCACGAGCGCGCGTACACGCTCCATTGGATCATGGCGTAACCGTCGTCCTTCAGCCATTCGCGGAAGTCGTGCGCGACTTTGCGCTGCGCCTTTGTGCCCACCGGCAGGTCGAATGTGACTAGGAGCCAGCCCATTTTGTATTTCTCTGTATCCATGGTCGATAAACGGCGGGTTTTTGCTCCATCACAGCGCGGCGAAAGGTGCGGACGACGCCTTCGATCACGCCTTCCACCGAGAGCGCAAACGCCTCCCACTCCACGCGGACGAGCGGGAACTTCGTCACCCATGCGCGAAACTCCTTCGTCACCTCCAGAGGGGCGTCGGGGGCGGCAGATTGCAGCGCTGCCCGGTTGCGCACCCACTGATAAACGCGCCAATCCACACATGGGCGGAACGGCTCCATGATGTCGTAGGCGAGCGGCGTCGAGCGTTCCCGCGTCGCGTGCGAGAGGCCAAACGTCGGGTCCAGCCCCACCGCAAAGAGCTTTTGCAAAACCGTGGAAAGCAGCACGGCGTAGCCATAGTTTAGCAGCGCATTCAGCCCCGGCTGCGAGCGCTCGCGAGTGAAGCTATCGCTCTGCGCCGCCCGGCCCCACACGCCCCAAAACACCTTCGCGCACACCGCTTCCTTATGCGGCTTCTTCCCATTCGCAGTAGCCCGCAGCGCCGGGACCGACGGATCGCCCGGCGCGATCTGCTCCACGAGAGAAAGCTGGTTTGCACACTTCGCATCGATCGTCTTTTGCCACATCGCCAGCCGCGCTTTTTCCGGCAGGGAAAGGACGGCGCGGGTGAGCAGCGTATCGGTATTCCGATTCGCCGGGAGGAGGATACTCACCGGCTTGAACGATTCGCAAAGAATCAGCGCCACCCCGTGCCGCGCCGCCTCCAGCAGCAGATGGCTGTGGAGCGATGCGGAAAAGGACGTGATGATAATCGAGGCCACATCCTCCAGCGGGATCGTGCGCACCGGCTCCCCATCCACCCGACAAACCAACTGCCCGTCCTTGCAAGAAAGCGAGCACTGCGGAGCGTCGATACTGACGATATGGAAGGACATAAAAAACGGATAGGAGCGGGGCTCCAAGCCCCGCTCCTACCACCGCAAGGATGCCCTACATCTGAATCTCCACCGCGGGTGAAAACACCTCGCCCGTCGAGTTCGACACCCGCGTGCGGAAGCGCACCAGCGCCAGCGCGAAAGCCCCGTTATTTACCGTCTGCGAAGGCTCCGTCACCGGCTCCTCGTTCCCCCACTCCGGCTCACCCACGATGTGAAACTGGAGCATCCGCACCGACGCATGAGCGCCCCCGCCCGCCGCGTAATTCACCTGCACCGTCGTCCCATCCACCGCCACCAGCGGCGGGGCGATCTCCAGCACCGTAGGCAGCGGCGTAGGCGAGCCTGTATCGATCTGCGAGAGCGCATTCCGCTCCGGCGAGCCGACGGAGAACTCCCCCTCCCACGCAGCGAACCAGCGCTTATTATTCGTATCCACCTTATCCTTCAGCGCCAGCAAGTCACTGCGCAGATCCGTCAAATCCGACACCTCATTTGCCACCTCCTGCGTCTTCACCGGCAAATCGATCAACGCCGCACTGAGCACCGCCACCGCCGAACCGCCTACCAGGAACGGCGTGCCCCCCGCCGCCACCCGGCGCGCATTAAACTTCACCCACAGCGAAAGCGCCCGCTGCCCGCGAGTCACCACCGAATCCAGCCCATCCATCTCCACCACCCGGATATGCTTCAGATCCGCGTGAAACGGGTCGCGAGCGCCCAGCTCCCCATCCAGCTTGCGTGGGAAACGGATCGCGAGGTCTTTGATCAAATCGATCACCATATCCCGCGCATTACGCGCCGTATCCACCAGATCTTCCTGGGTCACGACGGCCTGCGCCGCGACCGGCAGATTATCCACATCGGTTTGATGCAGAACGAGGGTGATTTCGCCCACCGTGAAGCCGGGCGAATGAGTCCGCCAAACAGCGGTAGATGCCTGCCCTCGACTCGCCACGGACTGCCATGATTCATTTGTGCTCATTGAATTGATTACTTTCTATCGGTTCTATGTTGTGTGTGTTTAGTTGATGTTCTGCGGGAAAAAGGAAAAGCGCACCGGAAAGCCCGAGCCCACCGCCGGAACAAACGAAAGCCGCGACGGAACCAACGAGACGCCCGCCGGAGCCCTCGAACCCCACCACCGGGCACACGAGACCCACCCCCGGAACCCTCCAGAAGCGACCTGGAGCCCACGAACTCCGCGCCGGAGCCCTCGACACCCATCCCGGAACAAACCAGAGCCATGCCGGAGCGAACGAAGAGCATCCCCGAGCGCACGAGACCCTCGCCGGATAGTTTTTATCCATCCCCGAGTCCTCCGGAGAGCCCCCAGCCGAGCAGGAAATACCCTTGCAGGTGTCCGGCAATCGTTTGGCGCTAGTTCAGAGGAATCGAGTCTCACACCTTCACATGCGGAAAATCCCGGCAAAACCTATCATCCAGACCGAAAATCGTTTCATTTTCGCCCCCCAGGAGACCGCCCACGCCGCGCCCCCCGGTCCCCGACCTCGAAACCAAGTGGACGCACCCAGCACCGAGTAATACCATCTGCCAGAAACAAGGAGTCTATTGCGGAAAGTCGAATGGGAGCGGGGCTTTCCTAAGCCCCGTTTGCCGCGATAGCGGCGAACCCTCGATTGCCACTGACGT